>JAZNYL010000068.1:0-17216 GCA_045594445.1 Eubacteriales bacterium
GTAAGAGATTAGGAGCCCACGAGGCACAAGCCTCGGCTCTGCACCAAAAAAGAGAAGGAACGCTGTTGCGTTCCTTCTCTTTTTGGGTGCAGAGGAGGGATTTGAACCACTCGACCTCCGGGTTATGAGCCCGACGAGCTACCAGGCTGCTCTACTCTGCGATATTGAATTTTCCCGCTTGGTGCCGGTGACCGGGGTCGAACCGGTACGATACTCTCGTATCACGGGATTTTAAGTCCCGGGCGTCTGCCTGTTCCGCCACACCGGCGTTCAAGCATGGCCTTTTCAAAGGACTCATATATTATAGCATTCGTTTTCAGCTTTGTCAACCCCTTTTTGAAAAAAAGTGAAAATTCTTTTTTTGCGCGTCCGGGTACCTCCCTTTTCCTTGACAAACTCTCCCGTCCATGCTATACTCAACTTAATATAGTATATGCGTCTTCGGAGGTTTTTATGAAAAAACGACTGACCTTTCTATTTTTGGCGTGCTTGCTCCTGCTCGTTTCATGCGATCAGGACGCATCGCAAAAACAGCCGAACTCCACCGATTCCCTTGTAAGCGAAGCCGAATCCGTGACAACAAACTTGCCCGAAACCGAGGCAGAAAGCGAGGCGCAGCCTATGAAAACCTTCCAAAATCCTCTTTCCGACGTCTCTGCTCCCGATCCTTGCTTGGTCTACCATGACGGCTACTACTATGCCGTTTGCACAGAGGTTTTCAGCATCAATCTTTATCGCAGCAAATCCCTTGAAACCGTCGTGCGCGATGAAAAAAGAACTGTTCTTGAGGGTAGCAGCGGTGCCGCAACCTGCACCTCCATTTGGGCACCCGAGCTGCACTACAATCCCGCAACCGACCGCTGGTACATATATTTCAGCGACGCCACCAAGCCATTTGACTTTTTCTCGATCCGCATGATGTGTCTGGAATCCACCACATCCGACCCCTGGAGCGACTACGTATATAAGGGCTTTACCGATCCTGATCTGTTGGCGATTGACCAGACCGTATTCTACGACGAGGCATCCGACACGCTCTACACCGCATTTTCCGAGTTTTCCTCGGATAAGGGACAGGTCATCACGCTGGCCGTTATGGAAGATCCTTGGACGATATCAAATCGGCGTATGCGCCTTTCCTACCCTCTCTACGGATGGGAGCGAAGAGGTAAAACCGATGGTAAGGACGAGCGAGTCAACGAAGGTCCCGTATTTCTCTGCCACAACGGTAAGCTCTCGCTGATCTATTCGGCAAGCGGATGCTGGTCGGAATACTACTGCCTTGGCTTGATCGAATACACAGGCGTGGACTTCTCCCCCGAAAATTTGATGGATCATTCCAACTGGGATAAGAAGAAAAAGCCAATTTTCTCTGCTGCCAACGAGGTTTACGGCGTTGGGCACTGCACCTTCTTCTCTTCCCCTGATAGCAGCGAGACGTGGATCGCTTATCACGGTATGGCAACCCCCGACGCTGGTGAGATCGGACGATTTATGTACGCACAGCCCATTTCGTTTGACGATGAAAGCCTCCCCGTGATCGGAGCACCCTTCTCCAGAGACACCGAAATCAGCGTGCCGAGCGGTGAGAATTAAATCAAGAAAAGACGAGCGTTCGCTCGTCTTTTCTCTACTTTTTCTTTTCTTTTTTATCAATCAGCTTGATTGCATTGATGCCTGCGGTGGCAGCGATAGGCAGGCCACCGGGGGCCATTTGCCATTGCGTAGCCAACACGACGTTTTCAACCCCCTCAATCTCGCCCGAAAGCATTGACGGAACTGCGCCTGCGGGCATGATAAAGCTCATAAACGCGCCGATATCGGAACCCACGAAACGATGATACGTGGCAGGCGTCCAGGTATCGATGCAGGTAATTTTGCCCTTAAGTGCGGGCATACGCTCGCAGATGATTTCTTCAACCGCACGTGCCATGCTTTGCTTATATTCGTCGTAAGCGGCCTTATCGCGATACAATTCCATCAGCGAATTTGCGTCGTTCGACAAGCAATACGCCATGGTCTGAATGATGCTTTTGCCTGCAGGGGCAAAGCTCTTTTCGTGCGAAAATTCGCGCATCATCAGATATTTGCTGCAAAGCAGCTCTCTGTACTGCTCCGGCACTTCAAATACCATATCTCCCGTAAAGCCTACGTCCTCTCCGTCATAAGCAAAGGCGCAGTGCGTGGCAGAATAGCGGATCATGTCCCTATCTGAATACTGTGCAAACAGCTTTTCTGGCATACGGACGGGGCGCATCAGTTTGGTGAATACAATGAGGGGGTCCGGTGTGACGATCACGTAATCGGCAAACACATCCGTACCGTCGTCAAGCGTAACCCACTCGACTCTCTGCTCCGGGATCTTTTTCTTATCAAAGCCCCGGTTAAACCGCAGTTCATCTTCCCAAGAGCTCTCATCCATGGCAGGGATTTTCTGAACGCCGTTTTTGAGATGCAGCTCACCGCCAAGCGAGAGAAACCGCTCAACCATACGGTCTGCCATAGCGCAGGAAACGCCCTTCGGGATACCGCCGTTTTTGCCCGTAAAGGTGGAGAACACCATGATCAGCGCAAGCGCGCTGAATTGCTCGGGCATAAACGACAGCAAGAACTCGGAGATCAAGGGGCTTTTGAAGCGCTTAGCCAGATCTCCGATGCTGTACTTGTAGTACTTGACCAGATCGGGTGCCGAAAACAGCTTTTCCAACGCGTTGCTGCGTCGATTGCAGTCCTTGCCTCCCATATCCTGCAGCTTCTGTACCGATCGCATAGCGTGGATCAGGCCCAAAATCTCCCGTTTATCCTCCGGAGATGCCCGGAGCATATCCCGCTTGAGCTGATCGGTGCTTTTATTGAGCGAGAGCTGCCGGCCTTGGCTATCTTGATACGTGTAAAGATTCTCGGGCTGATGCACCTCGATGCCTTCGCCCAGCACGCCAAGGTCTACCCACATTTGATAGAAGTCGGTAACGGGGTTGGTTCCCGTGAGCCAATGGATGCAATTATCAATGTGATAGCCGTGGCGATCCCAGCCGGTCAGGTTTCCTCCGGCCTTAGAGTGTCTCTCATAGATGGTTGCGTGATGTCCATGCATTTGCGCATAAATGCCGGCCGTAAGTCCGGCCACACCTGCGCCAACGATGATTATATTTGCCATATCAAAACACCTGTTTCTATATTTTATTCACAATTATTCCCTGCAGGTCAGATAAATAATCTGATATTCGTCTTCAAGTGCACTCATCAATCTGCGTGCGGCCTCGGCGTGCTCGCGATCCAGATATACAAACGGATCATCCAGCACAAGACAGGGCTTTTGCTGCTCGAAAAGGCCATCCGCCAAGGAAAGGCGCAGGCAAAATCCCACCATGTCTCTCCATCCGCTGCTCAGATATTCAATGCTGCGGCTCTTGCCCTTTTCCATGAGCATGATACCGAAATCCGTATCCATGGTGAATTTCATCTGCTCACCGCCCATTTGCTGCATACGGCTCACAAAGGCGTTCTGCATTTTATCCAGATAGCGGGAGGAAAGGTTTTCCCTTGCCATAACCAGATATTTTTCCGCCAGAGCTATCGCATTGTAATTGGCGTTTTGCACCTGCAGCGTATCCTGCAAGGCCTGCTGCTCAGCAACCAGAGCACCGTAGGCATCCGCGGACTCGTAAAGTGCCTCGGCCTGCTGCACAAGTGCGCTGTACCGTGCGCTCTGCTCCTTATACTTCTGCTGGCTCAGCTCCCACTTGGCCGAGATCTCCTCGGGGTCCTTGGGCTCTTGGTCGCTTCCGCCCGATTCTGCAAGGCTGCGCACGTTGTTTTCCAGTGCAAACTTGCGCGCGGCACTCTCCTTTTGCGCAATATCCTCGCGGCGTCTTTGCAAGTCCACAAGCACGGTGCGCATCTCGGCCAGCACAAACGCGCAATCCGAGCGATCAAAGGGCTGATTCCAGCGACCAAGGAAGGTGCTGATGCGATCCCAGATCTCATCAGCCTCTGCCAGAATCTCCCCGTAAAGCTCATCCTTTGCCCTCTGCTGCTCGCAAAGGCGCAGATATTGCTCGGTATTGTGGCGCAGCGCGGTCAGCGCGGCTATGTAACCGTTGTCCACCTTGAGTGCGTGCTTTTGCGCAAGCTCCACGAGCACGGCCGCCTTGTCGGTATAGCGCTCTCTGTATTCCTGCGCCATGCCCAATTCCTTTTCACGCTCCTCCAGCAGTCTACGCTTGGTTTCAATCTTAAAGGCTGTATCGGCTGCGCGCTTGGATCTGCCCGAAAGCTGCGCCGCGCTTATGGCACTCAGCAGCACGAATACCGCAAGTCCCAGCATAGCAACGCCGCCAATTCCGCTGATAATACCGAGAACGATACGGCTGCTCAGCAGCATCACGGCTGCCACGATCAGCAAAACAACCGAAAGAGATGCTAAAACCACACCGAACACCTTGCCCGCAACGGCTTTTCTGCCCTGCGTGCTCGCCTTGGGAGGTGTGAGATCACCCATAGCGTCTGCCTGATCCTGCAGTGAATCCGCCAGCACCTTGTGCTTATTGATCTTATCCTCAATGCTCTTGAGCTCGTCGCAAAGAGCAAGTGCCTCGTTGATCTCGGCAATCGGCGTTACGCCGTTTTTGAAGGTGGGGGCAAGTGCCGCAATCGTTTCCTTGAGGCCCGTGTCACTCTGCATCTGCTGCGCTCTGCCCGAAAGCGTAGTCAGCTGACCTGCCAGCAGCTGGTGCTGCTCTGCCTCGGAAAGCGTGGGAAGCTCGCCCTCAAACTGCGCTGCAATGGCGTCCGCCTCGCGCTTGGCAGCAGATATTTCGCTGCGCATACGGCTGTAGGCCTCCAGCACGGTTCTTTTCTCCTTCTGGCTGACTGCCTGCGTCAGCTCGCGCTGCAGCTGCTGCATCTCCTGCTCGCTTTGCGCCACGATGGGGCCGAGCTGCGCGATCTCGCGATCCAGCTGCTGCGCCTGCGCCTTTTGCGCGGCGCACACCTCAATTTGTCTTTGCAGCTCCAAAAGGCGTCGCTCACCCGCATAGATCTCGCCGCGCTCACCCGTGGTTTTATAGTAACGCTTGCGCTTGATCAGCGCGTCCAGAGCCTGCTCGTAATTGCCGAGGTCGTTTTCGGCCTCCAAGAGATTATTGAGCTTGGTGTTGATGCTGTTGTTGGCCGATTTATCCACCTTACCGTGAATATGTGCCGAGGCATCCATATATACGGTGCGGCTAAAGCCGTCCGCGTCGATACCAAACAGCTCCTCGCCGATCCTTTCGCTGTAATCACCGCACACCTTTCCCGTATCCAGCGCGTACAAAGAAAACGTATCCTCGCTCTCCTTTGCGCCGAAAAAGCGTTCAATGCGGTATTGCTTTCCGTTTGCCTCAAATTCCAGATTGCCGCCAAAGCTGCCGCCTGCCCAAGGGGTATAGCGTTTGCGGGGATTTTCGGCCACGCTGCGCGCGCGGGAATCTCCAAGCCCGTAGAACATACTGCGCAAAAAGGCCGCAAAGGTGCTCTTCCCCCAACCGTTGGGGGCTGCAATGACGTTGACGCCATCGGTAAATTCATAAGAATAGTCCTGCAGGTTGCCAAAGCCTGCTACGTAGAGTCGGATCAGCTTCATGCGTCCACCTCCTCGCCGCCAAGCGCACGGATGCCCTTTTCAATGACCTGCATTTTGACCTCCTCGTCCAGATCGGACGCCAGCACCAAGCGCACGAACTCGCCCTTGAGCGAAATATCGTTACGGTAATCCTCGGCGCGGATGCTCAGCTTGGTTTTATCGTACACCTTGGCGAAATAAAAGCGTTCTGCAAGCACGCTTGCCACGTAGGAGGCATCATGGCAGGTGTCGGGTGCAACGCTGCCCACAAGCTCCACCTTGACCAGATCCTGCGCAGCGGCCGCGCCACAAGCCAGCAGCACGGTCTGCTCCAGTAAAAGCAGACTGTCACAAGCAGAGACGTCTACCGAAAAGACGTGGCATTTGCGACGGGCCAAGGAAACGAATTGCGCCGTGACCTTTCCACTCTCGTCAATATCCAGCATGACAAAGCCCTTAGTGCCGCATTCGTCAAAGCCTCTGCCCTCGGGACAGCCGGAATAGCAATACGTACCGCGGGAATCCAGGGTATCGATGCGGAAGGTATGGATATGGCCAAGCGCCAGATAGTCCAGATTTTTATCCGCCAGCGCACGCAGATTGACGCCTGCGTCAAAGCGGGTGTCCGATTCGTAGATCTGCCCGTGCAGCATGGCAATATTGACGCGCGCCGGATCGGGAGAGAGCGCGTCGTAAGCCTCCTTGGTACAGGGATCGATGCAGCCCCAGATGCTGACCTCGTCCATTCTGTATTCCTGCCATGCATCGGTAAAGACGTGCAGATTCTCGGGCAACGGCGTTTTGGAATCGGTAAAACCGACCTCGCCCTCGTCGTGATTGCCCGAAAGATAATAAAACTCAATTTGCGGATACTGCGCCATAAGCTCAAGCACGTAGGTTCTGGTGCGCTTGGCGCAGGATGCACCGTCAAACAAATCGCCCGCGATCAACACGCCGCGCACGTCGTGCTCGGCACCGTAGCGTACCATATCCGCAAAGCCGACCAGCAGCTCTCTTTTGCGCTCCTTGGCCTGCTCGGGCGACAGATTGGATTCCATGACCGAATCCAGATGGATATCCGCACAATGTAAAAGCCTCATACTGTCTCCTCTCAACGACTGATTTTTCTTGCTTCCAGGTAATATCTCTTGTCCTTGGCGTGCCCCATCGAGAAGGTCTTTCTGGGGAGCGCGCCGTCGAAAATCACGGTACGGAACAATTCGTCCTTGTGCATGCCGTCAAACATCAAGCCAAGCGTATGCTCGGGCTTGCTGAGCGTTGCAAGCGCTTTTTCTCCGTGAATATAGTCGATCTCCACCTCGGGATGCGCGGCAAGATATGCGTCCGCAAAATCCTGCACCGTGCCCACGGTCAGCTGCTTTTCGGGATGCTCGATGCAGATCTCCTTAGTGTTCTCACCCCAAAGGAAGGTGACCTTTTGTGCCTCCGCACTTCCCTGCAGACTGCCCGCATAGGCTTCAAACTCGGCCATGACCGCCTCGGGATCCACACCGAACAGCACGCGATAGATGGGCTCAAAATGCAAGGATTCGTCGTGCAGATTGACCACCTCGCAAAGCGCGTAGCGCGCGGGGTGCTCAAGTGCTGCATCGCCCAGCTTTTGCTTCAGCTCCTCGTAGCAAGCCTTGGCGGTGGCCAGCGAGTGGTTACCGTCGCCCACCGCGAACAGCAGAGGTGCCAAGCCCTCTTGCCCGTAGCGTGCCTGCATCTGATCCTCGGTCACCAGCGCCTGCATGGCCCTTTGAATGCTCTCGCAGCGAGAGGCAGGAATGCGGAAACCGCAGATCTCACCACCGCCGATCATGAGTCGGAAGGCGTACGCGGACTCCTGCTCGCAAAGGCTGTGCGCCAGCGGCATCACGGTATGCGCGGGATCGTCGATCAGCAGCATAACGTGCGGCATTTCCAAGCACGCGTTGCGGCGCACCTCCACGCGGGGCGGAATGCGCTCCAGCACCGTGCCCTCAGTGGCGCGGATCAGCGTTTGGGAGCCCTTGTGATAATCGTATTCCTCCAAGTCGATCAAGCCAACGATTCCCTGTCGGATGGTGCTGTCCGATTGCTGACGGCGCACGTAGATCATGCAATCCTTATGCTCGTGCAGTACCTCGGCAAGGCACTGATCCATGGCGGCGTTGATGCGCGGAATGCGTTCCGCCTGCTCGCCAAGATATACCTCGGGCAAAATCATGTGCAAGGTGGAAGGCGCATCGCCCACCTTGCGTGCAACGGCCTCCCAGTATTCGGGCTCGCTGGTGAACTGATCGCAGGCAACGACTGCCCACAAATAAGCCTCGTGCTCGGAAAAATCGGGGAGAAGAATATCGGCAGGAAAGAAACTGTATTTCATATACGTACCTCTCAAAGTATCATCTGTATATATTTTAACGCATTCTTGGCCATAAATCAAGTCAAGAAAAAAAGTTTACATTCAAAAACGCATTTTCCTTGAAAATGCAACGGTTTCATGATATAATGGCTATATATCCGTAAAGTAAGGAAGTGAGATGCGTATGATGGGTCCCCCTCCCGGTGCATTCCCGGGTGATCGCAAAAAACCGAGCGTGCCAAAGCCAACCTCGCTGCGGCAGGTTCCCTCTTACCTGACTACTCTGTTACGTGGCTTCTTTGGAAGGCTTTTCTATATTTTCGGCATCGTTTGGAAAACTGCGCCCTGGATCATGCTGGCCATGTCCGCCATTGCACTTTTGCAGGGCGTGCTCCCCATTCTGAGCCTGCACGTCTCCAGCGCCATTCTCAACGCGCTGCAAAGCGCCTATACCCTTGCAGCCTCGGGTGCAGAGGTATCCGGCTTCTGGCAGGTTCTGCCCTGGAAGGCCATCGTCACGGTGGTGGAGGGTAACAGCGATGCCGTGCTGTTGGCCTCGCTGGTATTTTCGCTGGTGCTGCTTTCGTTTGTGCTGCGCGTGATCGCCTCGGTGGTCTCGCTTATCAACAACGCCGTAACGCGTATCGGCGGCGAGCTGGTGGTCAAGCAGATCAAAATCATGATCATGGAAAAGGCCAAGGACCTGGATCTTGCCTCCTTTGACCTGCCCGAATTTTACGAAAAGCTGGAAAACGCCAACCGCGAGGCAGGACACAGACCGATCCAGATCCTGTCCTCCACCTTCTCGGTCATTACCACGGTCATTCAGCTGATCTCGTATATCGTCACGCTGGTCATCATTCCCGATATGTGGATCGCTGCGCTGGTCATGTCGCTTCTGGCCATCCCCACCGCCATCGTCAATTTCTATTACAGACGCAAGAACTTCGATTACATCCGCCGCCGCTCCAAGGATCGCAGACAGATGAATTACTACTCCGATCTCATGGTCAACAAGGACCTTGTCAAGGAGGTGCGTCTGTTCCATTTGTCCGATACCTTTATCGGTCGTTACCGCACCACGTTTGACAAGTATTTTGCAGGGCTTCGCAGTTTGATTCTGCGCGAGAACGTGGGATATCTGATCATCAATATCGTCACCAACGGCGCATATTTCGTGTTCTTTGCACTGATCGCCTACCGCGTATTTCTCGGTCAGATGCTGATCGGTGACTATTCCCTTTACACCAATTCGCTCATGTCGGTCAGCGGCTGCATTGCCTCGCTGATCACCATTTCGGCGCATATCTACGAGGGCACGCTGTTTATTGACAACCTGATCGCCTTTATCAAGGAAAAGCAGACAGTCGTTCCCGTGCTGCCCGAGCCGACCGCGGAATGCCCGACCCCCGCGCCTGCACGCGTCAATCACGGCAGCGCACACACCATTGTATTCGAGCACGTCAGCTTTTGCTATCCCGGCTCCGATCGCCGCGTGCTGGACGACGTTTGCGTTACTATCCGCCCGGGCGAGACGCTGGTGCTGGTTGGTCTGAACGGTGCCGGTAAAACCACGCTGATCAAGCTGCTGACTCGCCTTTACGATCCGACAGAGGGCAGAATTCTGCTGGACGGCAGAGATCTGCGCGAATACGACGTAGAGGATCTTTACAAGATGTTCGGCATCATTTTCCAGGACTTCGGCAAATACGCGGTCAGCGTTTCAGAGAACATTTCGTTCGGTGACGTCTATATTTCCCCCGACGCGCAAAAGATCCGCGAGGCGGCCGAAAAGTCCAACGCGGACGAGTATATCTCCAAACTGCCGGGTGGCTACGACACCGCGCTGATGCGTTATTTTGAGCCGGATGGCACCGAGCTCTCGATCGGTCAATGGCAAAAGCTGGCCATTGCGCGCGCCTTTTACAGCACCTCGGACGTGCTGATATTGGACGAGCCCACCGCTTCGCTGGACCCCATGGCCGAGCAGGAGATCTTTAACCAATTCGACCGTCTGCGCGCCGATAAGACTACCATTTTCGTCTCGCACCGCCTCTCCAGCGCCACCGTGGCAACCAAAATTCTGGTCATGGAATACGGTCGCGTGATCGAGGAGGGCGACCACCGCGCACTCATGGATAAAAAGGGCCGTTACTTTGAGCTTTTCTCCACGCAGGCCAAGCGTTACCTTGGCGAGCAGGACGCCATTGAAACGCCGCCCCGGCCACCGCACGGACACAAACCGCCGCACTTTGAGGGCCAAAATCCCCAATGATACACAAATTCGCTCACTTGCGACAAAAACCTGTGCGCAAGCACTTGACAGAGCGACAAATAATTCATATAATATTAGGGCAGACGCTTTTGGGGTCTGCCCCCTTATTTTTATTACAGGAGTTTTCCCATGTCTATCAAAGTTGTTAAATTCGGCGGCTCGTCCTTGGCAGACGCCGAGCACTTCAAAAAGGTTGCTGCCATCGTCAAGGCAGATCCCGCACGCAGATACGTAGTTCCCAGCGCTCCCGGTAAGCGCTTTTCCGACGACGTCAAGGTCACGGATATGCTCTATACCTGCTATCAGATGATCCGCGAGAAAAAGAGTATGCAGGAGGTGGATGCTTACTATGCAAACATCACCGAGCGCTACAACAGCATCATCCGCGAGCTGGGATTGGATTTCGACCTTTCGGGTGAATATGAATATATCAAAAACGCCATGCTGCACCGTCCCGGCAGAGACTACGTAGCAAGCCGCGGCGAATATCTCTCCGGCCTGATTCTGGCAAAATACCTCGGCTTCCCTTTCATTGACGCCGAAAACGTCATCTTCTTCAAGGAGAACGGTACCTTTGACCAGGAAAAGACAGACCGCGTGCTTTCCGCTGAGCTGGCGCACTATCGTCACGCCGTCATCCCCGGATTTTACGGCTGCGCCGCAAACGGCACGGTCAAGACCTTCTCGCGCGGCGGCTCGGATATTACGGGCTCGATCGTGGCGCGCGCTGCGGGTGCAACGCTTTACGAAAACTGGACCGACGTTTCGGGCTTCTTAATGACCGACCCCCGCATCGTCAAAGATCCCTGCACCATTGATATTATTACCTACCGTGAGCTGCGCGAGCTTTCCTACATGGGCGCAACCGTGCTGCACGAGGACGCTGTGTTCCCCGTTCGCTCCGCGGGCATTCCCATCAATATCCGCAACACCAACCGCCCCGAGGATCGCGGCACCATGATCGTGGCGTCCACCACGCAGTACGACACCGAGCGCGTGATTACGGGTATTGCGGGCAAAAAGGAATTCTCGGTTATCAACATTGAAAAGGACATGATGAACGCCGAGGTCGGTTTTGGCCGCAAGGTGCTGGAGATCTTGGAGGAAAACGGCATTTCGTTCGAGCATCTTCCCTCGGGCATCGACACCATGTCGGTGGTCACCTCGACCGCATCTCTGGAAGGCAAGCGCGAGAGAATCCTGCAGGCCATCTGCCGCACGGTTTCCCCCGACAGCGTGACCATTGAGGACGATATGGCGCTGGTTGCAGTCGTGGGCCGCGGTATGGTCAAGGCCAAGGGTACTGCTGCGCGCGTATTCGACGCGCTGGCATCCAAGGGCATCAACATCCGCATGATCGACCAGGGCTCCTCCGAGCTCAACATCATCGTGGGCGTTGCCGACGACGAGTACATCACTGCCGTTCGAGCTATCTACGAGGAGTTCGTGCACTAAGCGCGCAAAAAATGTAATCCAAATTGGAAAAGCCTTGCAAACGCAAGGCTTTTCTACCGCAATTCTGCATTCTGCATTGATAAAAAAACCGAAAGCCTTGCGACTTTCGGTTTTTTTATCTTAAGGATGTGCTTCCTCGTAGGTCCAGCTGCGGAAATTGGTGGGCTCGTAAACCGAATCGGGATCGGTGTAGTCGATGAAGTAAATGCCCTTGAAGGTATTGCCTGTCTCGTCGAAATCGTCGATGTTGTCTACCCAGTCGTTTGCGTTATAGAATACGCTGACGAACTTTCTGGGCATATCGGCGGTGTAGGAATCGGACTGGCAGTAGGAGAAGGTCATTTCAACGTTCTCCACGTGGCAGTTGGTAAAGCAATCAGCGTTGACGCCACCGGTTGCATCGTAGCCCACAAAGCCTGCAAGGTTATGGAAGCCGGACATCTTGCCTTCCTTGACCGTGCAATCGGTGAATTCCATGGTGCCTGCGAATACGCCGCCAACAAAGCCTGCAACGCGGAATGCAATGGGGTGACCGCCTGCTTCCTTATCCTGGTTGTTGTAATCCGGCCAGCCGTTCAGATTAAAGTTGTTGACGTGGCAGTTTTCAAAGGTCAGCCATGCGTTGCCGTATACGTTACCGACAAATACGCCGACGTGACGCTCCCATGCGGTAATGTTGACGTTCTCAAAGGTCAGATTCTTGAAGGTCAGGTCATACTCGGCGTTCTGGATAAAGCCAAAGCCGTAGGGGAAGCTATGCATGATATCGGGGATGGGCTCATCCGTGCCCTCGATGGTCATGTTCTTGATGGTGTGACCGTTGCCCTCGAAGGTGACGCAATCCAGGTATCCGCCGTCGATCGGAATCCAGTTGTGGCCTGCAAGGTCAATGTCCGCAATAAAGTTTACGGTCACCTCGTAATACTCTGCGCCCTCAACGTGAATGGTGTTCGCCCAAGCGATCAGATCCTCTGCGCTTGCGATGTTGATCGCGCCTTCAATGGGCTGATCCGCAGCGTTCTGCGTGGTCTCTTCAGGCTGGGATTCGGTTTCAGGCTCGGTTTCAGCCTCGGTGGTGGGTGCTTCGGTTTCAGCTTCGGTGGGTGCCTCGGTGGGTGCCTCGGTGGTGGTGGCGGGATCCTGGCCGTTATCGCACGCAACCATTGCTGCGAGTAGAGACAGGCAAAGGATCAGCGCTAAAACAAGGGAAAGCTGTCTTTTCATAATATCCTCCGCGTATATTTTTGATTACACCTCCATCATAACATATTCCCCTTTTTTTGTCAATAACAAACTTGACAGATAAAGCACATTATGCTATACTGGACTTAATAAATTTAAAGGAGATTGCTATGAAACCCATCAACAAATACATTGACCATACCAACCTCAAGCCCTTTGCCACCGCTGCAGATATCGAGAAGCTCTGCGCAGAAGCTGCCGAGCATCATTTTGCATCGGTCTGCGTCAATCCCGCGGACGTTGCCTTGGCACACAGCCTCTTAAAGGACACCGACGTTATGACCTGCACGGTTATCGGCTTCCCTCTTGGCAAGAACGTCACCGCCATCAAGGTAGAGGAGACCAAGGCTGCTTATCGCGACGGCTGCGATGAATTTGACATGGTCATCAACGTAGGCAAGCTCAAGGACAGAGACACCGACTACGTTTGCGCTGACATTGCCGCAGTCGTGGCTGCAGCTCAGGGCAAAACGGTCAAGGTCATCATCGAGACCGGGCTTTTGACCGACGAGGAGATCGCACTGGCAACACAGATCGCTTGCCGCGCAGGCGCGCACTTTGTCAAGACCTGCACAGGCGTCAACCCCGGTGCGGCTACGGTTGAGGCTGTGACCATCATGAAAAACAACGTCACCGAAGGCGTGCAGATCAAGGCATCCGGCGGCGTTAAGACCTACGAGGCCGCTATGGCTATGATCGAAGCCGGCGCAGACAGAATCGGTACCTCCTCGGGTATCGCCATCGTCTCGGGCGGCGTTGGCACGAGCGATTATTGATACGGGAGTATCACCATGGGTAACAATCCTCATTACTTGGCAGAAGCCGAAGATCACAAGATACTTGACGATAACGTATTTTATATTGAGAATGAATATATCAAATTCGGTATCAATACGGCCCTTGGCGGCACGGTCACCTATCTTGCCGAGCATGGTAAAAACAATCTGATCAACAGCGCAGACTGGGGCAGACAGGTGCAGCTATCCTTCTATTCGGGCCCTGTCCCCTTTCATCCCGAAGGAACCGAAATGGGTAAACACTGGACGCACACCGGCTGGAATCCCATCCAAACGGGAGATTGCTTCTTTAACCGCGCAAAGCTGACCCTGCATAAGGCGGAAGGAAATACGCTGTACGTCAAGTGCATCCCCATGCAGTGGGCGCTCAATAACGTCCCCGGAGATTGCACCTTTGAGCTTTGGTACACGCTTGACGGCAAAACCGTCAACGTAACCGCTCGCCTCAATAACAATCGCGCCGATCAAACGCAATACCCCGCCTGCGGACAGGAGCTCCCCGCTGTTTATACCAACGGCGAATACTACCGTCTTGTCTCCTACGTGGGTGAGCAACCCGGCACGGGCGGCAAGCTGACCGATATCGTCAACAAGCATACCGATCGCAGCTGGCCCTCCGAATTTATGCTTTATCCCGAGAGCTGGGTGGCTTTGGTGGATGACAACGACTACGGTCTTGGCGTTTACAATCCGCACACCTGCGGTGCCGTCGGTGGCTTTGCAGGCGGCGTGGAACGCATGGGCATAGGCAGCGCCAAGGATTTTCAGACCGCTACCGTCAGCCCCACCACAAGAGTCATTCTCGATCATAACATCGTCTACACCTTCCGTTTCTCGCTGATCGTGGGCGATCTTGCATCCATCCGCAAAACTGCCCTGGAGCTTGACGCCAAGGTTGATCACAGAAGATTTGATTTTAGTAAGGACCGCCAAAATTTCTGTTATCACAATACCACGGATAAGGGATTTGGAAACCAGGATTGCCTGGATTTCGATTTTGCCCCCGATGTATGGCTTTGCTCGCCCTTTATCTACGTATCTAAGGGCGAATGCCAAAAGATCTTGCTGGACGCCGCATTTGACGGCGGCGAGATTGAGGGCGTGGTCGGTGTCCGCACTTACGGCAAGACCACGACGCCCGACCGCAAGGGCTCTCCCTGCTCTTGGACGGAAGTTCCCTTCAAGCTGACGGGCGACGGCACAAGAAAAATGTATGAGATCGATATCTCCGCCATTGATAAACCCTTCTTCCAGACCAACCTTGTCTTCCATACCAAGGGACACGCCAAGATCTATGCCTTTGCGCTGGTATAAGTGATTATCAATCCAAATATACCAAGAAAGCTCTTACCAACGTAAGAGCTTTCTTTTTATTAAAATACGGATAATATCAAGCCCCTTTCATTTAAATAAGTTAAACTTTGCTCATTCCTTGTCATATATGCATTGGATTCTGCTCATTTTCTGTGCTATACTGATTACGTAAAGAAAAA
Source organism: Eubacteriales bacterium (assembly GCA_045594445.1). Lineage (GTDB taxonomy): Bacteria > Bacillota > Clostridia > Oscillospirales > CAG-272 > SVQP01. Next base: position 15,218 of record JAZNYL010000068.1, read on the forward strand.
GAAGAAAGGATGTATTCACAATGTTCAAACGTACTTTGATTTACTCCTTATGCGCGATCATGCTGCTTGCCCTGCTTGCGGGCTGCGTTGACAATCCCAAAGAGCAAGAGTCCTCGCAGACCAATGAAGAAACCGAGACCTGGATCAGCGCAGATCTTGATCCTTCGGTAGACTTAAGTGGCGAAGAATTCTCGATTCTGAGCATGAAGACCGAGGATCTTGGCCCCGAGGAAAGCTCCTCCGATCCCTTGGAGGATGCGGTTTACAGAAGAAACGACGCGCTGCAGAACCACCTTGGCGTCAAGCTCAACAACATTCACAATGCAGATTATGCTTCGCTGAGCGAGAACGTGAAAATGGACGTTTCCGCAGGTGCGGGTGAATACCACCTCGTCTATCAGCACATGGTGGATGCATGCACCAACTTAGCTCTTGGCGGTAATCTTTACACGCTGACAGATCTGGATTACGTGAATTTTGACAATCCCTGGTGGGACCAGGATTGCAAAAACGGCTTTATGTTCGGCGACAGTATGTTCTTGGTTTGCGGTGACCTGTTGCCCAGCACCATGCTGATTTCTGCAACCATCATTTTTAACAAGAACCTCTTTGACGAGCGCGGATGGGAATACCCCTACGACGATGCAAGAGCGGGTACATGGACCTTAGATGACCTGTTGGAGCTGACCAAGGATCAGAACAAGGACCTCAACGGTGACGGTAAGATCAACTACACCGAGGACTTTTACGGTCTGACCGGTTGGTCGCTGGACTGCGATTACAACTTCTATTTCGGCTCGGGCTGCACCATGTTCACCTTTGACGACCGGCATCTGCCCAAATACCAAGCCAACACCGACAGACTCCAGGAGGTATACGAAAAGATTTACGAGCTGCTGATCACGCAGCAGGCCTTCCACGTCAAGGTTATCGAGTATCTGAGCAACCAAACGCTGGACGCCGCTCCCCGCGATATTTTTAAGCAAGGAAGAGCGCTTTTCTTTGCAGGCTATCTGGGTGCTGCCGTCAATATGCGCGACATGGAAAACGATTTCGGTATTCTGCCCCAGCCCAAGTACGATGAAAAGCAGGAGGATTACCTCAGCTTTGTCAACGGCTCGGCTTCCGTGGCCGTTGTTCCCAAGAGCCTTAGCAATTACGACCTCAAGATCACGGGTTACATGATGGAGGCGCTGGCTTCTTCCTCTTACTACATGGTGACCGACACGCTGTACGACAAGGTTGCCAAGTCCAAAACCGCACGCGATCCCGAGTCGGCAGAAATGATCGACATCATCATCCGCCACAAGGTATTTGACTTTGGCTACTCGCATTTCTTCCATACAGTGCTGCCCTGCGCAAGCATCATTCAGACTGCGCTCAACTCCAAGAGCCCTTCGATCGTGAAGGAGATCACCAAGAACGAAAAGCTGACCATCCGCGAGCTCAAAAAGATCTACGAAGCCTACGGCTACGATTACGATTGATCAAAATATAAAAAAACAGCCCCATTGGCGTGCAAAATTAGCGGTGAAATCCGCACAAAACAAGGACTGTATCACACGGATGCAGTCCTTATTTGTTTATTTTTTTGATTAGTTGCAGCAGGCGCTGGCGATCACTGATCGCCCCTACGGCACAACCGTTGAGGTTTTAGTATTGTAAAACCCCAACACACACAGTTGTAGGGGCGATCAGTGATCGCCAGCGCCTGCTGCAACTCTATATTTTTTTGTTTGAAAACAGGGCTGCCTCAAATGAAGCAGCCCATTTTTTATTCTCATCCCGCTAATTTTGCACGCCCGATCGGGCTGCTTTTTTTATTAAATAATGGAAATCAATCCTTCTTCTTTGCCACAAAAGCAACGCCGAGCATTGCGATGAAAGCAACAACGGGAGCAGCTACGATGCTGCCGCAGCCGGACTTTTCAGCCTCGGTCACCTCTTCGGTGGGAGCCTCGGTCTGTTCCTCAGTGGTGGGAGCCTCGGTGGTGATCTC
>JAZNYL010000069.1:0-8924 GCA_045594445.1 Eubacteriales bacterium
GGAAAATAACGAAAAAGCAGAAGTCTTTGATGGCTTCTGCTTTCGGTTTTTATGATGCGCAGCCCTGCCCGTGTCATCCTGAGCGGAACGAAGTGGAGTCGAACGCGGAGCGCGACACGCAGTGTCGGGATTTACGGGCGAATGATGTTGCCCCTCGTAGATCCTCAAAACGCTGCAAGCGTTTTGCCTTTCAAAAATCAGCAATTTGTTGCAGATTTTTGAAAGTTCGACTACGAAAACATCCACACGGGATGTTTTCTCCGCTCAGGATGACACGAGGGGGATAGGCGCACTGAGGGAGCAAGCCCCCGCCCTACGAGAATTGGTTTGCTTACGCGTACTTCTTAATGCAATCCGCGACCTGTTTTGCGGCGACCTTGATCCCTTGCTCGGAGAGGTGGATGTGATCCGGGCAGATATAGGCGGGGATGTCGGCATTGATGGTTGAGAAAAGATCGTTGATGACAATGCCCTCGGCCTGCAGTCTTTCGGTCACCGCCTTGTTGTAAGCGGCAAGTCTTGCGGGATCGTGGCCCGGCATCTCGGAGTCGGGCGGCGTGGTTGTCGCAAAAATGACCGTCTTGGCGTAGCCCTTGAGAATACGGGCGATTCTGACCATGGTATCGCAATAATTTTCAAGCGAGGTAAACGGGCCGTCCTCCCAAAGCTGGCACACGTCCCAAAGGCCGTTATTCCAATGAATGACGTCCGCACCCTCCATAAAGGGGCGATAATCATAGGTCATGCGCAGCGTATACAGCGCAAAGCGGCAGTTTTCCGGCGGCTGCCATACCTCGTAATCCTCGCCCAAAAGTGCGGGTACGACAGGGCCGTAGCCGATCTCGCGGATAGAGTCACCCAATAATACGACTTTTTTCATAGAAACCTCCTTATATATCCCATTGATAGGTATACGAGCCGCTGCCTACCGTCTCGGTGCGGTCGGGCAAGCGGATTTTTGTAGTTGTGCCAAACGGCACGGTGACGTAAAGCGCGATATGTCCGAAGCGGCGCACCCAACGCACACTCACCTGCCCTTTGATTGTATCCACGTGGGCTTGTGCGGAGAGCAGCTTTTTCGGATAATGCGGTGCGATCTCAAATTCGGCGCATCCGGGGGCCGTGGGCTTGATGCCGCACAGCGTGCTGTACAGCCACTTATCCACAGACGCGTACATGGGATGGTTATGCGAGTTCATGCCATCCTCTTTTTTGAGTTCAAAGCGCTCCCAGACGGTGGTCGCCTCGTTCTGGATCATGTAGCCGTACGAGGGGTATTCCTCGCTTGTCAGAATCTCCCACGCGTCGTCCACGTAGCCGTATTTTGCCAACATTTCCAGCATGTAAAGCGTGCAGAGGTTGCCCGTAGTGAACTTGTAACCCCGCTCGCGCAGATCGTTTACCATGACGTCCGCCGCTCTTTGGCAATCAGCCTCGGGGATAATGCCCAACCACAAGGAGAACGCCTGCGAGGCCTGCGAGCCGCCTGCCATTTGGGCAGTTTCGGCGTTCCACCATTTTTTCAGCATGGCGGTCTTGATCTTGTCCGCCAATTCCTCGTACTCGGCTTGCTTATCTGCGTTGCCCAGCACCTTTGCCATGCGCGCCAAGGCTGCGCAGTTATAGTACGAAAATCCCGTGGACATAAAGCGTCCGTCGGTCACGGCGCTGTTTGCGTCCTCAAACGAGCGGCAAGCGTACGCAGGGCCTGCCCAGTCGCCGTAATAGGTATAATTGACGATATAATCGTCACTGCGCGCAAGCAAGGACTTTTCCCATGCTTCAAACCAAGGATAGGCCTGCTCAATCAGCTCGGTATTGTCGCAGAACAGGTGCGTTTGCTCCCCTGCCACCAGGAAGGACGAGCAAACGGGATCCGCGGGATACTGCCCAAAAAGGAAGGGCGCGCAGCAGGTAAATGCACCGTCCTCGCGCTGCTCTGCATGAATGTCCCCGATCACCTTGGGGAAAATGCGGCCGATATCGAAATTGTATGGCGTGGCGGTAAAGCGCACGGTGGCGTCGTTCATCCAGCCCATGCGCTCGTCGCGCTGCGGGCAGTCGGTCAGGATCGAATGGATATTGGATTTCTCGGTCTGCACGGCATTCCTGTGCAGCTTGGAAACCAATGCCGAGCCGCAGACAAAATCGCTGTCCTTGGCAATATCGGTATAGAGCGCATATGCCGTAATATCATCTCGCTCGGGGCAAGGATATCCGGTCAGCTCTACATATCGGAAGCCGTGATAGGTAAATTTGGGCTGCCAGACCTCAAGATCACGCCCGTCGCCCGATGCAATATAGGTATCGGTCTGTGCCGCGTCACGCAGCGGCAAATTGTAGAGCCCGCCGTCCTCGTCCAGCATCTCGCCCATGCGCATGATGACGGTATGTCCCGCTTGCATGCCCTTAGGTAAAACAAGGGCGGGGACTCCTGCAATGTTCTGCCCGAAATCAATGATATATGTACCCGGGCGCAGCATGAACATGCTTTGCGGCTCATAAATCTCCTGCACCATGATCGGCTCGACCGTCATGGGGATCAGCTGCTCCGTGGGCGAAGGAACGACCAACGCCTGCACGAAATCCTTACCACCATGCGGCAGCATCCACGCGGGATCGTGCAATCTTGCGTCAAAGGTTTCCCCGTCAAAAATGCTGACGTCGGTAATGGCGTCGTGTCCGCAAAGCCATGAATCATCGGTCACGATAGTCTGCGTACTGCCGTCCGCAAAGGTCAGTACCAGCTTGGCAATCAGCGCGGTATCCCCGAAAAATTCCACGGGGCGACCTGCAAACACGGTGTCAAAAATCTTGGTATTATTGTATCTCCAGCCATCTGCGACCTCTACGGCAAGCGCATTTTCTCCTGCCCTCAGAACCTGATCAAGTTCGGTCATGATCGCATACTGCACCTGCTTTTTATAGTTGGTATGTGCAGGATCCATGCGCGCCACGTCAATTCGCATGCCATTCACTGTGACGTCGTGGTATCCGATACCAGCTACGTACAAGCACGCATCCACCGGCTTTTCTGCAAGCACAAAATCACAGCGGAAGCAGGTGGGCACGCGCTTTTTGACAGAAGGATGCGTGATCCAGGAAGCACAGGACATATCGGTCAGGCCATTTACAAAGTATTCGCTTGCTTCCCCGCTCTCGTTTCCAAAAACATCACGTACGCGAACACCCACAACCAGCATTTTCCCTTCGGGAAGAGGCTTGCCCGAATATTTCATGCGCTGTTTTTCGGTTTCCACCCAGCCGCTATCCCAAAGCAGCATATCCTCGGGCATATCGGCAGCGATCCCATACGCAACGGGATCATACGCATAGAGTCTGACACGGCAGGCCAGCTGCCTATTATCAAACGCATCGGACAAGACCGACCATGAAAAGGTCGGATTATGTGAGGCGGTTGCGTTGGGGCGCGTGACTCCTGCCAGCTTACCGCCGTCCATATAAATTTGGCTGATCTTAATGTTTTCCATATTATCCACGTTTACTCTGTACGTTTGCTTCGTATGCCTTGAGCTGATCGATCCACTCGGTACCTACGGGCACGCCGCGCGTGTAGCAAAGGTAATCCCAAACCGCGTTACTCGGCAGATTGCGGAATTCATCCAGCAGTGCAAGGCGCGCGGTCAGGTCGCCGTCGATCTCTGCCTTTTGCAAGAGCGGATACGGCTCAATCAGCGCGTCAAGCAACGCCTTACCTGCAGCACGCAGGCCGATCGCCCAAGCTGCCACGCGGTTGACGGTAGCGTCAAAATAGTCAAGTCCCATAAAGACCTTGCCAGAGTCGTACAGATGACCGCGCACAACCTGCTGCATGATGGCACTCAGATCGTCGCCCTGCAGCAGCACGTGGTCACTGTCCCAGCGCACGCCGCGGCTGATGTGCAGAAGCAGCGTATCAATATAAGGATATACCGACGAAATCTTATCCACAATGGACTCGGTGGGATGATAATGCCCCGTATCCATGCAAACGCCGATGCCGTGCGTTGCGGCATACGCGATATAGAATTCATGCGAGCCGACCGTAAAGCACTCGGTCCCAATGCCGAACAACTTACCCTCCAGCACGTCGCGCACGTTTGCCTTATCGTAATTCACCGAAAGGATCTCGTCCAGCGAGTCGGCAAGACGCGCACGGTACGCAAAGCGGTCTGCGGGGATGTCCTTGGTGCCGTCGGGTACCCAGATATTGTTGATACAAACCTCGCCAAGCTCCTTGCCGATGTCGTTTGCAATGGCTCTGCCGCTCTTGCCGGCCTTGATCCAGTATTCGCGCGTCGCCTTATCGGGGCTTGCCAAGGAGCAGCCGTCCAGCATGCGCGGATGCGTAAAGAAGGACACGTTGAAATCAAGGGCATAGCCGCGCTGCTTTGCCCAATCGATCCAACCTCTGAAATCCTCGGTGGTCTGCAAATTTCTCTCGGTGGTTCCCGGCTCGCCGTACATGGAGTGCAAATTCACGCGCGGCTTTGTGGGCGAGAACGAAAACGCGGTATCAATATCCATGCGCATCTCGTCGCCGTTTCTTGCGCGGCCGGGATAATTGCCCGTGACAAGATTCTCGGAGTGCACGCCCTCGTGCTTCTCAAAGCCTACCACATCGTCGCCCTGCCAGTTGTGCAGCGTGATCGGAATGGTTTTAAAAATCTCAATGGCTGCATCGGTGTCCACACCGTATGCGGCGTAAACCTTTTTTGCGTCCTCATAGGCACGCAGGATTTGCTCGGGATCTCGTTTCATGGATAGTACCTCCTCTGAATGATTTCTGATTTTATTGTACCATTTTCCATTTTGGATGTCAAGAAAAATAGTCACGCATGCTTGCCATAAAAGAAGAAAACCGCTCTTGCGAGCGGTTTTCAACCTTAATTCTGCATTCTGCATTTATTTCTGATCGGGCTTTGCCGAGTGGCACTTGCCTGCCATGGGACAGGACGCGCAGGAATTACCACAGGAGGATTTTCCCTGCTTTTTGTCCTTTGCCATTAGCGCAATGACCAACGCCACTACGACCAGTACAATCACGCCGACCGAAATGGTGCCGATATTGGCAATCAACCAATCAAAAATTATCATAGCTTACCTCGAATTTACTTGGATTTCTTTGCCTTGGGGGCATACTTGTTGGGGCGCAGGAGGAAATACAGACCGACGGCCAGTACAATCAATGCCGCGATCAGGCCCACAATATTGAGATCACCCGCAAAGGCGGAGCCGATCTGATAAATGATCAGGGATACGGCGTATGCGAACACGCACTGATAAGTGATTGCAAATGCAGTCCACTTTGCGCTGTTCATTTCTCTTCTGATCGCACCCATTGCTGCAAAGCAAGGAGCGCAGAGCAGATTGAAGATCAGGAAGGAGAAGCCCGCAAGCTGCGTCATGCCGACAAAGTCAAGCACGCCGAATACTGCAACGACCTCTTCCTTTGCAACCAGGCCCATAAAGGTTGCCACGGTTGCTTCGATAGAGCCAAATCCCAGAGGGATAAAAATCCACTTGAGCGCGTTACCCACGATGCCCAAAAGACTGTTTGCCATATCCATTTCGGGGTCAAACAGGAACTTACCGTCCACAAAACCGAAGGACGAGCCTGCCCAGATGATAATGGCGGACAGGAGAATGACCGTGCCTGCCTTCTTGACAAACGACCAGGTTCTCTCCCAGACGCTGTGCCAGATGTTAGAGGGAGTCGGCCAATGGTATGCGGGCAGCTCCATGACAAAGGGAGAGGTTTCGCCCGAAAACAGCTTGGTCTTCTTAAGAATAATACCCGAAACGATGACGGCTGCAATGCCGATAAAGTATGCAAGGGGTGCGATCCACCATGCACCGCCAAACAAGGATCCTGCGATCATGGCGATGATGGGCAGCTTTGCACCGCAAGGAATAAAGGTGGTTGTGATGACCGTCATACGGCGGTCCTTTTCGTTTTCAATGGTACGGGAGGCCATAATGCCGGGAACGCCGCAGCCCGTGCCGATCAGCATAGGGATAAACGACTTGCCCGAAAGACCGAAGCGACGGAAGATTCTGTCCAGCACAAATGCGATACGTGCCATGTAGCCGCAAGCCTCCAAGAATGCAAGCAGAATGAACAGCACGACCATCTGAGGCACAAAGCCAAGCACCGCGCCGACACCACCCACGATGCCGTCAAGCACCAGCGCCTGCAGCCAATCGGCACAGCCGATGGCGTCAAGTCCCGACTCCACCAGCACGGGAATGCCGGGCACCATGATACGGTAATCTCCGATCGCGGGAGCATTTTCAAGGATCGCATCTGCATCAGATGTAATGTCGTAGCCTGCCTCAAGCAGCGCATCGTTATAAGAGCCGTAAGCCTCTTCGAACGCGCCGAGGTCGCCGTCTTGTACTGCGCCAAGGATCTCATCCGCGCCCACAACGCCGGCGTCATGCGCCTGCTCCAGCACGGGAGTCATGACTGCATGGTCAAGCAGATTTTGCTCTGCATAAGAGTCAACTGCATCGTTATATTTCTGCGCGCCGATCACGGGCACTGCCCATTCGTCGCCAAACAGGCCGTCGTTGGTAAAGTCGGTCACCCATGTACCAACCGTGGATACCGAGATATAGTACACAAGAAACATGATGACCACGAAGATGGGCAATGCCAGTATACGGTTGGTGACCACCTTGTCGATCTTGTCGGATACGGTCATGCGGCTTGTGTTCTTTTTCTTGTAGCAACCCGAAAGCAGGGTTGCAATGTAATTATATCGCTCATTGGCGATGATGCTCTCGGATTCATCGTCGAGCTCTTGTTCGGCCATCACGATATCGTGTTCGATATGTGCCACCTTTTCCGCGGGCATGGCAAGCTGCTCAAGCACCATGCGGTCGCGCTCAAAGATCTTGATGGCGTACCATCTCTGCTGCTCCTCGGGCATTCCGTGCACAGCCGCCTCCTCGATATGTGCGATCGCGTGCTCAACGGCACCCGAAAAATTGTGCGAGGGCGCGGGAGCTTTTGTGCCCGCGGCAGCTATTGCCACCTCTGCAGCCTCGTCAATGCCTGTTCCCTTCAGTGCCGAGATCTCCACAACAGGACAACCAAGCTTTTTGGAAAGTGCGTCAATATCCAGCTGGTCGCCGTTCTTGCGCACCACGTCGATCATGTTGATGGTGACCACGACGGGAATCCCAAGCTCAACAAGCTGGGTGGTCAGATACAGGTTACGCTCAAGATTTGAGCCGTCCACGATGTTCAGAATGACGTCGGGACGCTCACCGACTAAGTAGTTTCTTGCAACCACCTCTTCGGGAGTATAGGGAGAAAGAGAATAAATACCGGGCAGGTCGGTCAGAATCACGTTTTCGTGCTTTTTGATCTTACCTTCCTTCTTTTCCACGGTGACGCCGGGCCAGTTACCAACAAACTGATTGGAGCCCGTGAGTGCATTAAACAGAGTCGTCTTACCCGAGTTCGGGTTACCTGCAAGAGCGATTCTGATCTTGCTTTGTTCCATATTAAGATACCATCCATTTCTCAGTTAGTCTACGCTAACCTGCATTGTAAAAAATAATTGGGTCAGTTCTCTACTTCAATCAGCTCGGCATCGGCCTTGCGTAGGGACAGCTCGTATCCGCGCACGTTAAGCTCCAGCGGGTCTCCCAGCGGTGCTACCTTACGCACGTAGATCTCTACGCCCTTTGTAATACCCATGTCCATGATGCGGCGCTTGAGTGCGCCCTCACCGTGCAGCTTGACCACCTTGGCGGTCTGCCCAACCTTGACGTCTCGCAACGTTTTCATTTCGTTTCCCCTTTCTCCGGAATACGAAAACTGCTTTATTTGCAAAGCAATTCTGCGAGTTAGCCTGTGCTAACTGTAATTATTATATCCCCTTTCGCTCAATTTGTCAATATACTCCAAATATTTTTTTCAACTTTATTAAAAAAACGCATGAAGCACAAAGAAATCGCCCGCTTTTTGTGCATTATGCGCATGGCGAAAAAGACTTGATTTTTGGTTTGGTTTGTGGTATAATATATGGAAAGAAATCAAAAGGAGGGATAGCCGTGAGTAAAATTCAGGAATCGGGCGAGATGTATCTTGAAAATATCCTTGTGCTGCGAGAGAAATTGGAGCACGTACGCGCCATTGATATCGTCAATTACACGGGCTATTCCAAACCCAGCATCAGCCGCGCCATGGGGCTTTTAAAGGAAGACGGCATGATTGAGGTGGATGCACAGGGCTATATCACGCTGACGCCCGAGGGCGAGGCGCGTGCGCAGAACGTATATCTGCGCCATAAGGCCTTGACCGCGTTCTTCTGCTCCATCGGTATTGACGAGGAGACCGCCTCGGCCGACGCCTGCAAGATCGAGCACATCATCAGCGAACAAAGCATGATCAAGATCAGAGAGTATTTGGAAAATAAGACCGAAGAATAAAAAAAGAGCAGCCCTATGGGGCTGCGGAATAAGCGGGAAAAGCGACGACCTGGAAATGGGCAAGGCAGGACAGGTTGTAGTAGAAGACATTAAATGGGTACGAGAAGCTCCCAATGTTTATAAATTGGTGGTGATTGGCCTTGACTAGCTTTTTCCTTGACCAGCACGGTTGCGCAAAGAACCAGATTGACGGCGAGCTGATTTTGACCCGCCTCCTGAAAAAGGGCATGAAGCGGGTGGACTCGCCGGAGGAAGCCGATCTCATCATCGTAAACTCCTGCGGATTCATCGAAAGCGCCAAGCGGGAATCCCTGGAGGCGGTCATCGATGCCAAGACAAGTTATCCCCACGCAAAGGTCTTGCTGGCGGGCTGCCTTTCGGAACGCTACGCCGAGACCTTGGCGGAAGACCTGCCGGAGGCTGACGGCATCATCGGCAACGGGGACCTTTCCGCCATCGACGCTGTGGTGGACTCCATG
>JAZNYL010000070.1:0-26121 GCA_045594445.1 Eubacteriales bacterium
AAAAGCAACGCCGAGCATTGCGATGAAAGCAACAACGGGAGCAGCTACGATGCTGCCGCAGCCGGACTTTTCAGCCTCGGTCACCTCTTCGGTGGGAGCCTCGGTCTGTTCCTCAGTGGTGGGAGCCTCGGTGGTGATCTCTTCGGTGGTAGGCTCTTCGGTGGTCTCGGTAGCCTCTCTGTCTGCCTCGTACTCGGGAATATCCCAAGGATCCTCACGATAGAACTTGATCCATGCAATGTCGACAGACTCACCGGCAATGCCTGTGGTGTTTACAAACGGAACAATGCCCAAGGATACAATCCAGTCCTGCCAATGCTCTTCACTGCTCATTTCAATGTACAGGTAGTGCCACTGACCGTCAGCCTTGACGGTTTCGAATGCAGTAGCATCCAGATCGTATTCCTTCAAAGACGTGGACTTGTAAATAATCCCCATTTCATTTGCCTTGGCCGAGGTGGTGCGATACTTGATCACAACAAACTTAGTCTCGCTGCTTACGCTGACGGGATACTTGTTGCCGTAAACGTACGCTTCATCACCGGTTGCAGTGATTCTCATGAAGCTCTCGTCACCCTCGGTGACCTTTTCAATGGTTGCGTTGTTACCGGAGAAGGTATCGATCGCATCATCCTGAGACAGAACGACAAAATCACGCAGATCGTATTCCTTGTCGATCTCACTGATCTCTACGCGGTCCTCGATCGGAACCTCAACGCCATCGGGCAGACCGTCAAAGGTAATGGTTGCAAAATACTGTGCAGCTTTATTAGACTGCGAGCCGCCGATACCGTGGCAGAAGGACACCTGCTTACATCTGAGGTTATCGCCATCACCGCCAACGCTGAGCAGCCAGCACATTCTTGCCTGATCGCCGTTCTGAACGGTTTCGTCCATATCCAATGCCAGCTGAAGATTGATTCTGAACTCAATGGTCAATCTCTTTGTGGTCTCGTTGTATTCACCCGCAACGTCCTTGGTGTCATCGGGAATGTAGTTGCCCAACCACTTGGTGGTCACACCGGTGTTGCCATCGGGGTTGATACCAAAGCCGGTCTCGCTGAACTGTCCGTATTCTGCATCTGCCTGTCCAAGGCCGAACTGCACCGCAGTGCAAGCATACAGGTAAGAGGCACCGTGCACGCTGGGATCGCAGAAATAACCGTCAAAGCAGTCCATATTGAACGCCATGTACAGATACTGGCCGTCCCATCCCCAATATGCATCAAAGAAGCCGGGCTTGGCAGCATCCAGAAATGCGTAGAATTCTTCAACCGAATTCTGGCCGTTGTTGGTACGCATCGAATAGGTCAGATACTCTTCAAAATTTTCAAATCTTTCATACTCACCCACGTTGATCTTACCGTCCAGCTCGGGGGTTACGGGAAGGTACGGAACAGTCCACTTGGTGGAAGCAATACCGGCTTCACTGTCGTAAATCTCGTCGATCTTTGCTGCTTCATGCTCATAGTAATCCGCCTGATTGATATAATCATACTCTGCAGCAGAAACAGTCAGTGCCAGAACGGACAGCAGCATTGCAGCCAGCACCAGCAGGGAAAGCGTCTTTTTCATATTGTCTTACCTCTTTTCTGTATTCGGATTGCTCCGTTGCGTTCATTATACATGAAGAAAACTACCCTGTCAACGCAAAAAATGGATTTTCGGCATATTTGCTAACTATTTTCCAGAATTTTGAACACTTTGCCCATTGCACGAAATGCAGAGCAAAAAATCCAAAACAATGGACAGAAATCCGCTCTTCCGAGCGGATTTTTCACCATCATTCTGCATTGTTTTCGCGGCTTGCCGCAAAAACAATAAGAGGTCAAGTCCGTGACTTAACCTCTTGATTGTGATAATTACTTATACTTTCTCTTGCGCGCTGCTTCAGATTTCTTCTTGCGCTTTACGCTGGGCTTCTCGTAGCATTCTCTCTTACGGAGCTCGGCAAGAACGTTGGAGCGAGCCATCTGACGCTTAAAACGTCTCAGAGCGCTATCCAGGGTTTCGCCTTCCTTGAGTCTTACTTCTGCCATTATCTATTTCCCTCCCCTCGCGTCGGCCAAGAGTGAATAGGGTGACAAGAGTAATCCGGACTAGCCTCAAAGCCTAAATTTTAGGTGCTTTTCGGCTTGTCGTCCTAGCAAGGTTAGTACCTTGCGTTGTCCTCCGCACCAAAAATCACTCAAAAATTGAGGCTTTGAGGTCGGAGATTTTTTGGCTGACAAATATTTGTCAGCAGCAGGAAAACGCCGAAGATAGTATATGAATACATTCAAGGCGTTTGACGAACTGATGGCGAATATTTGTCGCCAAAAAACCAGTTCGGATTACTCTTGTCACCCTAAAACATAACTTCCGTTATATCCTTTGGTATTATACACCAAACATCTCCCAATGTCAAGTGTTTATGCAAAACTTTTTTATTTTTATCTGACCACGATGTTGACGATCTTGCCGGGTACGGAAATTTCCTTGACAATGGTCTTGCCCTCGATCTGCTCTGCGATCTTGGGATCGGCCTTTGCGGCGGCAATCGCGTCCTCCTTGGAGCAGCCTACGGGCAGCAGAACGGTAGCGCGAACCTTACCGTTGATCTGTACGGCAACCTCGACGGAATCGTCCACGGTCTTGCTCTCGTCATAGGTGGGCCAGGGTTCGTACGCGATGGTCGTGTCGTGACCCATGATCTGCCAGATCTCCTCACCGATGTGCGGGCAGATGCAGGACAGCATCTTGATCAAGCCCTCCGCATACTCGCGGGAGCACTTGCCTTCCTTATATACTGCGTTGACAAAGATCATCATCTGCGAGATGGCGGTGTTGAACGCCAGCTTTTCAAAGTCCTCGGTGATCTTTTTGACGCTCTTGTGGTAGACCTTTTCCAGTGCGGGTACAGCCTCGTCTACGACGTTGCCCTCTTCGGTAAAGAACGCCCATACGCGGTTGAGGAATCTTCTTGCACCGTCAACGCCTGCGTCGCTCCAGGGCTTGGAGACCTCCAGCGGGCCCATGAACATCTCGTAGAGTCTGAGCGTATCTGCGCCGTAATCTCTGTCTACGTCGCTGGGATTGACCACGGACTCGGGGAAACGCATGCCCATCTTGATGCCGTTTGCGCCCAGGATCATGCCCTGGTGCACCAGCTTTTGGAAGGGCTCCTTGGTGGGCGCAAGTCCCTTGTCGTACAGGTATCTGTTCCAGATTCTGGAATACATCAGGTGGCCGACCGCATGCTCGGGGCCGCCGATATAAAGGTCGACGGGCATCCAGTGCTTTAAGAGCTCCTGATTTGCAAACTCATCGTTGTTGTGGGGGTCGATATAGCGCAGGAAGTACCAGCTCGAGCCTGCAGAGCCGGGCATGGTAGAGGTCTCTCTCTTGCCCTTGATGCCATTCTGATCGTATTGCTTCCACTCGGTAGCGTTTTCCAAAGGAGCCTTACCGCCCTCGCCCTTGTAGTTTTCCAGCTCGGGCAGGATCAGAGGCAGTTCCTCGTCGGGCAGCACGTGCACCTCGCCGTCCTCGCCGTGTACCACGGGAACGGGCTCGCCCCAATAACGCTGGCGCGCAAAGATCCACTCTCTGAAGTGGTAGTTGACCGTTCTCTTGGCAACACCCATGCCCTCCAGCTTAGAGGTAATGGCCTCCTTGGCCTCTTCTACGGTAAGACCCGTGAATTCCTCGGAGTTGACAAGGCGATATCCCTTGCCCAGATAATCCTGCTTCTCGAAAGCCTTTTCGGACACGTCCACGTGGCCAAGCTTCTCATCGCCGTCGATAACCTGGATCATATCGATATTGTGCGCGATCGCGTACTCAAAGTCACGCTGGTCGTGCGAAGGAACAGCCATAACCGCGCCCGTGCCGTAGCTTGCAAGCACGAAGTCACCGATGAACATGCGTACTTCCTTGCCGTTGACGGGATTGATGCAGCTTACGCCCTTGAGCTCACAGCCCGACTTGGTCTTGTTGAGCTCGGTTCTATCCATATCGTTCTTCTTGAGCGTTTCGTCGATATACGCCTGAACCTCTTCTCTGTTCTGCACTCTGTCAAGCAGACGCTTGGTCACCTCGCCGTCGGGAGCGAGCACCATAAAGGTGATACCGTAGATGGTCTCAATGCAGGTGGTGAAGATGGAAAATTCGCCGCCACCCACGATGTCAAACTTGACCTCAACACCGGTGGACTTGCCGATCCAGTTTTTCTGCATCAGCTTTGTGGACTCAGGCCAATCGATCTCGTCAAGGCCCTCCAGCAGCTTTTCCGCAAATGCGGGCTGGTTGATGACCCACTGCTTCATATTCTTTCTGACTACGGGGTAGCCGCCGCGCTCGGACTTGCCGTCGATGACCTCGTCGTTGGAAAGCACGGTGCCCAGCTCCTCGCACCAGTTGACGGGCATGTCAATATACTGTGCATAGCCGTCCAGATACAGCTGCTTGAAGATCCACTGCGTCCACTTATAGAACTCGGGATCGCTGGTTGCGATCATCTTGGACCAGTCGTAGTCAAAGCCCAGCTCGCGCAGCTGACCCGAAAAGGTCTTGATATTTTCCTGAGTAAAGCCGTTGGGATGGTTGCCCGTGGTGACCGCATACTGCTCTGCGGGCAGACCGAACGAGTCGTATCCCATGGGATGCAGCACGTTGTAGCCCTGCATTCTCTTCATTCTCGACATGATATCGGTAGCAGTATAGCCCTCGGGATGACCTGCGTGCAGGCCTACGCCGGACGGATAGGGGAACATATCCAGCGCGTAAAACTTAGGCTTGGAAAAATCCCAAACGTCAGTCTTGAAGGTCTGGTTCTTCTCCCAGTACTCCTGCCACTTTTTTTCCACTTGTAAATGCTCGTACTTCATGATTTATATTTTTCCTTTCTGCCGCTGTTTGGGAAGCACCGATCGCATATCGACTCGTAGGGGCGACCTGCGGTCGCCCGATCTGAGCGGGCGACCACAGGTCGCCCCTACGAAATATCATTTCCCTAACAGTACATAGTTTTCATGATAAAAAACACACCTTTTATTATATATTTCATTTGGCTTTTTGTCAATAGTTTTGGGGCAAAAACAAAGGAGCTGCATCAAACAGCCCCTTTGTCAATTGCAAATTACTTTCTCTTTTTCTTGCTTCGCACGATCAAGATCGTGACAACGACTCCGCCCGCGATCAGCAGCAAAGCCCCGCAGCCGATCAGCGAGAAGCTGATGATCAGCTCAATCGGAATATAATTCGTAATATTCTTTTTGGGCTTTACGGGGTTTTCCGACTCAGAAAGTGTAAAGACCAGCTCGCCGTCCGGAAGTCCGTCACGCACAAGGACGTAGCCCGTCTCGGTTTTTTCAAAGCCCTCAAGGGAGCTTTCGGTGACGAAATACGGCGTGTTGATCACGATCTCCAAAGCACCAAAGCTTGCCCATGTGCTGGCGGGTGACAGAAGATACGTGTAGGTGAACACGTCAGGCTCATAGTCAAGATCAATTGCCGGATAGAGGGGCGCCGTGACCGCGTTGACCGCGCGCTCACCGGGCAAAAGCACGATCTCGTATTCATACCAGCGCATCAAACTGCCGCGGAAGCCACTTGCGTGGCGACCTGCTTCTGCGATGGGATAGCGATCGTAATGGTTACGTCCGTCCGTGACCTCCGCAACCGTGGCGTTGTACCAATCCACCTCGGAAACGCCCGAGTCCTCTCTCCAATTGGACAGAGCGAATTCCTTGAAGGTCATGGTCGCAGTACCCACGTGCTCCACCGATCCCGCAATCTCTTCTTTGTCCTCCACGCCGCCGTTTTCATACACCTTCCACTCGGGCATGGCGCTAAACGGCGTTCCGAACACGTACAAATCAAACTCGCGCCCATTCTCGCGCACGCTCGTGCCGATTCTCATTTCCTTATTTTTTTGCGTGTGTGCGCCCTGCTGGTCGGGGAAATAGATGCGGTAGGAGCCCATGCCCTGCGGCACGTCAAAGGCTACGTCTGCCGCCCTGTACGTCTCGGTATCCACACCACTGACGCGGAAGACGTACTTGGTCACGGTCAGGTCGGGAGAATAAAAATCATCCTGCACAAATCCGTCCGAAAGCAGGCCGAGATCCGTTTCAAGATCAAACTGACTGCCGTGATAGGAGAGCGAATGACGAAGCTTTTTTTCAATCGGCGCGCCGTTGATCAGAACGTCGTATTTCTCGCCGTCCACGTGGTCAAGGCGCGTGCTCTCATCGTAAAAGATCCCGTACTGCGCCTCGCACCCGAACGGAAACAGCAGCGTTGCCGTCACGGTCATATCCGAAGGGTTATAAAACGTGTATTCCGCAGTCACCTTGCCGGTGTAGGCCAGAAAATCCTCGACCTCATGATAGTAGCTTTGCGGAAATTGCTGCAGATCAAAGGTCAGCACTTCCCTTTCCACCACGATGGGGCTATTTCCGTCCGCGATGATGGCGCCCGATTGATCCACGCCCTCCCATTTGGATTGCGCGGAGTTTGCATTGACGGGGACAAGCAATACGCCTGCCAACAAAAGCAGGGAAAGCAGACTGATAAGCATTCTTTTCATATTCATTTCTCCTTTACGATGATGCCTTTCAACTATATAGACGGAAAAGTTGCAAATTGGTTTCACATATTTGAAAAAATTTTTCTATTTTTGGGTTTGCCGAAAAATCCCCCACCCGATGACAAATTCTGCCCCCTGAAAATGACTTTTCCCCACCTTATTGACAAGCCTTTTTGGGCGTGATATAGTGAGAATATCAATAAAATTTCAGGAGCGAAAAAATGAAAAAAGCCGTCAAAATTCTGCTGTACGTATTCTTTGTCATCTATTGCCTTGCTTTGGTCAAATTCCTGTTGCTGGACGGACGGTATATCAACAACACGGCAACGGTGGGTGAATTTCTCGGCCGCTCCAATCTGATCCCCTTCAAGACGGTATGGGATTACATCGTCAGACTCAGGCAAGACAGCATCAACGCAGATATCGTGGTCCGAAACTTGGTCGGAAATCTGATCGTGCTCTTCCCCATGGGCTGCTTTTTGCCTTGTATGTTCAAAGCATGCAGAAAATACCCGAGGGTACTGGCCATCTGCTTTGGTCTTGTGCTTTGCGTGGAGCTCTCGGAGCCGCTGCTTCGTATGGGATATCTGGACGTTGACGACTTTATCTTCAATCTTGCCGGTGCAAGCCTTGGCTATGCGATTGTGCATATTCCCTTTCTCAACAAGCTGCTGCGCAAAACCCATATCTACGTTCAAAGTCAAGAAAAGCCGCTCGAATGAGCGGCTTTTCTACCGCAATTCCGCATTCCGCATTCTGCATTTCAAAAAAGCAGGGCTATGCCCTGCTTTTTTGATCAGTCTCCCTGGTAAACCTCAAGGATCTTGTTAATGTCCTTTTCCATGGTCTTATCCTTGACTCTCTTGATCGCACTTGCAACGGAATCGTTCTTGGCATCCAGGCAGGTCTGGAACAGAACCGCACAGGGATAGCCCTTGCTGAAGAAATGCGCGTAGCCAAAATCAAAGACTCTGTTACGGATAATGATGTCAACCATCTCGGCCGACTCTGCGTCACGCACGTTCTTGGACTTTGCAACCTTGTCGTACAGGGTGTCGGTCACCATATAGTAGGACGAGGATGCAAGTGCCTCCATCATGTGGCCAACAAAATCCAGTCTGTCTGCGCCAAGGCTCTTGGGCACGACCACGACCGATGCTGCACCGTTGACAAAGCTCATGTAATCCTTCTGCTCCGTATCATACTTGGGCTGAGGCAGCACGCCGTATTCATCCTCCATGTCCTTAAAGCCAAACTCGGAGTTGGCGATCTGAGTCAGCGAGCAGGAAACGAAGAGTGCTCTGCCCTGCGTAAAGATCTTGTACGCCTCGGTGTGAATGCTGACGTCTGTAATATACAGAGAATCGTTGGTCATAAAGGTGGTGTAGACCTTGTCGTAAATGCTCTGGATCTTATCCTGATCCACGCTGTAAACGGGATAATTGTCCGCATCCTTGGTAAAGAAGGTAGCACCCGCACCAAAGAAGAAGTTGAACGGGCCTGCCAGGTGCCAGCTGCTCATGCCGTAGTAGTCGTTCTTGAAATCGATCTTACCGTCGCCATTGACGTCCTTGGTCTGATCCTTGGTCAGCGCATTGAGCTCATCCAGCGTCCACGCACCGTCTCTTGCAAGCTGGTAAGGATACTCCAGGGACTGATCGTCAAAATGATTCTTGTTGAACGCAAGGCAAGCGGAATACAGCATGGTGTGCGGTACTAAGTCGCCCACGGTCAAAAACTGGTGGTTGCCGATGGTAAAGCCTTCCTTGGCATCCTGATCCCACCAAACCTGATCGAAATCCACGTACTCCAGCTCGTCAAGGTCGATCAGATAATTGTTGACCGCCAGGTTGGTGGCAGCGTTGACCATATGCTGGTATACGATATCGTATTCACCGTTGCCCGAGCCTACGTCCTTGGCTACCTTGTCGCCAAGAATGGTGTACTCGGTTTCAAGCAGCGTGTTGATGGTAATACCGTAGGTGGACTCTAACTTATCGTTTCTTCTGTAAAGCGCGTCCTCAAGCGGATCGGAAGAAGCCTCATCGCTGCCCGCGTCCATTTCGCGGTTAACCAGCAAGGACAGCGTATTTCCGTTGTATTCATCAGTTGCAGTCAGCGCGGGGCTGATCCAGTATTCTTCCTCCACGGCCTCGGTGGTGGACTCCTGCTCGCTCTGCTCGGTTTCAGCGCAGCCTGCCAGTACGGCGATCAGCATCAGCGCGCAAAGCAGCATGGCAAGTAACTTTTTCATGCTTTTCTCCTTTTTTCGTATATTTTTGTCAGATTCTCAATCGTTGGTATCAATTATATCATGTGCCTTTCCACCTTGTCAATAGCAATTCTCCACTTCCCTGCCCAAATCCGCTCCAAAAAGGGGCTGAGTTGACACTCAGCCCCCCATCGGTTACATTCTTACGTTTTTTCTTCTTTTTACAATGACTGCAATGACGATGCCAACCGACACGATCAGCAGCGCGGTCACGACGCCGACGATGATCTCAGCCGTTGTGCCACCCTCCACGACCTTGAACGCGGCCGTGATCTGCACGTTGCCCTCGGGCATGACGAACGAATACACACCGTTTTCCTGCACAAGCTCAATCTCCGTGCCGTTTGCTTCCACCTTGATAAAGTCCACGTGGTAGCCCTCGGCGGGATCGGGCGTCAAGATCACCGTGTCGCCCGCGTACGCCTCGGAAGAGACGTTCAGCGTGCCGTTCTCGGCAGCATTGCCCGTGATGCTGAACTTATCCATGATCACGAAGGTGGAGAAATCCATGGTGGAGAACACCAGATAGCCGTTTTCGTGCTTGGCATCCAGCTTTTTCAGCGTTCCGTCATCCTCAACGTGGTATACGTCTGCGGAATATGCGCCGTCGTACGGCAGCTTGACGGTCAGCTCGGTCATCAAGAACTGAATGTGAGCACCCTGCGCATCCAGCAGCTCAATGCTGTACGCGGCGTATTGGCCGTGCGTGCCCTTGGTCATGCTCACCTCGGAGATCGCACCGCTCATCTGATAGAACGCATCGATCTGCGCCTTGGGGAATTCCAAAATCGCCTGACCGAAATAGACCTGCAGGGATTGCGCGCCCGACTCACCCAGATGATCCATCACGGCGGACACATCCACCGCGTCGGAACCGCTGATATGCAGTTCATACGCTCCGCCCGTACCTTGGCTCAGCACACCCGTGCCGCCGTTGGGCAGAGGTGCCAGCGGAACTGCCTCAAAGCAAGCGGTATAGGTGACTTGGCTGCCATCTACGGCAACGGGAGTCTGATCCCATCCGATAAACTTGTAATAATGGACGGTGTCGGAAGCCTTTTTGGGCGTGCCGCTCGGGTAGGTGGGTACGGTACCGTACTCACACTCGGCCGTCACAGACTCACCCTCCACCACAAATACCACGGGATACTTACGCAGCTGCTTTTTATAGAGCGCCTCATAATCCGCATCCTCGGTGACCGCGACAAACGCGCGGTTCCATTCTACGAAGGTATATTCGTACTGCACGTCGGACTCTCTTTGCAAAGCGCCCTCAAACTGCGGCATTGCGCCGTATTCAAACTGCCCCGAAACGATCCGATCGCCCATCAGGAAGTTGATGGTATATTTACGTGTTACTGAATCAAACTGCGCCGTATACGTCACGTCCTGCGTCACAACGGCAACGGGATGATCCCAGCTTACGAACACGTAATCGTACTGCTTGGTGGAAGGTACGGCGGGAATCTCATCCTCACTTCCCTTGTAAACCGGCATGGAACCGTACTCGTAAGTCTCGGACAGCGCAACGCCGTCCACGATCCAGGTCACGGTATACTTGTTCAGGTGTGCGTCAAAGGCAGCCGTATAGGTCACGGGGCCGGTCAGCTTCGGGAAATCCTGTGCGTTTGCATAGCGATTGCCGTTGCCATCCTCCCAGCCTGCAAAGGTGTAGGTATACTGCGCGTCGGGGGCCTTGTACGGCTTTTGCAGCGGAACTGCATCGGCAAGATCCTTCCCGTACACGTATTCCTTTTCAATCACCGATCCGTCACCCATCACGAAGGACACCTTGTGTCTGTTGGGCACGGTGGTATACTGAGCCGTGTAGGTAACGTCGTCCAGCACGGTGGAAAATTCACGATCCCAGCCGCTGAAGGTGAAGATATACTCGGCCGAGGGGGCTCTGTCGGTAGAGCCGTTATAGGTGGGGGTTGCACCGTAAGAATACAGTTCCTTGATCAGAGTGCCGCCCACGTCCCACGTGACCGTGCACTTTCTGGGAACGGTCTTGTAGGTTGCAAAGACCTCAACGTCCTCGGTAATCACGCTCAGATCGGCAATCTCGCCGTCCTCGGTGACCCAAATATCGAATTCGTATGCATCCGGGCCTACCGGCTTTTTGGTGGGAATGGGCAGATATGCGGGATATGCACCCGCTTCACCGTATCGCACCGCATCACAACCAAGATAGGTTCCGGCTTGGTCGCTGTTATAAAAATGAACCAGATAGTAGGGCTCACCGTCACCAAAGCTTGCGGAATGGCTTGCACTTGCATGGAGCGTGACGGTCTGCGCAGCACCGAAGGGATCTCTCTTTGCGATCTTTCCCTGCAGGTACGCCTCATACAACGCCTCGTGCGTATCATCCCAAGACAAAGAGGGGGGCGTGCCGGGATGCGGCACCTCAAGCTCGGGCTTGACGGGCTCCTCCATCTTATCGGGCTCCTTCATATTTTCGGAAAATTCATCGGGAGAGCTTACCACGCTAAAGTCCGGCAACGCGGGATTCTTCGGTGCATCCAGCTTGGTTGCAGGTGCTGTCGGCGGGGTTTTGACTGCAAAGGTCTCGGGGCTTGCAGGCTGTACGGGCCAGGAAGCAGCCGGAGTTGCCTGATTGTTGTCCGCTGCGGGCAGCAGACTTGCATCCACAAGCTGACCTGCCGTCTGATGTCCGTGTACGTCCACCTCGTAATTCAGATCCAGCGTCACGCTGTCGTTGAATACGCAGTTGTATGCATACAGCAATCCGAGCATACTCTTCAAGGAAGAAATGTAATCGGGATAATCCTTTTCGAGCGTTGCGTAAATGATGCCGTTTCTGTAAAGCTTGTTCACGCCGTTATGCAACTGTCTCAGATGTCTGACGAACGTGGAATATTCCTTTGTATAATAGTCGTATCTCTCCTGATCCGTACCCAGAGAGCGATAGGTTGCACAGAAGTTCTGCAGGACGGGCGTGGACTCCAGAACGGAATCCACCGCACTTTCCTCAAGCGCGGAAATCTGATCCTTCTTTTTCGCAATCATCTCGCCAACGCGGTCGTCCAGCATGACGTCAAAGAACGACATACCGGAAACGGGATCGGTGACCTCCATCAGAGCCAGCAGATCCAGATGGCCACGCACAACGGCGTACTCGGCCTGATACTTTTGCATCAAAGCAGGATACTGCGCTACATACGCCAGATACGATGCGTACTGGGTCTTTTGCGCATCGTACGCTGCCCAAGCTGCCTGATTCTCGGAATACTTGGCATACTCGGCGTCGTATTCCTTCTTGATCTCCAGGTAGTCCAGATACAAGAGGTAATCCTGATACAGGGCAACCTTATCAAGATAGTCCTTATACGCATCCAGCTCGGTCTGGTAGGCAAGCCATTCGACGTGGTTTTCGTTATATGCGTCCAGCTTGACCTGATATTGCTCAAGGCTTACTTTGTATACGGCGTATTCGTCCTCTAAAGCGGCAGCCGTATCGTAAGCAAAATTGACGAAGTCGTTAAGAGTATCGGCAGAAATCGTGAAATCCGCGGAGTACTCCACAGTAATCAGAATATTGGCAGACCATGCCACGCCTCTGACGACCGCGCGGTAAAACTCCTTGCCCAGATCGGCAGCAGGCTCAAATTTGGCATACTTTCCATCAGCCGTGATACCGGACGGTCTCCAATGGATCTCGCAGTCGTAATCGGCGTCATAAATATAGTCTTCCGAAATAACCACGGTCAACTCTTCCAGGTCTCCGTCGTACGAAACCTGCGGCTTGACAATGGAGGGACGCTTATAATACAAAGCGTTCTGTCCCGGGAAGTCGTTGCGGATCACGTCCTTTTCAAACGCAGACAGCTCCTGGCCCAAAAGCTTCTCCAACACGTCACCCATGTAAACGGTTCCGTATTTGTTGGCTCCCATGCTGTAATCCAGATCGGGATAGTCCACGGTCACCTGCGGCGAGACTTGAGTCGCGGCAATACCCATAATACTGCCCATTATCAGTAAACAGGTGGTTAATAATACAACAATTCTTTTCATTTATTTCCTCCGGCGTCTCACAAATCACGGGGTATTTTCCTTAATAATTCCAGCTCTAAAGTGTACGATGTGCTCTGTGTCGTTGAGATAATACGTTATGGTGTTATCGGTGATATCAGAAAAATAAATCGTTCCTTCGCAAAGTTCTACGCCATTATAGCACACTGTCATGCTGCCATCGGTAGAATTTTTCGTAAGTAATGGTTTTCCATCAATTTTTATCTGATGATATACCGAAATAGTTCTTTCGCCTACTTGTATAGAATCAAGGTTCTCATCACTAAAAGTAATCGCATCAGCTTCCCAAAGCCTTTCATTGATAAACTCCACAGCCGTTTGCTGGCGGATATCCAGCTTGGCTTGGTTACTGACCTTGGCTGACATTCTGGCGCCTGTGATCATAAAACCGGTCACGGCCGCCATAACAACGCCAAGGACCGCAATCACCGCGATCACTTCTACAAGCGTGACACCCTTGTTATTCTTACTCAGCCGGTTACTCTGCATGATAGCTTACCTCCCAGCTGGTGAATTCTTGATCTTCGATTTCAATTTTGATTGTTACGGTGGTATTCGTTATTTCATAATGGAGAACGCCATCATTAGCAGCATCAATATCAACGTTATTATCAACAGGATCGCTGATTTCGACCTTCCAATCGCTCTTAATCGTCTCGAGATCTTCTTCTCCAATACGCAAAAGCTCTGCTGCAGCGTCTGCTGCATAATAATCGGTCACGTGAGCTTGTTTTTGCTGCGTAGCGTGGTAATTCTGCAGCGTCAGTCCCATGGTAATCATGGAAAGCACGCCTAAAAACATCACCGTCACCAGTACCGCGTACAAAACCTGCCCGCGATTGTCCTTGATAAACTTTTTGGTCATGGAGCAATCACCCCTTTCACAATGAGTCCCTCATCGTTATGCGGTTTGCTCTCATGCTCTCCGGCGAATATTTCTATTACACAATAATTATCCTTGACATCGTCACCATCACTATCATCGTCATAGAATGTTTCGTAAACACTGATGCCGTCTTGTTTATTACTTTTTGCACTCTCCAAAAGGATATTCACAGATTCCACCCAATCACTGCCACTCGGAATTTGAACGCCCTTCAACTCTTCCATCAAGTTCTGTGCGGCGGTGTATTCATTGTAGGTCTGTGCTGCGAGCACGTTGCCCTTTTGCGCCATGACAAAGGAAGAAAGACACGGAACGACGACAATTGCCAGCAATGCAACCGTCACCAGCACTTCCATCATGGTAACGCCCTTTTGATTTTTCAAAAATTTTCTCATGCCCTTCTCCTTTCTCAAAGATTCTTACAGTTCAGCCTCGGCCTCGGTCGTTTCTTCCTCGGTCGTTTCTTCCTCGGTCGTTTCCTCTTCGGTTGTTTCAGCCTCGGTTTCTTCTTCGGCTGTAACTTCTTCCGTGGGTTCCTCTTCGGTCAATTCCTCTTGGGTGGTGGCTTCTCCGACGACGCCTTCAATGGTGCCGTCTTCGCCGGGAATCACTTCGCCCGTGACGTCCTCGGGATCATCCGGAGTCTCGCCGCTCGTGCTCTCCTCCTCGGGCATTTCTGCCTGATAAATCTCCCAAAGTGTGGTCAGCTTAGTGGTCGGGAATACCTTTTGCAGATACGTCAGCATTTCCATCTGGTCGTCGTAATCCACCGTTTCGTCACCGTATTCTAACAAGAAGCCCTTGATCTGGTCCTCGGTGCGGTATTTCTTCTTTAAGATCCACAAAAGCTCGGTTTCGGGATAGCCCTGCAGCGAAAGCTCCTCGCGAATCTGAATCAGCGACTTATTGTTGTCCTTGATCCAGCTTTCAATCTGCTCGGCCGTGATATCGCTCATGGGGCCGTCGGGATGCTGATTGTCGGTCACGTCACCGAAAATACCGTCCACGCCGGGAGTGATCTCCTCGTCAATGACGGGAGGAACGTACTCAGCGCCCTGCTCAAGCAGATAATAATGCATGATCACAATATTGCCCTGAATGGCTTCGCTCATCGGATCATACTGAATCGACAAGGTGTAAACCGACGCATAGAAATCGTCGTTTTCGTTGAAATACGAAATCAGGTTCTTAAGTCCCTGATAGGTTGCATAGTAAGGAATGCTGTATACCTCGTAGCACAAAAGCATACCGTTGGACAGCCGGGTCAGCTGATAATCCTGACCGTAGTTCACGGTCGGCATACTGATACCGGTTTCTGCCTCTATCTTCATGATAAACAGAATATCGTCCTCTTCGCGAGACTCGCCCGGGAAGCTTTCCAGCACCTTGGCTGTATCGTCCAAGAACATATTATCCTCAGGATGCTGCTGCACGTACTTGACGATGGCCTTCATCTTGGCAAATACGTCGCTTGCCTTTTCCTCTGTCTCAAGGCGGCTATACATGGCGTTGATCTTGTGATCCACCTCTACCAGATACGTATCCAACGCAGTCAGCTTGCCGTTGATCTCGTCGTATTGCTTTTGCAGCTCGTCCTTTTTTGCCTGCGCCTCGGGGATCAAACCGCCCGTTACAACCGTTTCGGTGATGGTCTCACCGTTTTCGTCTTCCTTGGTCACGGTGGTGGTCGTGCCCTTGAATTCAGCAATTTCCTGCTTCATTTGGGCAACGCCCAGATCGGCCAGCTGAATATCCAGCACATCCACGTGTCCGCCAATGGCCTGTCTGCAGGCCTCGGACTCGGCGGGAGACTCAATCAGACTGCCGAAATCCCGATCGCCGTAGCGAATATCGGTCAAAAGATCTCCGATCAGCTCGTCGGTCTCTCGCAGCGTTTCAATCTCGTTCGCTGCTTGTCGGCTCTCGCTCTTGAATTTCACCTTCTGGCTTTCCAGAGAGCGCACAACCATTTCGCTCATTTCATCGTCCGCGCCCATGGAAGGCAGAACCTCGGAGATCAACGCATTGAGTTCCATGCGCGTTCTCAGGCGCGTTTCGGCCAAAGCGTCGTTTTCCAGCTGAATCGGACGGTATACCACGAACACGGTACATACCAGCAGCACAAGGCCAATGGCGACCAGCAAGCATGCCAGCAGCAGCTGGAGCAATAAATTCTTGAGTCTGCCTGTGTCCGTACCCGACTTATGTTCGGGCTTTTTGTCGTGCGGGGGCTTACCCGAGCCGCCCGTGCGGCGCACCTTCTTGGGAGAGGTCGCCGTTTCGGGGGTCGATGCACTTCCCGCATCCGCAGAGCCCGGATCCGCATACGCTTTTCCGAACAGGCTCGGCTTTGCTGTTATTTCCTGTTTTTTGGGTTTTTCCAACGGCACCGTCACGTTTCCGGAAAAACCGGAGGCAGTCTTCGGATAACCGTTTGCTTGATTGAACTGCATGTTCGACCTCCTTTCTTATTGATCTCTGAAGGCTTCGGTATATTTCAAAGATACGGTAAAGCGGATGCGCTGCGTGGGATTCAGCTCACCCTGAATTTCTTCTTCAAACAGATCCGAGTATCCGCCATCCACGATGGTCAAGCCCGAAATTGCCTGAATTTCAACCGTTTCAAATTTGCGCAACTCCTGAATAACGTACACAGCCTGCTGCTTGCTCATGACCTCCACGCCCATGTTCAGGCCGGAATCGGTGATGGCAATGGCAGTTACCGTGAAGGTGGAGGGCATCTTTTCCTCCAGCTCCTCAATAAAGGCAACCAGATTGTCGTTGTTGGTATTCATGTATTCCTCGTCCAGCGTATACATGATCTCCTCGTACCAGGCCCAGATGTTCTTGGAGAAATCGTCGTACACGGCGAACTCGGTGTTATACACGTGCTGCACGTAATTGAAGTCCTGCTCCAGCTGTGCGCACGCCTGCTGCAGAGCAAGATACGTATCGGCAAGTGCCTCGTGCTCCTCTTTGAGCGCCTCGTACTCCAGCTTATCCTGCTCGTACTGATTCCACTTTTCCTTATAGGTGAGCAGCAGATCGCGGATCGACTCGGCGTCCAGTTTTGCATTCTTGACCTGGGCAACGTCGGAAAAGATCTGAATCTTTTGCTCGTATTCCGCAATCGTATTCCGGATGGTCACGTTCTCAATGAACACGCCTCCCGCCATCAGCATGGAAAGCGCAAAGCAAGCCAGGAAAACTGCCGCACCGGCAAGAATGATGAAATTTCTCTTGACAAAAGCCGCGCGCTCCAGCCAACGGCGTTTTGCGCAAATGTTCTCAAGCGTGATATCCTGCGCCTTATCGATCAGATTCAGCGGATTCAGACACGCGCCAAGGCAAGGCAGATATAATCCGTATTCCTCGCTTTGCTCGTTGTTTCTGATCGAAACGTTGCCGCGGGGCGTGCGCTGCGGGATATCCAGCTCGGCAAACAGCTGCTCGGTAAACGCGGGCAGCAGACAGCCCGAACCGATCACGGTGCCGTAAATGCGTCCGTTTCCGTAGCCCTCTACCGAATAATAATACTCAATGATGCGGTTGATGGCCATCGCCAGCTCGGAGGCCTTTCTGTGCGCGTCCATGGAGGCGCTGATTTTGGCTTCGGGATCAAGCTCGGCAGGCTCGTAGCCGCAAATATTGCCCACGGGCTTTGCATTGATGGCAAGCAGCTTTTCAAACTCCTCACCAAGTCCGACCGAAATGGTGCGCTGCAATCTGACCGTGCCGTCCTTGATAAAGGTCAGCTGCGTGCCCTTGGAGTACAGGTTTGCCACAAGATACGTGCTGCCCTCCAGATCAAATTGCTCGCTGATCATGCCGGGATTGATTCCAACCGCCTGCAAAACGCTGTTTCCGGAGATATCGATCGCCACGATGCCGATCTCCATCATCTTGGCCAGCTCGTAATACGAAGCGATCAGCGGCTTGGGAACCGCTCTTGCCAGCACGCGCAGCATCTTGGTGCCGTTCTCGTCAACCTGCTCCTGAACGGAATAGTCCAATTTATAATCGCTGACGTCTACCGGGAAATAATCCTGCGCGTTGGTATTGATCATGGTCAGGATCTGCGCGCGCTTGATGTTGGGCAACGTAATCTCACGGGAGATGATGCGGTCGGAGTTGACGCAGAATACGCCTCTGTCCGTCTTGATACCGTGTGCACGGATCTGCTCACGCAAAAGAGCCGCAAAGGATGCGTTGGCTACCAGCGTGCCGTCGTCCTCCACCGTTCCCGCAGGAGTCAGCAACGAAAACGACTGTATCACAGAGATGCTCTTAGCACGTACGCGGAGCTCCGCAATCTGCGTCACACCGTTATCTATTTGTAATGCAAGCAGGTGCTTTGAGCGAAACGATTGACTCATTTGTTTTACCTGTTCCTTTCCGAAATGCGAATTTTTGTTTTATGCCGTTACCACCCAAGTAAGGAAAGATACCACTTGATGACAACGTCGCCGAACAGCGCGGACAAGAATACGCCAATCGACAAATAGGGGCCCATGGCAAGCACGTGCTTTTCCCCCGATATTTTCATGCGCACAAGATGTATCACAGAGCCTATGACACAGCCCAGCACAAATCCAAGCAAGGTTAGCTTCCAGCCAAACAGCATGCCGCACGCTGCCATCAGCTTGACGTCACCTCCGCCGATCGCCGCACCCTTTGACAGGTAAAACAGCAGCAAAAGTGGCAGACTGACGGCAAAAAAGCCGATCACGTGGTCATACCATCGAGGCAGATCAAACACCAGAGCAAGCACGCCCAGCCCGAAGATAAATACGTTATAGGCAAACGGGATCTCGTAGGTGCTCCAGTCAATGAAGGAAAGAGAGAGCAGCGCGGCAGCGGCAAGGCTGACTATGATCGCGTTGGCACTCCATCCCAGAACGCCGAACGCAACAGCCCACAAGCCTGCCAGAACCAGCATAAACGCCACGCAAGCTTTTTTTGAAAGTGGTTTACTTTCAAGCTTTATCAAATAGCGGTTGATAAACGGAATACAGGCCGCGCCTGCACCCGCGCCGCACACGGCGGCACCGCCGATCAACAATGCAGGATGCATATCTTCTCCTTATTCTGTCGAAGAAAATTTATAAGTACTGATCGTACATGCTATACATTTCAAACATGGGCAGCATGACGCCGATGGCCACCGTGCCGACCACCAGACAAAGCAGAATGATGATCATGGGCTCCAGCATCGCCATGACGTTTTTGGTGGCTGCCTGAACCTCTTCGTCGTAATACTCCGAAAGCTTATCCATCATTTTCTCAATGTTACCCGACTCCTCGCCGATCATGACCATGTGGATAACCATGGGCGGAAACAGTCCGCTCTGCTGCAGCGCGTACGCCAGCGGCATACCCACGGCCACGTGCTCTCTGGCACGCAAAAGCGCGTCCTTGAAGTACACGTTGGTCATGCTTCGCGAAACGATCTCAAGAGATTCAATGATCGGCAAGCCCGACGCGATCAGCGTTGCAAAGGTGCGTGCGAACTGCGCAGACGCAGTCTTGACGGTCAAAGGACCGAATACAGGCACGTGACGCGCGATCCACGCAAAGAAATACGTGCCCTTTTTGGTCCGCGAGAACAGCCAGATGCCAAGTCCTATCACGGCGCCTACGATCAGAATCAACCACCAGTAGCCGACAAAGAAATCACTCGTGCCCATAATCACACGCGTGATCCAAGGCAGTTCGGCGCCCATATCCTCAAAAATTCCCTTGAAGGTGGGAAGCACGAACAACATCATGACAAACATGACGACAATGACCACGATCAAGACCACGATCGGGTAGATCATTGCTTTTTGCAGGGCTGCCTTGGTCTTGTTTGCGTTTTCGTAATAATCCGCCATTCGCGCAAAGGCGACTGACAGATTACCCGACGCCTCGCCCGCGGCAACCATGTTGACGAACATGGGAGCAAACACCTTTTTGCCCTGCTTTCGCATGGCGTCCGCCAGCGTCTCGCCCTGCTGAATTTCCTTTTCTGTTTGGAAAATCGCCTTGCGCAGCAATTTGTTCTGGGTTTGCTGGCCAAGCAGATCCAACGCCTCCGCCACGGGAACGCCTGCATCCACCACACTGACAAACTGGTGGCAGAACACGCTCAGATCTCGCGGCTTGACGCTCTCAAACAGGGTGATCTCAATATCCTTGGTCAGCAGATTCTGCTCCTTGATCTCAATCGGAGTCAAGCCCTCTGCCAAAAGCTGCTGGCGAGCCTGCTGCTTATCCGGCGCTGCGACGCTGCCCTTCTTTTTTTTTCCGTTTTTATTGATGGCTTCATATCCGTAAGTTGGCATTGGTTACTCCTTTGTGTAAACGCATGGAATCAGTAAGAAAAGCCGTCCATCTTTTTGGAAAGCTGCTGCTCGTCCTCTGCGTACTTCATAGCCGTCTCCTTGGTGATTCTTCCCTTCAGATACAGCTCGTGTAAATGATCGTCCTTGGTCTGCATACCGAATTTCTTGCCGGTCTGCAGCGCGGACGGAATTTGCGGGGTTTTATTTTCGCGGATCATGTTTCTGACCGCCATGGTAGGCATGAGCACCTCGTAGACCGCCGTGCGCTTGCCGTCGGTCGTGGGCACCAGGTTCTGACACAGCACGCATTCCAGCACCGTGGACAGCTGCACGCGGATCTGTGCCTGCTGCTCTGCGGGGAATGCGTCAATGATGCGGTCAATGGTGGACGACGTATTGTTTGTATGCAGCGTTGCGATGACCAGGTGTCCCGTTTCGGCAGCCGTCAGCGCAATCGAAATGGTCTCAGTATCACGCATCTCGCCCACTAAGATAACGTCGGGGTCCTGACGCAGCGCCGCACGCAGCGCAGCCGAGAAGGACATGGTATCCACGCCCACCTCGCGCTGGTGTATGATGCTCTGATCCGAGG
Organism: Eubacteriales bacterium; assembly: GCA_045594445.1. Lineage (GTDB taxonomy): Bacteria > Bacillota > Clostridia > Oscillospirales > CAG-272 > SVQP01. The sequence continues at coordinate 20,698 of JAZNYL010000070.1, forward strand.
TATGCACGTACTCGATCGGGTCCTCCAGCGTGATGATATGTCGTTTATGGTGGCGGTTGATATGATGGATCAACGCCGCCTGCGTGGTGGATTTGCCGTGGCCGGTCGGTCCCGTGACCAGAATCAGTCCCTTTTGCCTGCTCGAAGCACGCACGACCGCATCCGGCGTGCAGCATTGCGTGGTGGTGGGAATGCTGTAAGGCAGCAAACGCATGGCCGCAGCCATTCTGCCGCTTTCCATGTAGACGTTGCAACGCAATCTGCCGCAGCCCTCCAGCGCGTAAGCAAAGTCCACCTCGCCGTTTTTCTCCAGCGTCGCGCGGGTGCGCTCGTTAAGCATTTCCGCGCAAACGGACTCTATTTCCTCTGCACAGAGGACGTGCGGATCAAATGAAACGAAATCACCCTGCACACGATATTCCACCGGTCTGCCCACCGTCAGGTGGATATCCGAGCATTCGTGCTCGGCGCCCGTGACCAGAATTTGCCTGATATTAGTCATAGATTGATTCTCCGCTTCTGTTTGTGATTAGTTGTCGTAGGATACGCCCAAAATTTCCTGGAAGGAGGTGGTGCCTCCAAGCACCAGCTTGGCAGCATTCATACGAAGCGTCTGCATGCCGTCTGCCAAGGCCTGCTGCTTGATCTCTTCTGCGGTTGCACGCTTGTTGATCAATCGCTTGAGTGCAGGAGTCAACTCCATAATTTCATAAACACCGATTCGGCCGTAATATCCCGTTCCGTTGCAGCTCTGACAGCCGCTCGGCTCCCAGATATTGGCGGGCACGTTGGGATCCTTGCCCATAAATTCCAACTCGTATTTCTCTGCAAGTCTCATCTTTTTGCAATGCGGGCACAGTCTGCGCACCAGTCTTTGTGCGATAATGCCCACGACCGAGTCCGCAATCAGATAAGAGTCCACGCCCATATCCAGAAGACGCGTGACCGTATTGGCGGCCGAGTTGGTATGCACCGTGCTGACCACCAAGTGGCCCGTGATCGACGCCTGAATCGCGATCATGGCCGTTTCCACGTCACGGATCTCACCGATCATGATGATATCGGGGTCCTGACGCAGAATGGAACGCAGCGCGGACGCAAACGTCAGATCCGCCTTGGGATTGACCTGCACCTGATTGATTCCGTCAATATTTGCCTCCACAGGGTCCTCAACCGTGACAATATTGACCTCTTCGTGGTTCTTTTCACTCAGTACCGTGTAAAGCGTGGTGGATTTACCCGAGCCCGTAGGTCCGGTTACCAGTACAATACCGTTGGGATACGACATAATATGATCAAACTTTCTCATATCGTCGTTTGTCAGACCAAGCGTGCTCTTATCGCGGCTCAGACTCTTTTTGAGTGCAAGACGCATCACGCACTTTTCTCCGTATGTGGTCGGCAGCACGGATACACGGATATCGTACTCTCTGCCGTCCACGAAATAAGTCATTCTGCCGTCCTGCGGCTTTCTCTTTTCGGAAATATCCATGCCCGACAGAATCTTGACTCTGGCAAGCACGGCGCTTGTCAGCTCGTTGGAATATTTATGCTTGGTATACATCACGCCGTCGATACGGAAGCGCACGCGCAGCGATTCCTGCAGCGCCTCAATATGAATATCCGACGCTCTTTGACGCGCGGCCTGCTCCAAGAGCGTATTGACCAGCACGACGATGGGCGCAGAACTGACGTCCTCGCCTCTCTCGTCCTCAATTGCCACCGCGTTCTTTTCGCGTTCCTTGGTAAACTGGTCCACCGCAGAACGCATGGTTTCGGTACCGAAGCACTTATCAATGGCGTTCATGATACCGGTTGCCGTTGCCACCACGGGCTCAACGCTCATGCGGGAAAGCAGCTCCACGTCCTCGATCGCGCCCGCGTTCATGGGGTTGAACATGGCCAGCTGCATGACGGGAGGCACGTCCTCGGTCAATCCAACCGGCACCACGCGGTGCTTTTTGAGCGTGTTGATATCCACGCTGCGGATCAGCTCCTCATCCAGCGTTTTTCCTTCAAGCTCGATCAAGGGCAGTCCGTACTTGAACGCTACCGCTGCGGCAATATCCTTTTCCGCCGCAAATTCGCGCTCCAGGATCAGCTCCTGCTCGCTCTTGCCCGTTCTGCCCGCCTGCATGATCGCAAGGATCTGGTCTGCCTGGGCCTGGCTCATCTGGCGGTTTTCCACCAATATCTCACTGATTCTTTTTCTGGAAGTCATCTCGTTGTCCCTTCTCGTTACTCGTTAGCCGAATGGTACGGCAGCGCTACCTTGATCGTAAAGCGATTGCCGTTGATTTCGGACGCCATCGCACCGCCGTTGTGGCGGCAAAGGCCGCGAATGATGCTCATACCGTAGCCATGCGAAGCACCGTCCTGCTTGGTGGTCAGATACCGACCGTTATGCTGTATGAAATACCCGTCACACGAATTGATACAGGTGAAGTATACCTTGTTTTCGTCCGCCCTGATCTCCAAGCGGATCCAACGCTTTTCCGCGTCCTTGAGTCGCAGGCACGCGTCGATCGCGTTCTGCAGGACGTTGTTGAGCAGCGAGCAAATATCCGAATCGGAAATGGAAAGCTCGGGCAGCACCGCAATGTCGGTCTGCAGCGAGATCTGCAGCCTTTCCGCTTTTCTGGAAAAGCTCATGACGATATAGTCAATCATCAGGTGGTTGCTGTATTGCAGCGGAGCGATGGCCTGTCCGTCGGTCTGCAGCTTTTGCAGATACTCGCCAAGTCGCTCGTATTCACCCTGATTGTAAAGCATATTGCAGGCATTGATGTGATGCATGGTGTCGTGCTTGACGCGTCGCACCTCGTCGATTCGCTCTCTGACCGCGGCAGCATATCCTTGCGCGGATTCCTTTTCGTAGTTGAGCACGCGCAGGCTGGCCTTATTGTGCATCAGCTCGGTGATCAGGTTGACGAACAGGATCAGCACCAGATTGATCAGCACCAGACGTTGCAGATAATACTCACGCAGCGGCTGCAAATTGAGATTTTCCACGATTTCAACAAAAACTCTGTGCTGCAAGTACATACCGCTGCCCTCGCCGATCACGGCAATCAGCGTGGTCACCAGCACCGCTCCGATCTCCAGAGCCATCATGGGACAGAACAACCGATAAAAGCCGTTTCCCATCTTGGCCTCCTTGAAGCCCAGGATCATGACGCCGATCAGAATGAGGCAAAACATGACGTCACCGATCAGCTGCACGTATCCGAGCACCGACGGAAACAGACCGGTCACCGCCAGCAGCGCATACAGAATGCAAAATACGTACTCCGTAATCAACGCACCGCTCATCAGCGTGCGATGACGCTCTGTCTTCATGAAAATGCACAGCAAGAGCGGAATGGTGGAGAGCTGATACATGGTCGGTGCAAGCGTGCGGATCAGGAAGCGGACCGTTCCGCTGCCGGTATTGAACAGATCCAGGCAGTACACCAGATAAAACGTCAGGCACCAGAGCAGCAGCAATATGTAATGATCCGCCACGTCGTCGTTCCACAGCTGCATCAAAAAAGCGAAGCAGCAGAACGCAAACAAAAGCAGCAATAACGACACCAGCACGTAATCGTCCAGCAGCACATGAATCATGCCATCCTGCCCCGCCATCAGCTCGGCGAATTCCGCAGAGGTGAAGTACGCATCCGAAAAGCGCAGAAACGTAAGACCGATCAAGCAAAAGGCCAGAACGGCCAGAGCGGTCCACAAGAGCGCGGCGCGCTTATATTCCCAAGCGTTTTTGATTCTGTTCCGAACCGTTGCGTTTTTCATCGTTGCTCTCCTCTCCTGCCGATTCTGCCCAAGTCCACATAGTATCAGCATTATAATTCTTCATCATATTCTATCACAATACCTTAGCAGTTGTCAAGATATTCGCATGAACAGACGCGTTTGACGCACCAAACGGCATCAAAAAGCGGATTGTTTTTCAAAGCATTTCCCGTTCTTTTCGAAATTTCCCGCAGCCGTGCTTGGTCAACCGCTGTTCATCACGCTTCAACGCAAGCCTTTTTGGTAAGATTATATATATTTTCCATTTATTTTTTAATCTTTTGTTGATTTTTGAATGAAAAATTGACGATATATACACAAGAAGAAAAGAAAAAGCCCTTGCACTTGCAAGGGCTTTTCGGCTCTCATTCGGTTTACTCGTCGGCGGCGTCCTCATCCTCTTCCTCATCGTCAACCTTTCCCGCTTCTCGCTGGGCCTTGATCATCATATCCTTGACCTTCATCAGACGCGTGGTGTTGCCGCGGTCGTTCTCGTCCAGCTTCATCTTGATCGACTTGATGGTGGCAAGGTACTTGGGAATCATGATATACTCGAGCGCATTGACACGGCGGCGCGTCTTTTCGATCTCCTGCGCCAGCAGCTGCACCGTCTTTTCGCTCTGGGCCAGCGCCACAAGATCCTCAAGGAGCGCGTTCATCTGCGCCAGCGATGCATCCAGCTCCCCCGAGGTAAAGGCAAGGCCGTAATTATAGCCGTCCTGTCCGTCCTTCCCCATGATCTCCAACGAGAACTCGGGTACGGTGACGCTCATGACGTTGCGGTAGCGCACGTCCAGCTTGCCCTCTTTTCCGGGCAGCATGAGCGATTCCTCCAGCACGTCAGGACCCGAAACGGCTCCTGCAATGGAAAGACTGCCGTACACCCCTGAAAGGGACGCCTCCACCTTCTCGCGAAGCTCCTTATTCTGTCGCACGGTTTCAAGGAACTGCTTCATCAGCCCGTCGCGCTTGTCCTTGAGAAGCTTGTGGCCTCTTCGGGCGTTCGCATAGCGGGTTTTCATTTTCTTGAGCTCCATGCGCGTCGGATTGACGTTGTAGGTTTGTGCCATAATTGCCTCCGGCTAAAAAATCGTCGTTTACTTGGTCGGCCAGTACTTTTCGACGTACTGGGGTTTGATTCGCTTCATTTCGGATTTGGGAAGAATGGAAAGCAGCTGCCAGCCGATATCCAGCGTCTGCTCAATGGTTCTGTCCTCGTAGAAGCCTTGGTTGATAAACTTTTCTTCAAATGCGTCCGCAAACTTGGCGTACAGTCTGTCCATGGGGGTCAGTGCAGCCTCGCCAAGCACCACCATCAGCTCCTTGGCGTCCTTGCCTCTTGCATAAGAGGAAAACAGCTGGTTGAGCACGCCCGAGTGATCCTCGCGCGTCTTGCCCTCGCCAATACCCTTATCCTTCAGACGCGACAGCGAAGGCAGCACGTCCACGGGAGGCATATAGCCCTTGCGGTACATCTCACGCGACAGAATGATCTGTCCCTCGGTAATGTAGCCGGTCAGGTCGGGGATGGGGTGAGTTTTATCGTCCTCGGGCATGGACAAAATCGGGATCATGGTAATCGAGCCGTCAGATCCCATCTTTCTGCCTGCTCTTTCGTACATGGTGGCAAGGTCGGTG
>JAZNYL010000071.1:0-9578 GCA_045594445.1 Eubacteriales bacterium
ACACTGCGTGTCGCGCTCCGCGTTCGACTCCACTTCGTTCCGCTCAGGATGACACGGGCAGGGCTGCGCATCATAAAAACCGAAAGCAGAAGCCATCAAAGACTTCTGCTTTTTCGTTATTTTCCTCTAAATTCTCAGCCCGATGGCTGGTGGCTTTTTCAATGATTCCGCTAATTTGTTAGCCTCATTTGCCGGGCTTTCTTTTGTGTGGACCGTCGGGGACGCCGGTCCCTGCAGGGGTTAATCATTTGCTGATTGGTTATGACTGATTTTGATTCAAAATCTCTTCAATTTCGGGATCAATTCGTCTTTTCTTGAAATAATACTGCTTATCCTCGTCGGTGATGGGACGAATGACGCGGCAGGGGTTGCCTGCGGCAACGCACATATCGGGGACGTCGTGCGTGACCACGCTGCCCGCGCCAATGACCACGTTATTGCCGATATGCACACCGGGGCAGATCACGCTTTGCGCGCCGATCCAAACGTTGTCGCCAATCGTAATGCCGATGCCGTATTCGTAGCCCGTGTTGCGGATCTCTGGGTGAATGGGATGGCCTGCCGTATAGATGCCCACACCCGGGGCAAGAAAGCAATTGTCGCCAATGGTGACGCGTGCCACGTCCAGAATGGTACAGTTGAAGTTGGCAAAAAAGTTTTTTCCCACAAAAATGTTGCGGCCGTAGTCGCAATAAAAGGGCGGGTTGATCATGGTGGTGTCATCCGAGCCGCCAAGCAATTCCTTGACCGTTGCGCGAATGGTCGCATAATCGGTGTAGTCCGCCTTGTTGAGTGTATTCAAAAGCAGGCGTGCCTGCTTCATTTGCAATGCGGTATCCTTGTCAAACATGTAAAGCATTTCTGCGTCTCTGCGGTCTATGTTGTTCATAAAGCTCCTTTTGTTACATTAGAATGATGTCGCTTTTTTCAAGTATAGCATAAAAATCCGGAATTTTCAAGAGTATGATTGCAAAGCGGCGTTGATTATGGTATAATACAATCAGAAAATTCCCGAATGAAGGAGAAGAATATGCTTACCATGCAGCTTTCCAATATGGTCTTGACCGTGGATTTTGCCGCGGGAAGGATCACCTCGCTTTGTATTGGCGGACGCGAGCGCGTCTGTGCCCCCGCGCCGCTGTTCGCGCTTCGCCTGCGCGATGCGGACGGCACGGCTACCGTGCTGCGTGCAACCGACGCGAGCACTTGCATCGAGACCGAGGACGGCGCGATCTACTCGGGCTTTGGCGTGGCAGATTTGTCTGTGCGCGTGCATTTGACCAATAAGCAGGGAAGTGCCGCTTGGCGCGCTGACGTGAAGGGGCTTGACGCACAGCATTTCGTTGAGTGGATCGACTTTCCGTTGGTCAGCCTGCCTGCGCTCCGGGACAACAATCAAAACAGCGACGGCGGACAGATTTTGCTGCCCTATAACGAGGGTGCGCTGATCTCCAATAACGATTACAGAGAAATGACCGACTTCCGCCATTGGGAGCCCGAATATCCCAGCCTTGGCTGTTATCCCGTGTTCCCCAACATGATCTGCTCGCAGATGATGGCGTATCTGTGGGAGGATGCGGGCTTGTATCTTGGCGCGCACGATGCGGCGCGCGGTGTCAAGGGCATCAGCTTTTATGCGGAGAATGGCGGTATTACCATGCAGATCAAGCTTTTCTGCGGCGTGGATTTCGGTCAGGATTATTACATGGATTACGATATCGTATGGACAGCCATTGACGGTCGTTGGGAGTCGGCTGCAGAGCTTTACCGCGCATGGCTTGAGCAAAATTTACCGCCCAGAGTCAAGAAGATCAAGGAAAATCCCGCGCTGCCCGCGTGGTATTCGGAAAGTCCCTTGGTGGTGACCTATTGCGTGCGCGGCATTCACGATATGGACGAAATGGCCCCCAACGCGCTTTTTCCATATACCAACGCGCTGCCTCTTCTGGAACAAATCAAGTCGCAGGCCAAGACAAGGCTGCTGGTACTGTTGATGCATTGGGAGGGTACAGCCCCCTGGGCGCCGCCCTACGTCTGGCCGCCCTTTGGTGGCGTGGAGAATTTTACCGAGTTCAAGAACGCGCTGCACGCGCAGGGTGACTTGCTTGGCGTGTATTGCTCGGGCTTTGGCTATACCTTAAAGAGCAATTTGGTGGACGATTACGATTGTACCGAGACCTGCGAGCGTGAAGGCTTGACGCGCGGTATGTGCGCAGGACCTGACGGCAAGGTGGCCATCAGCCGCATTTGTACGGGGCAGAGAAAGGGATATGATATTTGCCCTGCGTCCGAGGTGGGGTACGAGATTCTGGCATCTGCCTACGAGCCCTTGTTTGAAAGCGGCATCGATTATGCGCAGATCCTTGACCAGAATCACGGCGGTGGGCAGTATTTCTGCTATAGCCGCGACCACGGCCATCCGCCTACACCGGGTGCTTGGATGACCAAGAATATGCAGAGCATGCTGAGTGAATGGAACGGCAAGGCAGGCAGCATGCTGCTTGGCTGCGAGTCGGCAGCGGCAGAGCCGTTTATGGGCAATTTGCTCATGAGCGACAACCGCTTTGAGCTCAATTACCACATCGGTACGCCTGTGCCTCTGTATGCCTATCTGTATCACGAATATCTGCGCAATTTCATGGGCAATCAGGTGTCCTGCCCGTTCGGAAACGATCAGGATACACTTTGCTACCGCATGGGCTATTCGTTTGCGGCGGGAGATCTGATGACCTTGGTCATGACGCCCGATGGCAACTTAATGACCAACTGGGGCAATCACGACTTCTCGCGCCTGCCCGACAGAGATAAGGCTCTTGATCTTGTGGCAAACCTTTGCAGATTCTATCGCGAGAAGGCCGGGAAGTATCTGCACGCAGGCCGTATGATCCAAGCAAAGGATGTGGAGTGCGGACAAAAGGAATTCTTTATGGAGTGGTACGGACATCATTGTACCTTCCCGACCGTTTACTCTACGGCATGGCAGGCAGAGGACGGCACGCGGGCACAGATTTTGGTCAACCCGGGTGACGCGGACGAGGTCTGCACTCTGGATGGCAAGGAGATCACCGTGCCTGCAAGAGACGCGGTGTTGGTGGAGATTTGAGAAAAAAGCGCGAACAGGTGCGATAAATGAAGATAAAAAACCGAGGGATTTGCCCGTATGGGATTGACAAATTCCTCGGTTTGGTATATAATAGGCAGGTACGCAGGCATAGTCTAGTGGTAAAACCTCAGCTTCCCAAGCTGATGCTGCGGGTTCGATTCCCGTTGCCTGCTCCAAACGAATAGGGGTAGATGCAGCACGCTGCATCTACCCCTATTCGTTTGGAGCAGACCTTCACCGAATCAGAACCCCACCATGTGGCGCTCAGCGACACATGGTTACATTTGCGCCGGACACCCGAGCGGTTTGTAATGAGCATTGGCGCAAATATGGGTTCTGATTCCCGTTGCCTGCAGCCACCGAATCAGAACCCCGCACATGGCGCATTCGCGCCATCGTGCAGGTTTGCGCAGGATGTGTATCCGATTGGTAACGCCCGTTGGCGCAAACATGGGTTCTGATTCCCGCCTTAGCCTTTGTTACATTTCCAAACATCAACGCAGGGCGGGCTGTCGAGGGCGCCAGCCCCTGCAAAAATTCTTGTTGCCTGCGCGGGCGATTCGTGAATCGCCCCTACGAATATGAATATGGAATTTGTGATACCGCGTAGGGGAGACCTGTGGTCTCCCGCGGGCGATCAATGATCGCCCCTACGGAGTGAGAATGTGTAAATCAATAAGCGGGCGATTCGTGAATCGCCCCTACTACGAATATGAATATGGAATTTGTGATACCGCATAGGGGAGACCTGTGTGTCTCCCGCGGGCGATCAATGATCGCCCCTACGGCAATGCGGTTCGGGAATGCGAAATCCTGACGCAAACACTCGTAGGGGCGATCAGTGATCGCCCGTGTTCGCAGCGAGAATCTTCGTAGGGGAGGAATATTTGCATGCAAATAATCCTCCCCTACGAATAAACGATTCGGAAACAAAAAAGCAGAGCGCGTATGCGCTCTGCAATTCATTTCCACGTCTTATTCCACAAACCAGCAATAGTCCAGAATGATATTCCCATCTTGGTCCGGTGTGGTGTATCTCGGGCAGGTGCAATTCTCAAAGCACCAGGCAGCCCCCTCGGCATCGTGCCAAATAGTCATGCCTGCATCCAAAATCGCAGGCTTGCAGCTGCCGCAAAGCGCATGGACCTCGCTTTCCTTGCCATAGATCCAGCAAGTGCCAAGTCCTGCTGTGGCGGGGAAATCCACGTAGTCAAAACCCTTTGGAACAGGGGTGTCTGCGGGCACAAACATGCCAAGCCAATATTGCCATCTCTCGCCGTCCTTGTGGCGTTCAAGGCCGATATAGCCACCGCCATTCTCCCAAATCGCGGTGATTTTTTCGGTGCCGCCCATGGCAGCCTCGATCGCATCGAACCAGCCGTTGCAAAACCATTCGCCCCAATGGCCGCCAACCTCAAAATATTTCTTTCCGATAAATCGCAGGGCGGGGATGGATTCTCTGAACGTTTTTTGCATTGTTGCCATGAGTATTCTCCTTTTTCGTTTCTTTACGTTTATCATACCATAATAATACTCGAATGTCAACAAAAAAGCAGAGCGCTTGCGCGCTCTGCAATTTTTCTTTTGGTGCAAGAACTTAAGCCAGCTCTGCGAAGTACTTGATGGTGCGAACCATCTGGCTGGTGTAGGAGTTCTCGTTGTCGTACCAGGAAACAACCTGTACCTGGTAGGTATCGTCGTCGATCTTAGCAACCATGGTCTGGGTGCTGTCGAACAGAGAACCGTAGGAGATACCGATGATATCGGAAGAAACGATGGGATCAACGTTGTAGCCGAAGGAAGCGGAAGCCTGAGCCTTCATAGCAGCGTTGATGCTGTCAAGGGTGATGTCCTGACCCTTAACAACAGCTACCAGGATGGTAGTGGAGCCGGTGCAGGTGGGAACTCTCTGAGCGGAGCCGATCAGCTTGCCGTTGAGCTCGGGGATAACCAGACCGATTGCCTTTGCAGCACCGGTGGAGTTGGGCACGATGTTCTGAGCGCCAGCTCTTGCACGGCGGAGGTCACCCTTTCTGTGGGGGCCATCGAGAATCATCTGGTCGCCGGTGTAAGCGTGAACGGTGGTCATGATACCGGACTGGATGGGATATGCATCATTCAGAGCCTTAGCCATGGGAGCCAGGCAGTTGGTGGTGCAGGATGCAGCAGAGATGATCTTGTCATCAGCGGTCAGAGTAGCCTCGTTAACGCCGAAAACGATGGTCTTGAGGTCCTTACCAGCGGGAGCGGAGATAACAACCTTCTTTGCGCCTGCGTTGATGTGAGCCATGGACTTCTCAGTAGAGCAGTAGAAGCCGGTGCACTCGAGAACAACGTCAACGTTGTTATTAGCCCAAGGGCAGTTAGCAGCGTCCTTCTCAGCGTAGATCTTGATGGTCTGACCGTCAACGGTGATGGTGCCGGCCTCGTCATCGGAAGTAACGGTGTGACCGTCGTAACGACCCTGAGCAGTGTCGTACTTGAGCAGGTGAGCGAGCATGGAGGGCTTGGTCAGGTCGTTGATAGCAACGATCTCATAACCCTGTGCGCCGAACATCTGACGGAAAGCCAGACGACCAATACGGCCAAAACCATTAATAGCAACTTTTACAGACATTTTGGATTCCTCCGTTTTATAATAAATTTTTTGAAACGATTGGGTTGGTATGAAATCCCTTTCTTACCATTGTATATTTTATCGCATTTTCCCGCAATATGCAAGAGGTTTTGAAAAATTTTTCTAAATTCTACCTTTTGCGGAAACTGACCAATTCAAGGTAGCGGTTTGTGTGCATTTTTCACAATGGATTTTTGGAAAAAACCAACATTGATACTTGACAATTATACGCTTTTGCTTTATAATAAATTGAATAACTATTTACACAGATAAGGATGACAATACAATGGCTAAAGAAAAAAAGGTTGAACAGATTACATCCATGGACGAAGACTTCGGTCAGTGGTACACCGACGTTGTCAAGAAGGCCGAGCTGGTTGACTACTCCAGCGTGCACGGCTGCATGATCATCCGTCCCTACGGCTATGCGATCTGGGAAAATATCCAAAAGGATCTGGATGCAAGATTCAAGGCCACGGGCCACGAAAACGTATATATGCCCATGCTGATCCCCGAATCTCTTCTGCAGAAGGAAAAGGATCACGTAGAGGGCTTTGCTCCCGAGTGTGCTTGGGTAACCGTTGGCGGTCAGAACAAGCTGTCCGAGCGTCTGGCGATCCGCCCCACCTCCGAAACGCTGTTCTGCGAGCACTATCGCAATATCATTCAGTCCTACCGTGACCTGCCCAAGCTGTATAACCAGTGGTGCAACGTCATGCGTTGGGAAAAGACCACCCGTCCTTTCCTGCGTACCTCCGAGTTCCTCTGGCAGGAAGGCCACACCATGCACGAAACTGCAGAGGAGGCACAGGAAGAGACCATCAGGATGCTGCACGTTTACCGTGACTTCTACCGTGATGCGCTGGCTATCCCCGCAATCATCGGTCAGAAGACCGAGAAGGAAAAGTTTGCGGGCGCGGAGGCTACCTATACCATCGAGCCCATGATGCACAACGGCTATGCGCTGCAGGGCGGTACCTCTCACTACTTCGGTGACGGCTTTGCAAGATCCTTTGACATTACCTATACCGGTCGCGACAATACCGTCAAGTATCCTCACCAGACCTCCTGGGGCGTTTCCACCCGTATGATCGGTGCCATCATCATGGCACACGGCGACGATAACGGTTTGATCCTGCCTCCCGCAGTCGCTCCCATCCAGGTTGTCATCATTCCCGTAGCGCAGCATAAGGAAGGCGTGCTGGATAAGGCTTACGCCATCAAGGCAGAGCTGGCAAAGACCCTGCGCGTCAAGGTTGACGACGGCGATCAGTCCACCGGTTGGAAGTTCAGCCAGTACGAGATGAAGGGCGTACCGGTCAGACTCGAGATCGGTCCTCGCGACATTGAAAATAACAGCTGCGTGCTGGTTTCCCGTGTGACGGGCGAGAAGAAGTTCGTGTCTCTTGACAACATCGCAGAGGAAGTAACCGCGATGCTCAAGACCGTACACAACGAGTTGATTGAAAAGGCGCAGGCTAACCTGGAAAGCAAGACTTATGTGGCAACCACGCACGAGGAGTTCCTCGACATTGCACAGAACAAGCCCGGCTTTATCAAGGCAATGTGGTGCGGCGACGTGGAATGCGAGGATCAGCTTAAGGATGAGACCGGCGGCGTCAAGTCCCGTTGCATTCCTTTCGTGGAGGATCATCTGTCCGACGTATGCGTATGCTGCGGTAAGAAGGCGAAGCATATGGTCGTTTGGGGCAGACAATATTAAGTTAGTTCCCACCCGTGCGGGCGACCACAGGTCGCCCCTACGGGGGATTATATCTGTTTCTGCGACAGATTAAACTGAAAACTCGTAGGGGCGACCTGTGGTCGCCCGTATTACTTATGGGAAGGAGGCAGCTGCATGTTCCGCGACATAATCAAATATGCACGCAAGGCAATCGGGCACGTTGATCCGATCTTGTTCGCATGCACCACGCTGCTATCCCTGATCAGCATTGTCACGGTCTTCTCGGCCGTGGAAAACTTCGGTAAATCCAAGCTGGTCATGCAGGTGGCTATGTTCGTGGTGGGCAATATCATCATGCTGATCGTGGCCAATCTTGATTACCATTGGGTGCTGGACAAAATGTGGCTACCCATGATCGCATTTTCGGTGCTGATTCTGGTGATCACGCTGCTGTTCGGCTCGTCGGGCGACAACATGGAAACCGCTAACAAAAGCTGGCTGGTGGTGCTCAGGCTCGGTCAGCGAAAGATCATGATCCAGCCCTCGGAGTTTGTCAAGCTGACGCTGACGTGTACCTTTGCAAAGCATTTGGAAACGGTCAAGGATAAGATCAACCACCCCTTGACGCTTTGCGGTCTTGCTTTGCACGCGGGCGCGGTGGTTGGATTGATCTTTCTGTCCGGTGACTACGGTGTTGCCTTGATCTATGCCGGTTTTCTTGCCACCATGCTGCTTTGTGCAGGGCTTTCGCTTTGGTATTTTGCAGGCGCGGGCGGCGCGGCTGTGCTGGGCTTTCCGCTTGCTTGGAAATACGTGCTCAAGGAGTACCACAGAAAGAGAATTATCGTGGGCTTTAATCCCGAGCTTGACCCGGACGATAAGGGCTGGCAGCCGTTGCTGAGCAAAAAGTGCATCGTCAACGGCGGCGCATTTGGCATAGGTCTTAACGAGGGCGGCTTTTACGAGGTGCTGACCGCCTCGCACACCGACTTCATTTTCGCCACGATCTGCGAAAAATACGGATTTGTGGGCGGCGCAGCGGTCATTTTGCTGCTGGCTTGTATGGTGGTGCGCGTGGCCATGATCGGATATCGTGCCAGAGGCGACTATGGCATGCTGCTCTGCGCGGGCATTTTCGGGTGTCTGTTTTTCCAGACGCTGCTCAATATCGGTATGTGTCTGGCGGTTTTGCCGGTCATCGGCATTACGCTGCCGTTCTTGTCCTGTGGCGGCTCGTCCATGCTGGCAACCTATATCATGATGGGCATGGCGCACTCGGTGGCAAGCCACGCGCCGAAAAATCAGCGGCACGCGCTCAAAATTTAACATAAACAAAGCCCCTTCGGCATAAGATGGATTGAAATCTTTATGTCGGAGGGGAATTTTATGTTTGTATATTCGTTTAAGGCAAGCACCGTGCGGCTTTTGGGCGTTGTGTGCGTAGCGCTCGTGGGTTTGATCGCGCTTGTGGCATTCGTGCCGACCTACGTAACGGCAGGCCAAGCGGACACATCTGTAGGGCAGGTGAGTGATCAGAGCGTCAGCATCAGATATGACAAAATCAAGACCGAGCAGGACGTGGTGAAATTTTTGGAGCAGTTTGGCTGGCAGGTTGAGGGCAAAGCGATTGAATGCAAGAGCGTGACCGTACCTGCGGAATTTGACAAGATCTATGCGGGATATAATCAGATTCAACTGGCACAGGGGCTGGATCTGACCAGATATAAGGGTAAGGAAGTGACGAGGTACACGTTCAAGGTGACCAATTACGAGGGGCACGAGGGCACGGTATATGCCAACGTGCTGGTCTGGCGCAAGAAGGTGATTGGCGGAGATATCTGCTCGGCCGAGATCACGAACGGCTTTGTCCAAGGCTTTGAGAAAAAGTAAAGGCTTGAATCAACCGCCACCCCAACGGTCCACTTCCACAGGATGAAAGTTTTCGCCCGCCTTTTCAAAAAGCGACCGGGGTACGGGGCAGAGCCCCGCATGACGCCGTTTTTTTGGTTCTTTTTTTGCGGCTACTTGCTCAAAAAAAGAACGGAAACGGTTTTCTCACCTAATATCCGGGCAACCGTAGGGCGGGGGCTTGCTCCCGCAGTACCAAACAAAAAGGGAGCTACTTATGCAAAGTAGCTCCCTTTTTCTATACGTTGAGCAAAGTCTCTCCGTAC
>JAZNYL010000072.1:0-6848 GCA_045594445.1 Eubacteriales bacterium
GGAGCTCCCGACGAAGTCGGGTGAGGGAGAATGCGTGACAATAAAACATATCAAAGCTTCAAAGTTACGCGGGCTCCTTCCGTCACGCTTCGCGTGCCACCTTCCTCCCGGAGGAAGGCTTTTTTGCTAACCCCATTATACCACAAATCGGCAGAGAAAACAAGAGTGATATTCCGACTTCGTCGGAGTGATATTATCGCTGACGCGATAGTGATATTGAAGCCTTGCAGCTTCAGTGGTATTCTATTCGCCCTGAAACTCGCGAAGCGAATACCACTCGGCGTAAGCCGAATATCACTGCGTAGCAATATCACTCGCCAAAGGCGAATAGAACTGGCGTGATACTCCGTTAAGAGTATCACTCCAACTGCGGTGTTTTTTTATTGTCTGACAATCAGCTCTTGATCTGTGTTCTCTTGAACGCGAACAGGCTGGCAAGGATGAGCAGGACGATGTGCACAACCAGCACGATCGCACCCACCAAGGACGAGCAAACGTACGGCATCGCTCCCCAAAGCTCGCTCATCAAAAGTGCCTCTAAGTTGAGAATATCCATAAGCCCCAGAGAATTTCCGACGGCTGAAATGGCAAAATCAAGCGCCGAGCCAAGCAAGGTATCCATGCTCAGATACGGCAGCACGGTTGCATGCAGCAAATAGCCAAAGCCGCCCGTCATGTTGGCCACGATCAGCGAGATCGCCTGAATATCCGACGCAAACATGAGCAAGATCATGCCAAGCACAATCCCCAGCACGCCCTTTTTGGTCAGCACGCTGATAAACAGGCAAAGCATGGTGAAAAGCAGCACGGGCAGCGTGATCACAACCAGCGCCCACAAATGCTCAAGCACCGCGGGAATGGAGATGGCCTTGCCAAGTACCACGCCGTAAACAGGCGCGAACAACGTGCTCTCACCATAGAAGAACAAGTCGATCAGATGATTTGCAAGCGCAAAGATATAGGTCACACCAAAGCAGATCAGCATCATGGAAATGACGTAGATAAACAGCGCGACGATCTTGGAGCCCAGCAGCTTGGAACGCGTTTTGGGACGGATCACCCACAGTCTGACCGTGCCCGTGGCAAACTCGCGCGACAGAATCATGCTGGCAAGCACCACCGCAACGGCCGAGATCAGAAATGCGGCGGTGGAGAGATTGTTGACAAAGGTAGCCTTTGCCGTGCTCTGCCCCATGCCCTCGGGAAGCACGTTATGCTCGTAGGCGTATTCCATGGCGATCAGCGCCTTATCCAGCACGCGCAGCCGGTGCTTGGCCGAGCTCTTGGACAAAATTCTGGATATCTCAATTTCATCGCTCAACTCACTCAAGGCGATGGTGGAGATGGCGTCTCGACGCAAGGACAGCGTGCGCGGCAGCCACGCATTGACAATCTCAAACGCAGGGCTTTCGGGATCGATCTTTTGCTCCTTGAGATAGCGGAAGCCCTCACCGTGTCGCTTGTAGTCTTCAATCCGCCCAAGGGCGTTCTCGATCTGATATTCGCAATACTCGCGATCCTCGTCCGTGACCATCTGCGCAGGATCCTGCAAGGAAAGGCGCAGCTGCTCGATCAGATTCTCCTGTTCCTGCACTTTGGCATCCACCTGCAAGAGCAGCGAAGCATAATATACGTCCACGTCCATGGTAAGCGCTGCGTTCTCCGCGCGAACGATCTCATTTTCACACGCGGGCAAGGCTGCAGCCAGCCCCGCTACCATCTCGTCAAAGCTGCATTCTCTGCCCGAGACGTGGTAATACCGATACGTTTCCGTGCCGTTTACGTGGTCATACACGTATTCCATATAGTACGGAAACTCGGCAAAGGTGGGATACATGACCTCTTGCATGTAATAATCGTACGTAAATATTTCCTCGGTATATTTACCGCTCTGCAATCCCTCGACGATTGCCTTCCATCGGTAAAGATCGACAAGCGTGCCCTGAAACTGCGCCGATACCCATTCGGGCAGGTCGTTGACATCACGGAAATCATAATAGCGCGCCATGGCAAGCATATTCTCACAATAGCCGTACATTTCCATTTCAAGGTAGTACCCCGCCTCCTCGCGCATCTCGTCAGCATCGGATTTGGGATCGCGGAATACGGTGCGCAGCACGCCCGCAAGCGCGTGGTCGGGATTTTCATAGAGGAAATCCACCACCTTTTCATACGCGGCGCTGCGTGTGATGAATTCGCGCCCGTCGTTCATGAAGCTCATAAAGGGCGTCATGACTACCGAGGTAAAGAAGCACACCAGCATCACGAGAGCAAGCACGATGCAGGAAAGCACCAGATAAGTTTTTTGCGCGCGGAGCTTGATCAGTTCATTCTTGATCAACTGCTTCATGCAAGATCGCCTCCTTTCCTGCCCTTTTCCACAATGGGCTGCGTGCCCACGTCAGCCGTGTCGGTCATTTCAAGGAAGGTATCCTCCAGCGATTTCTTTTGTCTTGTCAGACCGTACACGCGCACGCCCTCGCGGCAAAGCAGCGAGAGCAGGTCGGGAATGCTTTGACGGTCGGCGTCAAAGCTCAACGTGCCGTCGTAGGTCACGCCTTGGCAAAGCACGCCTGCGGCAAGCAGCTCGACTGCCTTTTCTCCGTCCGGCGTTTCAAGCGTATAATGCGAAAGCTCGTTTTCTTCAATCATTCCGTCGGCGTCAAGCGAGCGGAAGCCCACGGTTACGCCGCGGTCAATAATGCCCACGCGATCGCACATTTGCTGCAGCTCGGAAAGCATGTGGCTGGATACGAATACCGCCACACCCTCCTCGCGCGAGAGTGCCTTGAGCACGTCACGCAGCTCCTTGATTCCCGCAGGATCAAGGCCGTTGGTGGGCTCGTCCAATATCAGCAGCTTCGGGTGATGTAGCACCGCCTGCGCAATGCCCAGGCGCTGGCGCATACCAAGCGAATATTTGGAAATCTTATCGTTGATACGGCTCTCCATGCGTACAAGTCGTACCACCTCGTCAACTCTCTCGGGGGACAGCTCGGGATACATGCGCAGATACTGCTCAAGATTCTGGCGGCCGGTCAAATACTTATACATCTCGGGGTTTTCGATAATGCCGCCCACGCAGCGCATGGCTGCCTCAAACTCCTTGACGTTGTCATGCCCGCAAATGCTGATCTCGCCGCTCTCCATACGCAAAAGACCAAGGATGAGCTTGATCGTAGTTGTTTTGCCGGACCCGTTAGGGCCTAAAAAGCCAAAGATCTCACCCTCGTGCACGTCCAGCGTGATGTCCGAGAGGATCTTGCGCTTACCTAAGTGCTTGGATACGTTTTTGATCGAAAGCACAGGTTGCTTTTGTTCCATAGGATCTCTCCTTTCTGAAAATTCGGAAATAACCTCGTAGGGGCGCACTGCGTACGCCCGCGGGCGCACGCAGTGCGCCCCTACGGAATCATGTTAAATTAAAGATAGGTAACCGTCTGCTCCAAGGGCTTGCGGTCGGTGTGTCTTGGCGAAGGCGTGCCGTCGGCAGCGGGATAGCCCAGAGCCAGCAAAAGATGCGGTTTGACCTGCTCGGGAAGCGCGAACAGCTCGCTTGCCTTGGCGTGATCAAACGCGCAGATCCAAGTAGAATCCACACCCTGTGACTTTGCCGCCAGCATCATGTGCGTAGCCACGATGGACGCATCCATTTCAGCCATGGAATGATGCGTCACGGGGCGGTTGCAGGCAATCTCCTCGTCGCCACAAACCAGCAGCACCAGGGGCGCGCCGTAGCAGGCGTGCAATTCCAGCTGCTTTGCCTTCGCCTCGGGGCTTTGCAGCACAAAGATCTTTTGCGACTGATTATTCTTGGCGGTGGGCGCAAGCTGCCCTGCGCGCAAGATCTCTGCAAGTGCCTCGGCAGGTACAGGATCGGGCAGGTACGAACGCACCGAATAGCGCTCGGCACAAAGTGTCAAAAAATCCATAAAACAGTCCTCCTGTCAGTTACTTTCATATTAAATTCAGTATAGCACAATTCCCCGCCCCCGTCAAGAATTTTCTGTCGGCTCGGGCAAGCACATTTCACACGTAGGGGAGGATATTATCCTCCCGCCCGTAAACGGTTTGCGATTGTTACATCCAAGCGCTGATCCTGCTTTATCGCGTGCGGGAGGATGAATTTGCTTGCAAATATTCCTCCCCTACGTCACGCATTGATCGTAAACGTTTGTCAAAAAGTTTTCCCGCTTCTGTATAATTCTGCCGCCCCATGCCAAAAATATGGTCGTACCTACCAAAGGGAAACAACAGTTACAAAGGAGAAGCTTTATGTGGGAAAATTTTAAGGAATCCGAATTCGGGAAAAGAATGATCAAGGTCTTTTCCAACAAGGGCGTCATTGTGACGACCGCGCTTGTGGTGCTGGTGTTGACAGTCGCCATCACCGCCACCGTTGCAACCAACCGTGCAAACAAGAACAATGCCCAAGAGGGCACCAAGCTGCCCGAGCAGACCACCCAGGGCACGCAGACCCCTCCCGATACCGATGCGATCGGCAGCGGCGAGGACACCGTTCCCGTTTACAACGAGGGCGCACAGACTCAACCCGTAATCAAGGAGCAGGAGGGCTTTGCCCTGCCCGTTCAGGGTTCGCTGGCAGCAACGCACGACGCATCCGTTCAGGTATGGTCTCCTACCATGGAGGAATACCGCATTCACCTCGGCATTGACATTACCACCGAGGACGCAGCGCCCGTCTACGCAGCCGCAAACGGCACGGTAGCGCAGATCTGGGATGACCCCATGATGGGCACCTGCGTAGCCATTTCTCACGAGGGTGACGTGATCACCATCTACAAGAATCTGGCAGCCAACCTTGCCGACGGCATTACCGCAGGCAGCGAGGTCAAGT
The DNA here is from genome assembly GCA_045594445.1 of Eubacteriales bacterium. Taxonomy (GTDB): domain Bacteria; phylum Bacillota; class Clostridia; order Oscillospirales; family CAG-272; genus SVQP01. The sequence continues at coordinate 4,859 of JAZNYL010000072.1, forward strand.
GCGGTCAGCAGATCGGTACCGTAGGCGGCACCGCAACGCTTGAGATGGCCGAAGCGCCTCACCTGCACTTTGAAATGACTGAGGGCGGCCTCTCTGTCGATCCTCTGGAGTATTTCTCCGACAAGGATATCAAGACGCTCAATTCCTACGAGGACGCCACCGAGGCAAAGTAAACGTAAAACCACATCTGCCACGGCAGATGCGGTTTTCTCTTGCCGTCATATACTATGACGGATTTTCTAAGATTTGGTTTCACACGTTTTCAAAAATTTTTATCAATTCCCTCGGCGTCTTGACCAACACCTTGGCCCCTGCTTCGGTCAGCACGTCTGCCCCACGGTAGCCCCACTCGACGCCCACGGGCAGGCAGCCTGCGTTGATCGCGGTGTGCATATCCACGTCACTGTCCCCCACAAAGGCACACTCTGCGGGAGTCACCCCCATTTGACGGCACAACTCCCACACGGCGGTGGGATCCGGCTTTGTGGGCACGCCCTCCACCTGCCCCTGCGCGATTCTGACCGTGTCTGTGGGCAAAAGCTGCGCGGCAAGCCCCTTGACCATTCTGTCCTGCTTATTGGAAAGGATAGCCAGCTGATAGGACTTTGCAAGCTCGGTCATGGCCTGTGCCATACCGTCGTAGCAAAGGTTGGTGTTTTTATACGTTCTTTCATACATGCCCTGATACACGTCCAGTGCCTCGTCCACGCGCGCGGGATCGCTGCCCACGTCTGCGGGCAGTGCCTGTCTGATCAGCTCGCGCGCGCCGTGATTGATAAAGCGGCGCACGTCTGCATCGGTATGCGTGGGATATCCCAGCTGCTCCATGGTCAGATTGACACCCTCACGGATGGCGGATATGGTGTCCGCAACCGTGCCGTCCAGGTCAAAAATGATGGCTTTTATCACAAAGATCACCTCGTTTCATTCGTTCCTTATTATATCACAATGCCCCGGTTTTGTCAATTTTGCACAAGCGAATTCTTGCGGGTTTTGTGAAAATCGTGATTTCACTTCTGTTTTTTTGCAATAAAGTGTGCTATAATAATTAAGATAGCGTATTATGTCAAATTTTGATTTTGGAGAAACATATGATCAGAAACGATTTGAGAAACATTGCAATCATCGCACACGTTGACCACGGTAAGACTACCCTTGTCGACGGACTTTTGCAGCAGGGCGGCATCTACCGCGACAACCAGGAGACCGTGACCCGCGTTATGGACTCGGGTGCTCTGGAAAAGGAGCGCGGCATTATAAAGGCAAACTTCTTCCCGGTGATACGGTTGGACCCGTTGAAGAGTAAGTCGTGACTCAGAAGGAAGAGTCATAACTATATGTTTCTTTCAGGTTGAATGCCGAAAGGCGAAACCTGCCGGGAACTGCAATCAGCGATCGCTGATTGTGTTCTGCAACAGCAGAACACAATAATCGGCTGAATCTCTGAGCGTTGCTTCCGCCGGGTTTTCCTTTACAGTGTTTAATTTGTGGGAAACGCAAATTAAAGGAGGAAAATTTCGATGAAAAAGTACCTGGCTCTGCTGCTCGCAGTTGTTATGGTAGTTGCTCTGTGCGCATGCGGTGGCGCTCCTGCTACCCCCGACACTCCTGCAACTCCTGACACTCCCGCTACCCCCGATACTCCCGCAACTCCCGACACCCCCGCTACCCCCGATACTCCCGAAACTCCTGATGAACCCAGCGATCCTAACGAACTCCCCCGTAACGAGACTGTGTATTTTGCAGGTCAGCAGTGGGGCACCGTTAACTCCTGGAACATCATTGGTACCAACGAGAACAACTCCATGGCTATCGCTGGTGGCGCTTCCGGTTATCGTACTCTGATGTTCGAAACCCTCTTCATGTACAACTTCATGGACGGCAGCATGATTGGCCTTCTCGCTGAAGACGGCTACTCCTGGAATGCTGAGCAGACCGAACTGACTGTTAAGATCAAGGAAGCTGCTAAGTGGTCCGATGGTACTCCCGT
>JAZNYL010000073.1:0-3987 GCA_045594445.1 Eubacteriales bacterium
AGATGGTACAGTTAAGGTTGTTCTTAAGGAGAATATGGTGAACATCCTTAAGAACGACGCTTCATATGCGGATGCTCCAAAGGTAGGCTCTTGGTGATTTTGTTTGGCATAGTTACTTTGCGCCAGAGCGGGACGTCGAGGGCGCCGTCCCCTGCGATAGATGTTTGTTTATGCGAAAAAAGCGAGCACGGAGATTGCTTTTGAAACAATCCCTGTGTGAATGTTCCGTTAATTCCACAGCTCCAAATGGCTGTAATTTTTTACAAAATCCCCTTGACAAATTGTTCTGTATATGGTATCATACAAGCAGTACAGATAATACAGATAATACAGAAGAGGTGAATGTATGAAATTCAGCTTTTCGGGCAATCAGGACATTTATCTTGAAATTGCCCAAAGATACAAGGAATATATCAGGCAGGGGATCATCCGAAATGGCGAAAAGCTGCCCTCGGTCAGACAGGCGGCAGGCGAGCTTTCGGTCAACCCCAACACGGTTGCCAAGGCGTATGCCAAGCTGGAGCAGGACGGGTATATCCGATCCCTGCCCAAAAAGGGCGTGTACGTGACCTGGGAGGGCGAGGGCGACGCACCCGTGGAAAACGCGGATTTTGCGCAAATCCGCGCCATGCGTGAGCGCGGCATTGACAAGCAAACCATGCTGAACTGGATCGAGGAGGTGTACGGGAACAATGATTGAAGTCAAGAATTTTTGCTATGATATCGGCGGAAAAATCATTCTCAAAAATGTAAGTCTTGCGCTGCAGGAGGGCAGCGTGATGGGGCTTGTGGGCATCAACGGTGCGGGTAAGACCACGCTTTTGCGCCTGATTTCGGGCGTGCTGACCCCCAAGCAGGGAGAGATCCTCATAGACGGCCTGAGCGTTGGCGAGGAAGAGGCGCGCCGTGCACTCTTTTTCCTGCCTGACGATCCGTATTTTACCATTTACACCACGGGCGAGAGCCTTTATAAGATGTACAAGGTTTTCTACCCGCAGATTGACCGCGCCGTCTTTGATCGGTTTACAAAAGAATTTGCGCTCGACCCCAAAAAGCCGATTCGCAAATTCTCCAAGGGCATGCGCCGCCAGCTGTATATTTCCTTGGCTCTTGCGGTGGGACCCAAATATCTCTTGCTGGACGAGGCGTTTGACGGCCTTGATCCGCTCTCGCGCCACCTCTTTAAGCGTGTGCTCAACGAGCTCGTGGAGGAGAACGGCACCTCCGTCATCATTTCCAGCCATTCCTTGCGCGAGCTGGAGGATTTTTGCGATTGCTACGTGTTGCTTGATCAGATGACCGTGTCCGCCTCGGGTGACATTGCAGAGAAAGTCAACAGCTTTTGCAAGTTCCAGCTTGCTTTTACGGAGGAGATTCCCGACGAGGCGTTTGCGCACCTGCCCGTGACTTCTCTTGAAAAGAGTGGCCGGTTTGTGCGCGTGGTGCTGCAAGGCAACGCTGCCGAGCTTTTGCCGCAGCTGCAGGCATTGGGTCCTGCTGTGCTGGAGGAGATGCGCATGGACTTTGAGGAGGTCTTTATCCACGAGGTAGAGAAGAGGGGGTATTTGAAATGAAGATCTTTTTCAGATATTTGGGGCACAGACTCAAAAGCAGCGCGCTGCGCACGCTGATTTTTACCGCTCTTTCGGTTGCCATCTGCTTGATCGGCATTTCCGAGGTGAACACCTCTGATGAAATCAAGTATTGCCAAAGCGGCCTTTACATGCTTGCAACGGCGCTTTGCATCACGGCCAGCGTCGTGCCGCTCTTTGAGCTTTCGGGACTCAAAAACCGCCGCAATCTGGATACGCTGTATTTCTTCCCGATCAAGCGCGAGAAAATGGCCATGGTGCACTTTATCAGCGGCCTTGTGCAGGTGTTGGTCATTTATACGGTGACCTGGGGAGCAAGCTATCTTTGGCTTGCGCTCAACACCGACTATTTCGCGCTTGTGTATATGATCCCGTATTATTTTCTGTCGCTGTTGCTTGCGTTTGTGATCTATTCCATCTATTGCTTTTTGTTCATGCAAGCCAATACGGTCGCGGACGGCGTGCTGTTCTGCGCTTTGTGGATCTTTTTGCCGTTTTTGGTTGGGATGACAGTATCTTTGGTGTTTGAGAGTAAGATTGCGGGGAACTTATACAGCTGGGGGATCATGTATACCCCTATGAACAATCTGACCGTGCTCTTTCAGGATCTGGTTGAGATCAATCGCCCGGATTACTGGAGACGTGGGGTTGAAGAGATCACGGATCGCTGGTACATGTTCTTTATCTGGGGAGCTGTCGGCCTTGCGGCTGCAAACGGGTATCTGATCAGCTTTGTCAAAAAGGGAGCACAGCAGGCAGGGGAGATTTCAAATTCTCCTTTTGGGTATGCCTTGCTTATTCCCGCCTACGGGTATTGCTTCATGACGTTTACAGCGGGTATTTTGCTGCCAATGATGATGGTGACTTATCTTGTTATCATGCTCTCGGGCTACCTGATTTACAGAAGGGGCTTCAAGTTCAAAATTCCCGATATCGTCGTGACCGTGATCGGCCTTGTCTTGCCGTTTGTCGTGGCATATATCCAATTGCCCGACGCTCTGTCGCATTTCTGAAAAAATAGAAGCGGGCGCACACAGTGCGCCCGTTTTTGATTATCTTTTCGCCTTTTTGCTCTTTTCAATCTTATCAAGATCGCAGGTGTCGATCCATTCCTCGGTAAAGCCGCAATCGCAGCAGATATAGCGGTTGACGTTGACGCCCGAGAATACGGTTGCGCCGGTCATGACGTTGTTGCCCGAACCGTAAGCACCGGTATAGCCGTCAAATCGCACGATGTTGTGCTTGCCGCACTTGGGACAGGTGTTGGTGTTTTTCATAGTAACTCCTTCCTCGTAGGGCAGGGGCTTGCTCCTGCCGAGAATGTAAGCGGCGGGAGTGAACCCCCGCCCTACGATTTTTCAGCGTAACTCCTTCCTTGTAGGGCAGGGGCTTGCTCCTGCCGAGAATGTAAGCGGCGGGAGTGAACCCCCGCCCTACGATTTTTCAGCGTAACGGTGGGAGTAAACGCCGCACGAATTATTCCAGCTCAAACAGCTTGATCATGGCAATGGCCGTGCCGCTCTCGTATTCACGCACCTCGCCAAGGGCGAAGAAATGCCCGCTTTGGTCACAGATGCGCACGCGTGTGCCTGTGGCAAAATTCGTGTGAATCTTGCTCTGATAGATCTCGCAGCCGTTGCGGCAAAGACGCTCGTAAAAGGCGGGCAAAAGCACGTAAGGATACCTGATAAACAGCACGTCAACAGGGCGCAAAAGCGCCATGCGTGCCTCGTCGTCTAGGGTTTCCAGCTCAGCGGTTGTGAGGCACTCATCAATCGAAAACCCGCCTACCCAGATGCGCTCCAGCGTCGCCATGACACCGCCGCAGCCAAGAGCCGCGCCGATATCGGCGCAAAGCGTGCGGATATAGGTGCCGCCCGAGCAATCCACGGTTAAAATATAGTCGCTCTCTGTGTCGGTCGACTCGCAGGAAAGGGAAAAGATCTCGATCTCACGTGCCTCTCTCTCGACCTCGATGCCCTTGCGCGCCAGGTCGCAAAGCTTTTGGCCGTCTACTTTGAGTGCGCTGTACATGGGCGGGATCTGCTTGATCTTGCCCACGAATTTACTGCATGCGTCCTTGACCTGTTCGGGCAAGGGAAGTGCCTCACAGGTAGTCAGCACCGTGCCCGTGGTGTCCTCTGTGTCGGTGGTGATGCCGAGTCGCAGCGTAGCTTTGTTATGCAGAGATAGCGGAGACCTGCAGTAAAACTCAGAAATCCGTGGATAATGCCGTGCAGCGCATCAGGAACAAACTGGCGCGGTACCTTAACCTTGGCGATTTCAGCTGAATGCTGACGCAAATATCAGCCCTAAGGGCAAATCACTAGCTAAAAGAGAGGATTCAAAATGTACGAAGACAAGACTTTAGTTTGCAAAGAGTGCGGTGCTGAGT
>JAZNYL010000074.1:0-5095 GCA_045594445.1 Eubacteriales bacterium
ACACGGGAATCTCGCCTTTGGCGAGAATACCCTCGCCCTGCGTCTGGTGAGCAAGCTCCCCGACCTTCGGGCGGGGTATGCGAACCCGCAATGCAAGCCTTGCGGCTTGCATTGCCGGGTGAGATTCCTCGTACGGGTCACCAATACAAAAGCACCGATGCGATTGCATCGGTGCTTTTAACTCATGTAAATAAAAAAGTATATTTCCCAGAAACACGGGAATCTCGCCTTTGGCGAGAATACCCTCGCCCTGCGTCTGGTGAGCAAGCTCCCCGACCTTCGGGCGGGGTATGCGGACCCGCAATGGAAGCCTTGCGGCTTGCATTGCCGGGTGGGATTCCTCGTACGGGTCACCAATACAAAAGCACCGATGCGATTGCATCGGTGCTTTTAACTCATGTAAATAAAAAAGCATATTTCCCAGAAACACGGGAATCTCGCCTGCGGCGAGAATACCCTCGCCCTGCGTCTGGAAAATGCCTCGCTACGCGAGTCGCTTTCCGACCTCCGGGCGGGGTATGCGAACCCAATCGTGCGCTTTGCGCACGAAATGGGTTCGCGACGGGTCAGCAAAAAGAGGATGGAGTAGCTTTGCTACTCCATCCTCTTTTTGGTGACCCGTACGGGAATCGAACCCATGTTACCGCCGTGAAAGGGCGGTGTCTTAACCGCTTGACCAACGGGCCTGGTAGCGGGAATTGGACTTGAACCCATGACCTACCGGGTATGAACCGGTTGCTCTAGCCAACTGAGCTATCCCGCCATATTGTGCGTCTTTTCACAACGCCCAATTATTATAGCACGGCGCTTTGTGTTTGTCAATACTTTTTTTGAAGAAATTTTCACTTTTTATGAAATTTTCTTGCTTTTTTGAGGGCAATTCCCGGATTTTGAGTCAGAATGGCTTGACACTTTCTCTTTTTTTTAATATAATGTTTAACTGTAGGACAATTTCAGAAAATTCATTGGATATTCGGAGGTTTTGATATGTACGGTTTGATACTCCTTGGCCTTGTCGCCTTGGTGATTTTACTTTGCGCCGGTCATGCGGCTCTGTTCGGCTTTTCCAAGGCGAGAGCACGTGTGATCACAGTTGCCGCTTGTGCGGTTGCTGCAATCGGCGTTACACTTTTGCTCAAGGTATTCCTGCCCTCTCCCGAGGTCATTCTGACACTGATTGAAAACAACGCGGATAAGATCGCCTCCTCGTTTGGTTCAGACGCAGGCGAGGTGGTTGCGCAGGCGATTGAATTTGCCGGCATCTCCCCTTCTCTTCTTGAGCTGCTGGTGCAGATGGTTGCCGCACTCAGCCTGCCCCTTATTTGCGTGGCTCTCTTCGTCATTTTCTCCCTCGTTGCCTGGATCGTTTACCTGATCGTTTGCGCCATCGTGCGTTCCGCACGCAAGAAAAAGGCGGCAGCGGAAGGCGAGGAACTCGTTCCCGAACCCAAGAAGAGCCCCCGTTGGCTGGCGGCTTGCCTCGGCCTTGTGCAGGGCTTGGTGATCGTGGCGATCTTGCTCATTCCCGTTTCCGGCTATCTTGCCATTGCGCAGCCCGCGCTGGATGAGCTGACCGCACAAGAGGTGGTGGACGCAAACCAACCCGTGATTGCAACCGCACAGCAGGCGATTGCCGAATCCAACAATTCCTTTGCCATCAAAGCATACCGCACGCTGGGCGGACGCTTGCTGACCGACACGGTCATGAGCATGCGCGTTGCCGGCACCAAGGTCATTCTGGAAGAGGAAATGGGCGCGATGATCACGCTGGTGCAGCAGGTCACCGAGCTGAGCAAGACCGAATTCAAGGATTACAGTGAGGAGCAGGCCGAGATCATTCGTGCCATCGGAAATTCCTTTGGCGAGTCCAAGCTGCTCTCCCCCATCGTAGGCGACGTTTTGTACGCGGCGACCGATGCATGGCTTGCAGGCGACACCTTCCTTGGTATCGAAAAGCCCTCTATGGGAGATTCTGCCGAGATGCTTGACCCCTTGATGACCGCTCTTTTGGAAATTTTGCACGACGACGCCAAGGAAACGCTGCTGTTGCAGGCTGACGTGCAGACCACGGCTGAACTGGTGGCCGTTCTGGCACAGAACGGCGTTTTTGCCAAGCTTGACGACACCGACGCGCTGATGAGCACGCTGGGCGGTGAGGGCGTGGTTTCCACGCTGATCACGACGCTTGGCTCCAACGAGTCCATGAAGCGTCTGGTTCCCGAGATCATGAACCTGGGCGTACGCGCCATCGGTCAGGTTCTGAGCATTCCCGCCGACGCAGAAGCCGTTTACGGCTCCTTTATGGACACGGTTGCAGACTCGCTCAACAGCGTGCGTGATCTGCCCGAGCAGGAGCGCATTGAAACGCTTTCCGGCGATCTGGAAACCGCCTTTGATAACGCAGGCATTGACATTGACACGCAGGTGCTTGACTACTACTCCACCGCAATTTTGCACGATCTGATAGACAACAACGCCGAACAGGTCACGTCCGAGGACGTGCAGGCATTCTTCGTGCTGTACGCAGAGGGCACCCGCGAGGCCTCCCCCGCCCTTTTTGGTAAGCCTTGCTTTGATCTGCTTTCCGACATTGAGAGCAATACCGATATTTTCGCAGGTACGGTTTACGAGAACATGACCGACGAGCAGCGCAAGAACAGCGCAGCAGCGGCCGTGGCAAATCTTTGCATCAGCCTGACCGAGCTTGACGGCACCAATACCACCGAGCAGGCAAAGGCACTGGCAACCGAGACCTTTGCTGACCTTTTGGGCAGCGACTCTGCCGCTCTTGAGATCGTTGCAAACGTGGAAATCACGACTCCCCTGTCCGCATCCACTCTGGAGGGTACTGCCAGCATGCAGTCCACCGAGGAAATGAAAAAGACCACCACCGTGGTCACGCTGGAAACGCTGTTGGTGGACGCAAAGCAAGCGGCCGAGGGCATCAATCCCGAGACCATTGGTCTGGATGCAGACGCCATTTCCGCAATCTTCAGCACCGCCACCGAGCTTTTGGATACGCTGACCGACGAGAACGGCCAGCTGGATCTTTCCACGATTGCTGCCAACATCGGCACCATTCTCGACTCCCTGATGCAGACCGAAACCTTTGGTAAGGATAAAGCTGCTGCCCTGTTCACCTCGGTGCTGCAATCCGAAACCGTGCGCGACAAGGCAAATATTGATATGAAGACCGCCACCGAGCTTGCCTCCAAGGCAACCGAGGGCGAGGCAAATTACTCGCAGACCATGTCTGCCATTGCCGGCAGCGTCAGCGTCATGGAAAAGCTTTCCGAGGACGACACCATCTCCGAGGACGATCTGGTAGAGCTGATCAAAACGCTGACTCCCCAGACCGCAGGCATGATTGAGGTATACGTGACGGCCAACCGTCTGATCGGCCACGGCATTCCCGCGCAGCACGCCGATATTTCCGCAAAGCTGATCCGCTCCACCTTCTCTTACATGGGCAACGAAAACCTGACCGACTACAACGCCGAAGCAAAGGCACTCAATCAGGTGCTGCAGATCGCTCTGGCGGCTAAGAAATCCGACGACAAGCAAATGTTCAGCTCCGCTCCCGGTGCAGGTGACGGCAAGCTGCCCACCGCCAAGGAAACGGTTGACGTTCTGCTTGGCTCCGACGCCGTATGCCACGCGCTGGTACAGATTCTGACCGACGGTCAGAAGGTCACCGATTTTGACCCCTACGGCTTTGGTGAAAAGATCGCCGAGGGCTCGCAGAGCCACACGGACTTTGTCACCGCCGTTGACAATTACCGCGCAGCCCACCCCGAAATTGACGATTTGGTATTTGAAGCACTGGGCGCTCTGCTCGGCATCCGAATTGATTACTAAAACAAATCAGGCGTTCACGCAAATGGGTGATGTTCTTGGCGGAGAAATCACAAAACATTGACCTGACACACGGTAGGGGCGAACTGCGTTCGCCCGCGGGAGACCGCAGGTCTCCCCTACAAACAAAAATAGTTCCGCAGGAAGCAAATAATAATCCCCGACAGATTTTTGAGGTCTGTCGGGGTCATTTTTTAGTTATTTATCAATTTATCTACCCATTCTTGAGTTAAAACATATTCTATATCGTCGATTGTGATTGAATATGCTTTATCATCAAATGACTTCACTTGCAAAGGAATAACTACATTGAGATCTTCCTGTATAACACCGCAAACATATCCGTAAACATAACAGTTTTCCAACATCCCGTCGGGTTGCTTTACCAAATCATACAGTCCAGCATCTTTTGCCTTTTGCCCACTTTTAATTTCATTAAGAAAATCTTCGCATTCAGTTATTCCAGTTTTTGAGATGATCGTTTCATCATTATTAACAAGCAAACCTTTTACAAAATCAAATCTAATACAATTATCAAGAGTGACTTCTGTTTTCAGCAATTCGGACTTTACATATATAGCAGCGAACTCATTATCGGGAAAATATCTTACCAACACATCTTGACTACCATTAACAGAATACATACCTGTTTTTATCTTATTGGTAAGATGAACAAAGGTCTTTTTCTCTCCCTTTACGTGACCGATGAACTCCCATTCTCCAAAGCACCAAACTCTACCCTCGTTGCCGACAAAAATATATTCCGTGCCGTCGGTTGCTACAATGGTTTTATTTTCGGTTTCCGTAAACTCAACATTATTTGAGCAAGCAACTAAAGAAAATATAATCGCTAAACACATAAAAACAATTGATAACTTTTTCATAAAATCACCGCCCTAAGTGTATTATAGCATAAACACGGCGGAGGGGCAAGATATAATGATGCATCGCCCACGTCGATATGATGCATTTGCTTCGCAAATATGATGTTGCTCACCTAGTTCGCAATGATGCGATGTTTGCCACCAAAAATTAGCGAAGCGACATCATTAGGCAAAGCCGTCATCATTAGCGCAAGCGACATCATTTGCCGAAGGCAAACATCATTGAAAAAGCACTTGCTTTCGCAAGTGCTTTTTCATGGCTCCCCCTGTTGGACTTGAACCAACGACCTGCGGATTAACAGTCCGTCGCTCTACCGACTGAGCTAAGGGGGAATATTTGTGTTGGCATTACCTAT
>JAZNYL010000075.1:0-42444 GCA_045594445.1 Eubacteriales bacterium
GCTTCGCTCAGGATGACACGGGCGGGGTTGCGCATCATAAAAACCGAAAGCAGAAGCCTTCATCAAAGACTTCTGCTTTTTCGTTATTTTCCAAGTCGGGGGCCAAGCGGTCTTAGGAAGACAACCACCTATCCCAACTCCTTGGCTCACAGAACGACATGGCTACGATCCGACTTGCTTCGCTCAGGATGACACGGGCGGGGTTGCGCATCATAAAAACCGAAAGCAGAAGCCTTCATCAAAGACTTCTGCTTTTTCGTTATTTTTCGCTAAATCTGCAGCCCAATGGGGCTGCTCCTTTGATTTTGTGCGTGTCAGTTGCAGATCTCGTAAGCCATGTTGTAAAGCTTTTCGATCTTGGCCTGACGGTAAGCGCAACGAGCGCGCATAGCAGCGATTTCATCAGCGCTGAAGCGATCCAGGTCGCCGTCCTTGAGCTTGCCCTTGTTCATGCGGTCAAGCACCAGCGCGTAGTTGATGTCCTCGTTGGTGATCTTGTTTTCCAGTACGCACATCACGCGGTTGGATTTGCCCTGAAGCAGCAGATTGACTGCCTCAACACCCATCTGGGTTGCGGTCATGCGGTCGCGCAGGGTAGGTCCACCGCCGCGAATGATGTGGCCAACGCGTGCAAACTTGGTCTCAATGCCGGTCTGTGCCTGCACCTTTTCCGCGAAATATTCGCTGTACTTGCGGCCGTCAACCTGAGGCATACCCTCGGAGAAGACTACGATAATGCCTCTCTTGCCCTTGTTGCGCACGCTTGCGATCTTCTTGATCGCAGCCTCTTCGTCAAAGGCAACCTCGGGAATCGCGATCGAAACCGCGCCCGTGCAAATGCCTGCGTAAAGCGCTACCAGACCGCAGTCTCTGCCCATCACCTCAACGACGTTACATCTTGCGTGAGATTCGCAGGTATCGCGCAGATAGTCGATCATGCCAAGCAGCGTGTTGACAGCGGTATCGTAGCCAATGGTCAGGTCGGTTGCGGTAATGTCGTTGTCAATGGTTGCGGGAATGCCGATCGCGGGAATGCCGTGGTTGGTAATATCGGTTGCACCGCGGAAGGTACCGTCGCCGCCGATGGCCACGATTGCGTCAATATGCTGCTCGCGGCAGGTTTTCAGCGCCTTTTCCATGCCCTCGGGCGTTGCGAACTCGGGGCAACGGGAGGAGTACAGCATGGTACCGCCGTGGGTGATGATATTGGAAACGCTGTGGGATTCCAGAGGCATCAGATCGCCGTTGAGAAGACCTGCATAACCGCCGTTGATACCAACGACCTCAATGCCCTCGGCCAATGCCTTTCTTGTAACGGCTCTGACAGCCGCATTCATGCCGGGCGCGTCACCACCCGACGTCAAAACACCAATTTTTTTGAACTTTGCCATGTATTTGCCTTTCTTATCCCTTCATGGGGGTCACAAAATATCTCAGTTTAGTATTCTACCATATTTCGCTAAAAAAATCAAGAGGGATTGAAAAAAATGTATGATCAGGACTGCAGCAATTCTGCTTCTCGCACGGCAAGCGTCAAAGCCAGCAGCGCAGCGCGGGAGCGGATTTCGTGTCTTGGCAAATAATTGGGCATGCAGTAGCGCACGGCAAAGGTGCGCGCAGGGGAGCTGACGCCGATATAGACCGTGCCGACGGGCGTTTGCTCGCTGCCGCCGCCCGGGCCTGCAACGCCGGTCAGCGAGACGGCAATATCCGCACCGGTGCGTGCTCTTGCACCGTCTGCCATGGCCTTTGCCACGGGTGCGGAAACCTCAGTATATTGCTCGATCAGCTCTGCGGGAACGCTCAACAGATTGGTCTTCATTTGATTGGTATAGGTCACAAAGCCGCCCACGTACACGGAGGAAATGCCGGGTTGTGAAGTCAAGAGTCCTCCCACAAGACCGCCCGTGCAGGATTCTGCCGTGGCAAGGCGATAGCCATACTTTGCATAGACCTCGTAAAGATCGGCAACGGGATTTGGTGTGACAATAAGTCTGTTTGCCTTTTGCATAGTCTTCTCCTTAAAAACGGCAGTTCACGGAGAACTGCCGTTCAGATTTTTTACTTGTTGTCCTTGATATGAATGTCCATTTGCTGGTAGGGGATGCTGATTCCGTTCTGTGCAAACGATGCCTTGACCTTATCTCCAATGTCAAACTTTACAGTCCAGTAGTCGCTGTTTTTGCACCATGCACGGGCTGTAATTTTGACTGCGCTGTCGGTCATTTCGGTCATACGGACGAAATGTGCGGGGTCCTTGAGCACAAGCTCGTGAGCGGTGATGACGTCGTTGATGATCTTGATCGCCTTGTCGCAATCCGATTCGTAGGCAATGCTGAAATCAATGTCCACACGGCGGTTCTCCTCACGGGAGTAGTTAATGACGGTGGAATTGGTCAGACTGCCGTTGGGAAGCATGATGTGCTTGTTGTCACCTGTGCGGATCGTCGTGTAGAAGAAGCCGACGTCAATGACAGTACCGCTGACACCCTGCGTTTCAATGAAATCTTCGATACGGAAGGGGCGGAACAAAAGCAGCATAAAGCCGCCTGCAAGGTTGGAAAGCGAGCCCTGCAAAGCCAAAGCGATGGCAGCACCGGCACTGGCGATAACCGTGATCACGGATGCCATGGGTACGCCGATGATTGCAACGATCGAAACGATCAGCAAAATATTGAGCGCGATCTTGATCAGATGGTGTAAAAAGACACGAACGGTGCGGTCCATTTTATCAAATTTCTTGCCGTTGGGGAAGAATTTGAGCAAAAGCTTGATCAGCAGATTGCCGATCACCAAAATAAGAAGGCAAGCCAGGATCTTGCCGGCGATGCTGATACAAAGAGGAATGAGATGTTCGGGGCTGAGCCAAGCCAGAATGGCGTCGAGGTAGCCTGCGGCACCTGCTTCGGCAACCGCTTCGGTTACCGCTTCAGTGACTTGCTCTGTGGTTCCTTCTGCAGAGAGAAGGATGGGGCGGGGGGATAACAATGAATACACTTCCTTTCAAATTTGGATTATCGGTATTATATCACAAAATAGTATCTTTGTAAACTATTTTGTGCAAAATTGTTTACTTGACATGAAAGTTTTTTTTATGTATAATAGTAGAAACGTGCAAAAGGAGGACTGCATATGGATCGCTGTGTTTCATGCCCGAGAGCGTGCGGCGCAGACCGCGACGCGCACAGGGGATATTGCGGGCAGACGAATGCGTTCCGAATCGCGCGTGCTGCGCTGCATATGTGGGAAGAGCCCTGCATCAGCGGTCAGCGCGGCTCTGGTACCGTGTTCTTTTCAGGCTGCAATCTCGGCTGTGTATTCTGTCAGAACTATCGCGTCAGCCACCGCGGGCAGGGGATCGAGATCAGCGCGGACGAGCTGATCGGAAAAATGCTTGACCTGCAAAAGCAGGGGGCGCATAATATCAACTTAGTCACCCCCACGCATTTTGCCGAGCAGCTTGTGCCGGTTCTTGCAAGAATCAAGCCTATGCTGCATATCCCGATTGCCTATAATACGGGCGGCTACGAAAAGACCGAAACGCTGGAGATGCTTGCGCCTTACGTGGATATCTGGATGCCCGATTTCAAATTTGGCTCGGCGCAGATTGCCAAGGATTACGCGGGAGCGGCCGATTACCCCGAGGTCGCCGCGCGTGCGATTGCCAAGATGTACGAGCTTGCAGGCAAGGTGCGATTTGACGAGGACGGCATGATGATGCGCGGCGTGTTGGTGCGCCATCTGGTGTTGCCCGGCTGCCGCAAGGACTCCATGGCGGTGCTTGACCGTCTTGCCGAGATCGTACCCGTGCCCGGCGTGCGTTTGAGTCTGATGAGTCAATACACCCCCGAATTTGCCACCGACGCGCCCTTTGCCAACCTGCATCGCCGCGTGACCTCGTTTGAATACGAATCAGTCATGGCGCATGCCGAACGCCTCGGCTTTATTGGCTATATGCAGCAAAGGGAATCCGCCACGGCAAAATATACGCCCGAGTTTGAAGGGGAAGACGTAAAAATATAGGTGTGATTCACGGGGGCGCTGCCTCCTTCGTAGGGACATTCTGTGAACGCCCGCGGGCGCACACAGTGCGCCCCTACGGAAAATGGATATGAACATAGAAAGATACGAAAGAGTTAGGTTATGGAAGAACTGATTTTACAAAGGCCAACCGCAGAATATGCACAGCAGATCATGGAGTGCAAAAAGGAATACCTGGCGGCAGACAGCACGATGGATGGTTGCGGTCCGCTGCGCCGCACCGACGATCCGATGGAATATATCCAAAAGTGCGCCTTGGAGGAAAGCCCCGAAACCTGTCCCGCAGAGCTTGTACCCGCAACGCAATTCGTGCTTGTCAGAAAAGCGGACAACAAGGTGCTTGGCTTTTTGCAGGTCAGGCACGAGTTCAACGACTACCTTTCCAAGTTTGGCGGCCATATCGGCTATTCCGTAAGACCCTGCGAACGCCGCAAGGGATACGCCAAGCAGATGCTGCGCATGGCGCTGCCGTACTGCCGCGAGATCGGGCTGGATCAAGTATTGATCACTTGCATGGACGGCAACTTGGGTAGCGAAAAAACCATTCTTGCTAACGGCGGCGTTTATGAATCCACCGTGCATGAACCGAATGAAAACGTGGATCTGAAAAGATTTTGGATTGAGATATGAACATTACATACAGACAAATGAGTAACCACTTACTGTTCGTAGGAGAAAAGGAATAAGCAAAAAAAGCTGACGGAGGAATGTTGACATGCTTCAAACAAACACAAAAGAATTTTGGCAGGCTGTGGACGCGCTGATATCCACGGGCGAGATTGTGATCGACCGCCCCCGCGGCAGCGCGCATCCGCGATACCCCGAGGTGATCTACGAGGTGGATTACGGCTACGTCAAGGACACCGCCTCTATGGATGGCGGCGGGATTGACGTCTGGCGCGGCTCTTTGCCCACAGATCGCGTGGATGCGATCATTTGTACGGTGGACGTGCTCAAAAGGGATTCGGAGATCAAGCTGCTGATCGGCTGCACCGAGCAGGAGACTGCTTGGATCTATGCGTTTCATAACCGCACGGAGAACATGAAGGGGATTTTGATAACGAGAGAATAAGGAATAAGAAAAGCCAACGCCCGAGCGGAGTTGGCTTTTTTGTGTGTTGGGGTGTTGTGTGAGGAAACTGCTTACGTTCTTTTTTGTGCAAGTAGGCGCAAAAAAGAACCAAAAAACGCCGTTTGGGGAGTTTCGCCTCGGCGGAGGCGACCAAGGGCGCCGCCCTTGGAACCTGCGACCTTTTTGAAAAAAGGTCGATCAAAAACTTTCAGCACGTTTACGTATCCTAATTGGATTTGGCCGCCAATTTTCTTACAAAGTCGTTGATTTCGTTGCCCACCTGTGTGACCTCGTCCCAAAATTCCTTGGCCGTCATGCGCGAGATGCCGTAGCTGACCGCAGAGAACTGCAGCAGTCTATCTCCCGTCACCACGCGAATGCTGTAATCGGGCCCCAGGTCGTGCATAATCTGCTCAATATACGCGTCCGCGGTCTGATCCTGCCTTGTATACACGATGCGATAGCCGTCGTGCCTGATCTCCGATCCCGCGCCGTCCTTGACCAAGTACGCGTCAAACACCAACAGCACGTCTGTCTTGGTAAAGGCATGGTAGTTGCTCATAATGTCCATCAGCGTCTCTCTCGCCTTTTCAAGGCTGTAATCGGCAATTTCCTTGAGCGCCTCCATGGAATAAATGACGTTATAGCCGTCCACGATCAAAAGATTCTTGGGAATCTTGATCGCCTTTGGCCGCTTGGGGGCTTTGCCGTTGGCGATCGTGATCTTGGGCTCGGTATATTTTTTTCTGCGGATCGGGCCAAACTCGCGCAGCATAATGGCCTCCAGATCCTCGTCGCTCAGCTCGTATTTCTTGGAAAGCGATTTGACCTTGGGAATGACCGCAACCGTGCTTTGCGAAAGGGAAATGCCCGCGTCCAGATGCTTATGTGCGTCCACCTCCTGCCAAGGGACAACCACGCCTGCGCCATGTGAGCAGAACACCGAGTGCGGCGTGTTTTCAAGGTCGCCCTCGGGATCGTACGCAGCATCTGCAATGATTTCGTCCGCGTTGTGGCAGGGCTCGTAGCCGTCCGAGGTACAGAAAAGTCTGCCCGCGCCGCGCGTATAGGCAATGACCTCGCGCGTGTAATCGTGCAGCGTGGAAACAGGACCGCGGCCTGTAATGGTAGTCGTTTCCTCGTTGCCCGATTCCACCTCGAATTCTGCCGATCTTGCCTGCAGGTCGCTCATGGCGCGCCCCGTCATGCCGCTCGGCACTTCCAAACGGAATTTGTAATAAGGCTCCAGCAGGGTGCATCCCGCCTTCATCAGGCCGTGTCGCACCGCGCGCAGCGTTGCCTGGCGGAAGTCACCTCCCTCGGTATGCTTGAGGTGCGCTTTGCCTGCCACCAGCGTGATCTTGGTATCTGTCAGCGCAGCGCCGATCAGCGTGCCGCGATGCGTTTTTTCGTAAAGATTATAAAGGATCAGCCTTTGCCAGTTGAGATCCAGGCTGTTTTCGGGCAAGCGTGTATCAAAGATCAATCCCGTGCCCTTGGGCTGCGGCTCCATGAGCAATTGCACCTCGGCATAATGCCGCAGCGGCTCAAAATGCCCCACGCCGATCGTCTTTGCTGCAATCTTTTCTTTATAAAGAATTCTACCCGCGTCCAACGTGCATTCCACCAAGAAACGCTCCGAGATCAGCCGCTTGAGCAGATCGATCTGCACCTCGCCCATCAGCCTTGCCTCAATCTGCTGAAGCTCCTCGTTCCACCAAAGGTGC
Source organism: Eubacteriales bacterium (assembly GCA_045594445.1). Lineage (GTDB taxonomy): Bacteria > Bacillota > Clostridia > Oscillospirales > CAG-272 > SVQP01. Next base: position 6,841 of record JAZNYL010000075.1, read on the forward strand.
AGGGAAGGCTCTTCCTCCTCCAACTCCTTAAGCTTGGGGAAATACAGGGCAACGTCGCATTCGGGCGGCAAATTGATGCGGTAAGAGAGCACGGGCTCCAAGATCGGTGCGCAGGCGTCGGCCTCTATTCCAAGGCCTTGCCCGATATAGGTGGCACAAAGCCCCGGTATAGCACAGATCTCGCCTGCCTGCACGCAATCCACCTGCTCGAATTTATCGCCCGAGTAAAGGCGAAGCTGGCTGATTTTTTCGGTGTACGCTTTGCCGTCTGTCGAAAGATAGGTCAGCTCGTCACGTGGGCAAAGCGTGCCGCTTGTGACCTTGATATAGGTCAGGCGCACGTTTCCCATGCGCGCAATTTTAAAAACCTTTGCGCCAAAGCCCGTGCCATCGTAGACGGGAGAGAGGGAATAATCGTCCAGTACCTGCAAAAGATAACCCACGCCCTGCATGCGCAGCGCAGAGCCGAACAGGCAAGGGAACAGCCTGCGCTGCGAAATCAGCGCGGCAATATCCTCTGTGGCAATCGGCTCTCCGCCAAGAAAGCTGTCTAAAAAATTCTCGTGCACAAGCGCAAGCCGCTCGTCAAGCAGAGCCTTGTCCTCGTCCTCGTAAAAGGCGCAGATGCGCCCGTCCAAAGCGCTTGCCAGCTCATCCGCCATTTCCTGCTTGAGCTTGATGGCCACGTCGGTTTTGTTTACGAAGAGCAGCGTAGGCACACCGTAATAGGCAAGCAGCTGCCAGAGCGTGCGGGTGTGATTCTGAACGCCCTCGGTGCCGCTGACCACCAAAATCGCGTAATCCAGAAGCGAGAGCACGCGCTCGGCCTCTGCCGAGAAATCCACGTGCCCGGGCGTGTCCAATAAAATGAAATCGCAGGCCTCGGTAGAGAAGCGCGCCTGCTTGGAGAACACGGTAATGCCGCGCTCGCGCTCCATGGCGTGCGTGTCAAGATAGGTGTTTTTGTGATCCACGCGCCCCAGCGTACGGATCCTGCCCGAGAGATAGAGCATCGCCTCGGAAAGCGTGGTTTTGCCTGCGTCTACGTGCGCAAGAATGCCAATGGTCAGCTTTTTCTTCATGGGCGTGCTCCTTTCAAAAAATCACTTCCACTATTGTAGCACATTCTGTCGGAAATTACAAGTTATTGTTGGCCATTTTTTGCGCATAAGCCTTGCATGCGTGCGCGAATTGTGTTATAATACGGTGAACGATGAAAAAAGTATCGGAGATCAGTATGAAACAGCTTTTGTTGAGAATATATACGTTGACAATCCTGCTTTGCTTGCTTGCAGTCTGCTGCGTCGTCGCGCAGGCAAACGACAGCGAGGCCGTCTGCGAGCATACCTTTGGTGAATACGAGCTGACAGTCACGCCCGATTGCACGCAAAAGGGCGAGGCGGTGCGCACCTGCAGCGCGTGCGGATACAGCGAGACAATCGTGGTCACGCGTCCCGGACACGTGCAGGGGGATTGGATTCTGGACGCAGCACCGCAGGTTGGCGTGGCAGGCAGCATGAGCAAATCCTGCACGGTGTGCGGTGAGGTTTTGCAGACCGAGGCGGTAGCACCGCTGCCCGAGCCTGAGCCACAGCCCCAACCTGCACCCGAGACGCCCGCGGTGCCCGAGCAGAACTGGATTGACGTGCCGCTTCCGCTTGCGCTGCTTGCGTTTCTTTTGCCTAACCTGATTCTGGTTGCCGTGCTGATCGTTCGTTCAATCAGAAGCCGTATTGAAAAACTGAAATTATAATGCCGACAGGGCAGAGCAACGCAATTGCTTTGCCCTGTGTTTTGTCTTTTTGAACAAAAATCACCCCGCGTTCTTGTGCTGTTTTTTTGTCATATTTCGTTGACAATTTCTACCTGTTGTGGTAAAATGAAAGATAAGGGTCGGACAGGCACAATATGCTGTCCGAAACCGAAATATTTCAAAAAAAGGGGAGTAACCATGGCTAACAAATTAGTTTACGACATCCATGACAAGCCGAAATTCGGCAACTTACTCATTTTCGCTCTGCAACAGGTGCTGGCCATTCTGGCAGCAACCATAGCAGTACCCGCCATCATCGGTCTTCCAACGCAGATTCCCGCCGCCATCTTTGGCGCAGGTGTTGGTACGCTGATCTATCAGCTGTTTACCAAGTTCAAGAGCCCCGTTTTCCTGGGTAGCTCCTTTGCGTTCATCAGTTCCTTGTTTGTTGCACTTGCATACGGTTATTGCGGTATCGTACTGGGCTCTGTTGTTGCAGGCCTTGTTTACGTAGTCATCGCGATCATCATCAAGATCGTTGGCACCGATTGGGTTGGCAAGCTGATGCCTCCCGTTATTATCGGCCCGACGGTTGCTGTCATCGGTCTTTCTCTGGCCGGTAATGCAATGGGCGATATAGTCAAGTCCAATGCCATTGCTTCCCCCGCTCTTCCCGCACACGAGATCGTTGGTACACCCATCGCATCCTATAACCTGATCGCGCTGCTTTGCGGTCTGATCACTTTCTTTACCGTTGTGATCTGCTCGACGCAGAAGCGCCGTCAGATGCCTCGCCTGATTCCGTTCATTATCGGTATCGCTGCCGGCTATGCTGCAGCATCCGTCTTCACCGTGATCGGTAACGTTGCGGGTATCGAATATTTCAAGATCATCAACTGGCAGCCCGTGATTGACAACTTTGTGAACGCAGACGGCGCATTCAAGGGCGTGGAAGCGTTCTTCAAGGTACCCGATTTCGCAGTCGTTGAAGCCATTAAGGAGCTTGTTACCGGCACCTCCTCTCTCGAGGGTGCTTCTTATCTGATCTACACGCAGGATATTCAGGGCTCGGTTGCAAACATCGTTGCAGTCGTCGTGGCATTCCTGCCTGTTGCACTTGTCGTATTTGCAGAGCACATTGCTGACCACAAGAATCTTTCTTCCATCATCGACCGCGACCTGATCAAGGATCCCGGTCTGGACCGCACTCTGCTGGGTGACGGCGTTGGTTCTATCGGCGGTACGCTGTTCGGCATCTGCCCCAACACCACTTACGGTGAGTCGGTTGGTTGTGTAGCCATCACCGGTAACGCCTCCGTGATTACCATCACCACCGCAGCCATCATGTGCCTCATCCTTTCCTTCTTCAGCCCTCTGATGGTCATTCTGCAAACCATTCCGTCCTGCGTCATGGGCGGTGTTTGCCTGACTCTGTACGGCTTTATCGCTGTTTCCGGTCTGAAGATGATCAAGGACGTGGATCTCAACGAAAACAAGAATCTGTTCGTTGTTTCCGCAATCCTGATCGCAGGTATCGGCGGCCTGGCTGTTCAGATTCCTTATGCATTCGGTACTGAAGGCGGCGCAACGGTCGTGAATGCGGCTATCCAGGTGACCTCGGTTGCTACAGCACTCATCCTTGGCATTATTACCAACGCGGTACTGACCAAGATTGAAAAGAATAAGGACAAGTAAGCAGATTGAGTAAAGTTATCCGTTAAGGACGACCAATAAACAAGAAACACCTCTTATGGCATCCATAGGAGGTGTTTCCGTCTCCCGAAGAAAATGAAAAGAGGGAATGAGGTATGAGAAAAATTCAGAAATCAATTCATCCGGACGACGCGCAACATTACGAAAGCATGGGCTTGAAAAAGGATATGGTCGAGATCTGGGAGGACGGCTCTCGTGTGGATGGCTCCAAGGGCTGCTATGAATGGTGGTACTACGATTCGCACTATCCGGACGGAACGGTACTGGTCATTTTCTTTTTCTCCAAAATGCCCATTGACGTAAACGGCCCGATCAAGCCGATTGCCACCATGGAGCTGACGCTGCCGGACGGCACCAAGTTTTCCGAGGAGGTATATGCGACCATCCATGAGAGTTACTATGCAAAGGAGCAGTGTGACGTCAGGATCGGCGAGTGCCGGTGCAAGGGAGATCTGAAGCATTACGACGTGGTGTTCGTGGGAAAGACCATGCAGGCACGCATGACGCTGGACGGCACCATTCGCGCGTGGAGATCGCAAACGGGCAGTATCTTCTTTGGCGACAAGGAGGAATATTATTTTGCCTGGCTGCCTGCCATTCCCGAGGGCGTGGCGATTGCGGACGTGACCTACGACGGCGGTAAGCAGCTGCACCTGGAGGGCTCGGGCTATCACGATCACAACTGGGGCAATATTTCCATGATGAGCCTGATGCACCATTGGTATTGGGGCAGAGCCAAGATCGGCGACTATAAGGTTATTTCCTCGTGGATCACGGCAGAGAAAAAGTACGGGTACAAGGATCACGACGTTTTTATGATTGCCAAGAACGGAGAGATCCTTGGAGATAACGCAAATCATACACTTCGGTTTTTGCCCGAGGATCGATACGTGGATACGCACACGGGAAAGCCCGTGTATAACAAGGTGGTGTACGAATATACCACCGAATCGGGTGAGCTTTATCGGATCATTTACGAGCGCCGCGATGATATCAACAAAACCAGATTCGTGGACGTGCTGCCAAAGCCTTTGGGACTGCTTGCCCGCATGATCGGCTTTGACGGCGGATATCTGCGCTTTGAGGGCACGGCAACCGTGGAAAAAATCGAGCAGGGCAGCATTGTGGAAAGTGTCAGTGATCCCGCAGTATGGGAGCTGATGTATTTCGGCAAGTCTTGCGCGGACGAAAAATACAGAGAAGGGCAGTAAAGAAACGGCCATCATTTTGCGTTTCCTGCCCGAGGCATTACGAGGGAAGGAGCAATATGAGCGTGTGTGACGGAGCACAGGTACAGAGAAAATTCTTGAAAAAAGATATTCTGTTCAGTTTTTCTTTTGGCGACAGAGCGTATTGTGTATTGAAAACCGAAAATCATTCCGAGTACGAATGTGTATCCGTGCGCTGGAGACCGATCCGCGGATGGCATCACGACCGGTGCTTGGTGGATAAAAAGGCGCTTTACGTGGCCAATCGCATTTGCACCTTGGCAGAGAAATACGCGGATCGTTTTGCTCTGCAAGGGGAGCACTATACCGTTAGCTGTGAGGACGCACAGGACGCGTCCCGATTGCGGATCAGAAAAGAGCGCCGTCCGTTGCTCTCGGGATACAGAGCGACCGTTCCGATGCTGCTGCAGTTTCTCTTGGCTATGGCGTCGGTCGGGATTATGTACGTCTTATTCAGAGACGTTGGCTTGGAATGGCTGACCTTCATCTTGCCCAAGGCAGACCCGAACGCTTCTAAATACTGCTTTGCTTTGGTGGAATTCGGAATTCCCGCGCTGCTGTTTTTTCTGCTTCCCGGAAAAAGATCCTTCGTCAGTGCTTATTTTCATGCCATCGTACCCATCGGCGTTGTTCTTTTCGCAGGCGTTGTCAAGCGGTGGACGTGGATCGTGTTTTTGCTCCCGATTGTATTGCCGGCCGTATACGCGATGGTGATCGCGTATCGTGCGTTTTTGCAGCTTGACGCAAAGACGGATACCCGCATCCAAAGGACTTTTGAGGAATGGCGGGGCGTGGCCATCCTGCTTTGCGTCGTATGCATTCTTTGCGTCGCGAACCTGAACGTGTCTCCCTACGAATGCAAAAGCCAACCCAAGACGGAACTGAGCGCGGTCGAGCAAGAAGTTTGCGCGCAATATGAGCTTGCATGTGAGCAGCTGGAGGACGGGCATTTTCAATCGCTGAATACCGAGCAAAAGCTGGGCGTGCTGCAAAGGATTTGCGATTACGAATGCGTGATCACGTTTGGCTGTGAGAGCGTGCAGCTTTACGTGCTGGATATTGAGAATGAAAAAACGGACGGGTACTATAACCCGAAGCAGCAGAGCATTACCATAGATATCGATCATCTGGACGAGGATACCACATACGAGGTCGTCAGCACGCTGCTGCATGAGGTCAGACATCACTGGCAATGGAATATGGCCAATGCGTACGCTTCGGTCGCGCCGTTTTTGAACCGCGAGCAGATGGAATTGCATCCGTTCAGGGAGGCTTGCGCATATTATGAAAACTTTAAGGATTATCACGAGGCAGAGAATGGATACGAGGCGTATTACAGCCAGTCTTTGGAGCAGGATGCACGCGACTGGTCGGACGATCGGATCTATTGGTATGCAACGTATATTTTTGATTGGTAGCGCATCTGCTGCAAAAAAACAAAACTAAACCGTTTCGGAGGATAAGATTATGTGGATATTGGGATTGATCCTTTCCGTTTCCGCTTTGATTGGCGCCGGTATCATTTCGGTTGCCGTCAACAGCAGCAATTACGTTAAAAAGCATAAGTTCAGCCTGTTTCACGCATTGTTCGCCGCTGTGGTGGTCGCGTCTTTTCTGATGCTTTTCCCGGTAAACCTCGCATCCGAGAAGCTTTCGCTGTGGGGCGCGTGCAAGGCGTTTCTGCTCTCGGCATTCCATACCATGCAGGTGATGACGGCAGGCTGCGAGTTTTCGGTCGTGACCGACGCTATTGTGCATTGCGATTCGGAAGAGCTTGCAATGGCATATCAGATCTGGGCGAGCGTTCTGTACGTGCTGGCACCCGTATTCAGCTTTGGATTCGTGCTTTCGCTGTTCAAGAATATGACTGCCAACGCCAAGTACAGAGGCGCCTATTTCCGCGACGTCTACGTCTTTTCCGAGCTGAATGAAAAGTCGCTGATTCTGGCAAGCGACGTCAAAAAACACCATAAAAAGGCCGCTATCGTTTTCACAGACGTGTTTGAAGGGAACGAGGAGAGCACGTTTGAGCTGATGGAGGAGGCTAAAAAGCTGCGGGCCATTTGCTTCAAAAACGATATTCTCGCGGTGAATTTCCAAAAGCATTCCGAGAAAACGTCGATTTCGTTCTTTACCATCGGCGTCAATGAAACTGAAAATATCAATCAGTCGATCAAGTTGATTGAAAGATATAAAAACAGAGATAAAACGCACGTTTACGTGTTTTCCACCAAGGCCGAAAGCGAGATATTGCTTTCGTCTGCCGATAAGGGGCAGGTCAAGGTCAGACGCATCAACGAGGTCGTTTCCTTGATCAACCGTACCCTTTACGAGCACGGAGAGATTTTGTTTGAGGGTGCCGTGCCGAATGACGAGGGCAGCAAGGACATCTCCGCCGTAGTGGTGGGCATGGGGCGACACGGCACCGAAATGGTCAAGGCGCTGGCGTGGTTTGGTCAGATGGACGGCTATCGCCTGGAGATCCACGCGTTTGACCGCGATCCCTTGGCACAAGAGAAGTTTGTGGCGCTGGCTCCCGAGCTGATGTCCGAGCAATATAACGGCGTTGCGGTGGAAGGGGAAGCGCAGTACCGTATTTTCGTGCATCCCGATATGGACGTGGATACCGTTTCCTTTGCAAAAAAGATCAGTGAGATCAAAAACGCAACCTACGTGCTGGTGGCGTTGGGTGATGACGATGTCAATATCCGAACCGCCATCAATCTCAGAATGTACTTTGAGCGCATCAAAGCAAAGCCCGTGATTCAGGCCATCGTATATAATTCCCGACAAAAGAACGCCATGCAGGGCGTCAAGAACTTCAAGGGGCAGGAGTATCGGATCGATTTTATCGGCGATCTGGAGTCCTCCTTTACCGAGGACGTCATCATTGATTCGGCGCTTGAGGAAGAGGCACTTGAGCGTCATTTGAAATGGGGAAAAGAAGAGGAATTCTGGAAATACGAGTACAATTATCGCTCCTCGGTAGCGTCGGCCATCCACATGCGGGCGCGCATCAGATGCGGGATCCCGGGTGCAGATAAAAAAGAGGAGGAGCTGACCGAGCAGGAGAGAGAAACGCTGGAAACGCTGGAGCATAAGCGTTGGAACGCCTATATGCGTGCGGAAGGCTACGTGTTCAGCGGCTCCAAGGATAAGAGCAGCCGAAACGATCTTGCCAAAATGCACCACGATCTGGTGACGTATGACGCTCTGTCGGACGAGGAAAAACGCAAGGACAGCGCCATTGGTGCAAAGTGATCAATTTGACAAACTGTATTTGTTCTGATTGACAAAATAGATTGCGGATCGGGGACAGCTCTTGACAGAAGTTGACAAAAGTAGTACAATGTAATGTATAGTTGACCATGAAAGGACTTACTGACTATGGCTAGAAATAGTAAACTGGTTGAATATTTGTTCTGGTATGCCGAAAGGCTGATGAAAAAAGACGGAAAAAGGTCGCTGACTGCGAACTATTTCGTGATTGCAGCGCTGATTTTGGCTGACTCCACAGAGCACAATCTCGTGCCCGGTGAGTTGAATACCACAAACTCCAAGGCAGAGCTTGAGGCGATGAACGCGTTTTTGAGCAAATACGGCATCAATAAGTACGAGGTGTCCAAAGCCATGGAGCAGGCCGTTGAGGCAGAGGACTACGATTCCTCCATGGACGAATTTATCTTCAGCAAGATGCATTACAACGTGGAGGCCCGCGCCCAAAAGGAGGGCAGAGAGGTCATGGATGCGATTCTGTATCTGGAGCAGATCTTCTCTGAGCCGACCGCGCTGATCAGGCAGTACGTGTTGCTGTCCGCCAAAGAGGATGCTGCCGATCAGGACGACGCCCTGATTGAGATCGTGAAAAAGCGCAACGAGGCATCGGCCGAAGCGGATGAGGTTGTCAAGCGCACCTCCGAGGCAGGCGAAGGCAAGTCGGATTCTGCGTCCAATGCCGAGGAGCCCGAGTTTCTGATCAAAAAGACCGCTTCCGCCAAGACTGATGCCGAGAACAAGACCGAAAAGGAAATCCCGCTCAGAAAGCCCCAGCCCGAAAAGGAAACGGGGCCTTGGAAGCTTGCAGGCATCGTTGAGCGAACCAGAAAGATTCAGAGCTCGCTGCTTGGCCACATTTTCGGCCAGGACCACGCCGTCAATGCATTCGTTTCGGGCTATTTCCAGGCGCAGCTGATGGCTTGCTCCCGCAAGGAGACGGGCAAGCCGCAGGCAACCTTCCTGTTTGCCGGCCCTCCCGGCGTGGGTAAAACCTTCCTTGCCGAAAAGTCGGCTGAGGCGCTGGAGATGCCCTATATGCGCTTTGATATGAGTGAGTACTCCGATAAGGAGGCAAACTTTGAATTCTGCGGCTCGGATAAGGTATACAAGAACGGCAAGGCCGGTAACGTTACCTCGTTCGTAGCGGAAAATCCCGAGTGTGTATTGCTCTTTGACGAAATTGAGAAGGCACATCTGAACGTCATCCATCTGTTCCTGCAGATTCTGGATGCCGGCCGTCTTCGCGATAACTTTACGGATGAGGAGGTTTCGTTCTCTAAGGCCGTTCTGATCTTTACCACCAACGTAGGTCGCGGACTTTACGAGGATCCTTCCATCGTCAATCTCTCGGCCATTCCGAGAAAAACGGTGCTCAAATCCTTGTCAAAGGATCTGGACCCCAACACGGGTGCTCCGCTGTTTCCTGCAGCCATCTGCTCTCGCTTTGCTTCGGGCAACGTGATCATGTTCAATCACCTGGAGGCAAGCAATCTCTATACCATTGCAAAAAGAGAGCTGGATAATAACGTCAAGGGACTGGAATCCTCTACGGGACTGAAGATCTGCGTGGATGATCACGTTCCCAGTGCAATCATGTTCTCCGAGGGCGGCAAGGCAGACGCCCGTACCGTTAAGGGAAGAGCCAACGCGTTTTTCCACGAGGAGTTGTACGAGCTGTTCCGCTTGCTGGCATCCGGCAAGAACGATAATGCGATCGAGTCGCTGGAGCAGATCAATATTACTGTACCGCTGGAGCAGCTGAGCCACGATATTGCGCTGATGTTTGAAAATCCCTCAACCTCCGAGGCGTTGGTATTTGCGGGTGGTGCCATGGCAGAAGCCTGCAAGAGCGCGCTGGAGGGCAAGGTGATCTGCCACTTTGCAGACAGCATCGATGCGGCAAAGGATATTTTGTTCAACTGCGACGTCAACGTCGTGCTGTGCGATCTCAATTGCGGCGTCAGAGAATCGGACGTTCACGTGCTGAATGCAGAGGATATCAGCTCGGTCGGCCACGATTTTCTGACCTACGTGCTTGAAAAGTATTCGTTGCCCGTCTATATTCTGCAGGAAAACGACGGCGAGATCAGCCAGGAGGAGGCACTTTCCTTTGCAAAGCTTGGCGCAAGAGACGTTTTGACGGTCAAGACCGAGGACGGTATTTTTGCCGAGCAGGTAACGGAAAAGTGCAGAATTGCATATCAGCAGGGCCACATGCTCAAGCTGGCGCGAGAGAACAAGGGCCTGACGTATAAAACGGCTCAAACGGTTTCCGACGATCACAAAACGGCAAGCATCCGCTTGTTTGATTTCAAGCTTGGTCTGATTACCGATGCAGAGGATTCCAAGAGCATCGTGGATAACGTATCCAGACCGGATATCCATTTTGAGGACGTGATCGGTGCGGAAGACGCCAAGCAGGAGCTCAAGTATTTCGTAGAGTATCTGAAAAATCCCGTTCACTTTATGCGTAAGGGCGTTCGCAGCCCCAAGGGCGTGCTGCTTTACGGCCCTCCCGGCACGGGTAAAACGCTGCTTGCCAAGGCAATGGCGGGTGAATCCGGCGTGACCTTCTTAAGAGCAGAGGGTAACGAATTCTTGAAAAAATACATCGGTGAGGGTGCCGAGGCGGTGCACTCTCTGTTCAACGCAGCGCGTAAGTACGCGCCCTCCATTGTGTTCGTGGATGAAATCGACGCCATCGGTAAGGACAGAAATTCCAGAGGCTCCGAGGACCACACCGGTGACGTGCTGACCGCGTTCTTAACCGAGATGGACGGCTTTAATACCGACACCTCCAAGCCTGTGTTCGTCCTGGCGGCAACCAATTACGGCGTGGATGCCGAAAAGGGAAAGAGCCTGGATGCTGCGCTGCTCAGGAGATTTGACCGCAGAATCTACGTGGATCTGCCCAACAAGGAGGAGCGCAAGCGCTATCTGGAAATGAAGTTGCGCAAGCATACTTCGGTGCAGTTGAGCCAGGATCAGTTGGATAATATTGCCATGCGTTCCACCGGCATGAGCCTTGCAGAGTTGGAGTCGGTGTTTGAAATGGCGCTGCGAAATGCCATCCGTTCCGAATCCGGCGTGGTCGGTGACGCAGAATTTGAAGAAGCGTTTGAAACCTTCAACAGCGGCGAAAAGAAGGAATGGAGCTCCGATTCGCTGATGCGTACTGCACGCCACGAGGCAGGTCATGCGCTGATCTGCTGGATGAGCGGTGAAAAGCCCTCGTATCTGACCATCGTTGCACGCGGTGATCACGGTGGCTATATGCAGCACGCAAACAGTGAGGGCAAGGGCTCTTATACCAAGGCCGAGCTTCTCGGAAAAATCCGTACCTCGCTTGCAGGTCGCGCTGCCGAAATGGTGTATTACGGCGATGAAGAGGGCATTTCCACCGGAGCCAGCGGTGACCTCTATTCGGCAACCAGAGTTGCAGAGCAGATGATCTGCAATTTCGGTATGGATGCCGACGTCGGAATGTCGTATATCGACCTTGGCGCAGTCAGCGGTGCCGCACATCAGACTGTGCGCGAACGCGTCAATGCTATGCTTGATCAGGAGCTGGCCGAGGCCATTCATATCATCAAGGGCAATCAGTTGGCCATTGATACCATCGTCAACGCTTTGATGGAGAAGAATCATCTCAAGGAAAACGAGATTGACGAGATATTCAGCAAAACGGTCAATATCGACGTGATTTTTGACACTCCCGTAAGACATTCCAAGCGTGATTGATGCGCATTTGCAAAAAAAAATAAATATTTTGGAGGATCAGAACATGGCAGAAGAATTGAATATGCAAAAAGCGAAGCAGGTGTACGACACGGCAATTCGCACGTTTAACAATCTGAATTGGAATTATGAGGAGCACAAGGAGGAACTGGTGATCCAGAGTGGCGTCAAGGGCGAGGATCTCCCGATTGAATTTTTGCTGGTCGTCAAGCCCCAGCAGGAGGTCGTTCAGTTCTTGTCCCGCCTGCCCTTCAACATGCCCGAGGATAAGCGTGTGGACGGCGCAATCGCCGTTTGCGTGGCAAACCACGGCATGATTGACGGTTGCTTCGACTATGACCTGAGCGACGGTGAGATCGTGTTCAAGCTCACCTCCAGTTATCGCGAAAGCACGCTGGGAGAAGAGCTGTTTCAGTATATGATCATGTGCTCGGCCACTATGGTGGATCGCTATAACGACCAATTCTTCATGCTCGCCAAGGGCATGCTTACCATTCAGCAGTTCATCGAGCAGGAGAACGCGTAAGGCGGAATTTGGTCTTGCAAAACGTGAAAGTTTTTAGAAAATCAAAAATTTATTTATACGGAGGAAACAATTATGTACGGACAGCAAATGGGTGAATACTACGTTGACATCGTAATGTGTATCGACGCAACCGGTAGCATGGCACCAATCATCGAAGAGGTAAAGAGCAACGCTATGTCGTTCTACCAGAGATTCCTGGATGCAATGGAAGAGAACGATAAGGAAGTTGCACAGCTGAGAATTAAGGTCATCTCCTTCAGGGACTATGGCTGCGACGATCAGCCCATGACCGAATCCCAGTTCTTTACGCTTCCCGATCAGACCGATGAATTCAAGGCTTGCGTCAGCGCAATTGAGGCAAGAGGCGGCGGTGACGGCCCCGAGAACGCACTTGAGGCGATTGCACTTGCATTGAAGTCTGACTGGACCACCGGTGGCTCCAGACGCCGTCATGCAATTCTGATGTTCTCTGACGCACCCGCACTTCCCCTGGGTGCACGCGCAAGTGCCGCATCCTATCCGGCAGGCATGCCTGCCGATATCGCACAGCTCGGCGCTTGGTGGGAATGCACCGATCAGACGCTCAGCAGCACCTATCAGGCAAAGGCAGGAAGACTGATTGCATTCGTTCCCAATGCGGAGCCTTGGACAGAGATTACTACATGGAATAGATACTGGCCTGCATTCTCTCCTGCAGGAACCGGTCTTGAAGACGTTGATATTCAATCTGCAATTGATCTGATGGTCGGATCGTTCTAAGAGCAGGCCGGGGCAGATGCGTTGCGCATCTGCCCCTCTTGCCGTATGAGCCACTAAAACAGCGTACAAATGCGTTGTGGGTTGCTTTAATGACTCATGCAATAAACTATTTGTGCCGCTGACGGCGGGATGGAGGAATACTATGGAATTAACGGTTTACAGACAGTCGTCCAAAACGCGTCCTGATGGGACCATTGTGTATAAGGGAGAAGATGCGCGTCCTTACGTGGACGGGCAGCTCCTTTTGGTTGCGGACGGACTTGGCGGTGCTGCGGCGATCCGTCACCAAAAAATTGTTCCCGAGATTTTTGAGAGCGACAAGCTGATGGACGCGCTGTTTGCCGACGTCTATCCGGATTATAGCAACGAAATCTTTGCAAAATACGTGACCGACTCATTTTTTGAGCTGTTTGCGGTCAAGGATTGCTATACGGATAATATCAATAACATCAAAAAGAGCGGTTATTTTGCGTCCAGAATCGTAACGGCCATCGTGCTTCACGAAATGCTATATTGCGAGGAATATGCGGCGCAAACCATATTTGAGGCGCTTTCGGGATGCGAGAGCCAAGAGGACAAGCAAGCATATCTGAGCGCGATCGGCGGGCACTTCAAGGAGCTGATCCAAACCAAGATCAAGGAAATTGCTCAAAAGGCGAATCTGATATACGAATCGTCTTATGCCGGCCTTGCCTTGCTGGGCAGCACGCTGTGTGCCACCATCTATTTGGAAAAAGAAAACTGTGTGGAAGCTCTGTATCTGACGGCAGGGGACTCCCGCCCTTACGTATGGTTTGAGCAAAGCGGCCTTTGCCAGGTGCTCAGAGATCAGGAGGGCGTGGACGGCGGCATGACCAACTATATCAAAGCAAACGAAGGCGCGGATTTTGATATTCGTTGTGATTACTTCTGCTTTGAAAAGCCCTGCGTGCTGTTCAATGCAAGCGACGGATGCTTTGATTCCGGCAGATTCCTCTCTCAGATGGGTTTTGAAAAGCTGATTCTGGATGCTGCTGCCGATTCCGAGGATGCGGAAAAAATGAGCGAATACCTGACGACCTTCTTCCTGGAATTCGGCCGTCACGACGACAGCAGTACCATGGCACTCAAGTCGTTCGGCTATGAAACCTTTGAGGATTTCAAGCAAGCGTGCCAACGCCGCATGGCTACTCTGCAGGCGGAATATCTGGACGTTCTGCCCGATTTGCTGGACGTGGATTACGAGCTGGTATGTCGGGAATGTGAACGGGTTTTCCCGAGCCAGTTGGCAGAATTGAAGGAGAAATTCAACGAGGAGCCGAGCGTGCTGGACTATTGCTCCGATTACGTGAAGGCGGGCTTGTATGCACCCTATCAAGCCAGAATTCAGGAAATTGACCGAAAAATCGAAGCAGAGAAGCAGCGCATCAAGGATGCAGTCACGGCAATCTCTTTCGTTGTGATCGATAACTACGTCAAGTTTAAGGGTTGCCTTACGTGCGAGGACACCTTGTTTGATCGCTTCAATCAGACTAAGATCGTAGATGCTGATAATAAGTATCAAGAAACAGCCGAGGAATACGTGGCTCGCCTGCAAAAGCACAGGGCGGATCTTGACGAGGCTGTTGTCACACTGAACACGCTGTTGGATGGCGTATCCGGTGTAGGAATCCCCGAGTCCTTTGACGACTACGCAATCGTTGAGCTACAGCTTGCGGACGATTGCGAAAAGAAAATGCGTGCACTGTTTGATTTCCTGACAGGCTTGCGCCAAGGAAGACTGGATCTGATCAGAAAACTGACGGTGCAAAGACAGGAGTATCTCTCCAAAAACCGTAAGCTTTCCGAAAAGCGCCCCGAGGACGTACAGCAAATCTGTACCATGCTGATTACAGGAACGTTGACGGTTGATGAGCTTCAGATTCTTCAGGAGGAAAAGGCAAGAATTGCCGAGCAGCTTGAACTGATCGCACAGGCCAATGAAAGCATTGAGATTCTTGAAAATCCGGAAAAGGAGAACGCCTTCAAGGAATCCTGCGAGGCATATTGGAACGAGCAGTACGTGGAGATCATTATGCACGTGCTGGAGGATCCTGCGTATACGGTGAATGAGGAATTGGCTGAAATGGCCGGTGCGTTGATTCGTGAGATGCAGGAGAAGACGCAGGGCGTTCAGGAAAACAAAGAAAAGCAAAAGGCATTGTTTGACACGTACGAGACGGGTTATTGCCGATATATAGGAGGAGCAACGGATGACGATTCACGGATATGAGATCATTGGCGATTGGGAAAACAGCACTTGCGGCAAAATCGCATCTGCAACCAAGGGCGGAAAGCGTTATTTTTTGAAAAAATATCAAACGCCGGTTGCCCCGATTGATAACGGCACGCTGGATGCCAAGACCTTTGCGCATAACAAAAAGATGTTTGAGGACTTCGTGCAACTCAGAAAAACGGTCAATACGCGCATTCGCCCCATTGCAGGTCCGGGTGGCAACATCGTTGTGCCTTGTGAGGAATTTATCGATGGAAACAACTACGTAGAGGTTTCCGAGTACGTAGAGGGTGCAATTCCGAAGGACGAGCTGATCGGGCTTTTGGCAAGCCTTTCTCTGGATACCAAAAAGCTTTTGATGAAAACGGCTGCAGGCGCACTTTCCAGCGTTCACAGTAAACATATCATTCATAGTGACCTGAAACTGGAAAATCTGCTTCTGGTCAGAAATGCGGCGGGCAACTACGTAGCAAAAATGCTTGACTTTGACAGCAGCTATCCTGTGGATAACAAGCCCGATGAAATTATCGGTACCATTGACTATTATTCACCTGAATTGGGCAGATACGTGGATTCCGAGGATGAAGCGGAGGAAATGAAAAAGTACATTACCGAGAAAACCGATATTTTCTCGCTTGGCTTGATCTATCACTTTTATTTTGTCGGCGCATTTCCGGAGCCTGTTTCGCTGACCGAGCGTCTGCAGAAGCGTAAGGACAAGGGCAAGGTGATTTATCCTTGGGTAGTACTCAATAGCGGCTGCGAATTGCAGATCAGCCCCGAGATCAAGAGCATCAAGTATATTTCGCTGATCTCGGATATGCTCAGTCTGAATCCGGCCGACCGTCCTACAGCGCTGGAGGTTCTCAAGCGTTTACAGGCACCGGAGGATGCTGACGGAGAGCTTTCCTTGGAGGAGCCTTTTCCCGAGCACGGGATTGTGCTGGATAAGGATGCGATCAAGGCAGCGCAGATTGCCAAGGTGGAAAAAATGATTTCGGGCTCCAAGCATCAGTACAGACTTTTGTTCAAAAACGGCAAAAAGCAGGTGCTGACCAAAGAGGAGATGCTGTCGTGCGGCTATGCAAAGACCGCGGCACCTACGGGATTTGCCGCTCCTTGGCCCGAGCACAATATTGAATACGACGTGGAAAAGCTGAAGTCCAGAGGCTTTGTATCGGGTGAAAACGAGATTCTCAGTGGCATTAAGGGATATAGACTGTACCGCGCAGATGCGCAATCCACCTTCTTCAAGGTGGAGATGCTGGTAGCCATGAAGTATGCCAAGAAAAAAGCCGCAGCCGCTACTGCTGCCGTGGTAAAGGATTCCTCGGCTGCTTTTGCAGAGCCTTGGCCGGAGCACAGGATTGCCTTTGATAAAACGGCCGTTGCCGCTAAGGGGTACGTTTCGGTTACACGCAAAACGCTCAACGGAATCAACGGATATGAATTTGTTCGCACCAACGGCACGCGCCAGTTTATCCGCGTGGAGATGGTTCTGATTCAGAAGATGGCGCATAAGCTTTGACGCTTTGATAAGGTTTATTACGATTTGAGAAATGAGTTCCGTCGCATCATCAAAACCGTTTGACGATGTGATGGGCAGGGAGGAAAACATGCCGTGGGTTTGCCCAATATGTTCAACCAATAATGAAGACTCTGAAAGCAAGTGCATCGTGTGCGAACACGAGCGTGTTTTGGACAGAATATGTACGCTGACCCATCTGAAGGTGCAAAAGCTGGGCCTTGGCGGTCACGTCGTGGTGCCGGATGAGTATAACGTCATCGGAGAAGGCGCATTTCGGGGCAGAACCGATATTTATTCGGTAACGCTGCACGAAAACGTGCGGAAGATCTCCAAGGAAGCGTTTAGCGGATGCTCCAATTTAAAGAGCGTCGTATGCCGTTGCGAGCTGGAAACCATCGGATCCAAGGCGTTTGCGGAATGTGTGGCTTTGCCCATAGCTGCCAGAGCAACAGCCCGGTATGTGGCAAGGGATGCCTATTATATCACGCCCAAGCCGATTACCACGTCGACATATACCAAAAGCAGCACGTCGTCTTACGGAACGACGACCTCAACCTATACCGATCATACGGAACCTGAGCCGACCAAATCCGATACGCGTGCCAGCCGTCCCGGATGCCTGAGTATCGTAGCACGCATCATTTTGCTGGGGCTGATCTTGTTTGTTCTGACCCCGGTTGTATATACGTTTGTGGCGATCTTTCAGAGCGGCTTTGATTTGGGAGTGGGAACCTTGATTGGCTTGGGGATCACGTTCTTGTTTGCCGCACTCCTGATCGCGCGGCACGGTAACGTGAAAATCAGAGCCTTTGTCAAGAAAAATAAGCTGTTCGTAATACTTGGCATGCTGTTGCTTTCATTTGTGATCTGGACCATTTTTCCCGAGATGTTTAAATGGCCGAACGTATTTTTGTGCGCGCCTTGGCTTTTGGTAGAATTATTGTACCTTGTCAGGGCGAAATATCAGCGTTTGACGAGTCTTGTCGTGATGATTGCGTGTATGATGATCGCAAATGCTTTGTTACTCTGGAGAATTATTGCAGCATAGGAGGCTTGTATGAGTTGGGTTTGTCCAAAATGTTCTACCAATAATGACGATCTTGATCTCTCGTGCATCGTTTGCGGGCAGGATCGCCCTGCGGCGGATTTTGAGCTGATGCTCCAAGAGCGCATCAAAAAAGCAAACGATCAATTGAGCCTGTGGACTGTCGAGTATAAAAAAGCAGACCCGAATGAAGAGTATGGTCGGGCAATGGAGCTGATCAAAAAGGACTCCGAGGCAGGATTCAGACAGTTGCTGGATTGCGCAGAGCGAGGCAATGCCTTGGCGCAAAACGAGGTTGCGGGCTACTATTTTTACGGCAAAATCGTGGCCAAGGATATCCCAAGAGCCTTGATGTGGTATGAAAAGGCCGCTCAAAAGGGTTTGAGCGAAGCACAGTGCAATCTCGGCATTTGCTATTACCGTGGTCAAGGCGTGACTGCACACTACGGAACGGCGGTGTTCTGGTTTCAAAAGGCAGCCGAATTGAGGCATGCACATGCGCAGTATTTGCTGGGCGAATGCTACTATTTTGCAAGAGGCGTGGAGCAAAGCCCCGAAAAGGCCTTCTATTATTTCAGAGCGGCAGCCGATCAGGAATATGCGCTGGCCGAGTACAACTTGGGCGCATGCTATTCCAACGGCATCGGCGTTGCAGAGAATCGGGAAAAAGCGTTTGAATTGTATCAAAGAGCAGCAGCGCATGGCGAGTTGAACGGTGAAAATGCGTTAGGTAACTGCTATTTTGACGGTCGCGGCGTGGAACGGGATTACAAAAAAGCAGTAGAGCATTATCGGAAAGCAGCTGAATCCGGCTTTGCCAAAGCGCAATACAGATTGGGATATTGCTATGAATACGGATTTGGCGTTGGAGTTGACCGTGAAAAGGCAATTGAGTGGTATACCAAGGCCAAAGAACAAGGCTATAAGGATGCCGAGCTGGCTTTGAAGAGACTGTTATCATAACGTTGATTTCCGTCTTGAGGAAAAAAACAAAAAGGTCGGAGCACCGAGTTTCTTGCTCCGAAAATAAAGTGAGGATTTTGATGGACCCAAAAACAGAATTGGCGCAGGCTTTGCTGCGGCATGAGCCGCAGATCACCCTGGATGCAAGGGGAGTATACGGAAATATCTTTCGTGATGCAGTTGCCCAAAACGTCAAGCTGGCGTATTACGTCAACTCAATGACTACGTCCATGAGCTACGCGGGAATGCCTCGGGTGGTATTTCATATTCAGTATCAGAATACCGAGGTATCTCCAAGCGATATTTTTGTGGTGTCATCCGCAGAGGAAGTGCAAAGCATCCTGTGCCAGTACATAGGAAATTATAAAACGCGACTCGTACTGTTTGCGGGCTACGGTGTGGACGTGACGTTTGCTTACAATAAATTCGTGGGAACAACGGCTCCGTTTTATTCCAATTTTGTGGGAGCACGTCTGATCAAAGGTGCACCTGCGATGGTTCCCATGTGTTATTATGATTTTTATTTTGATTACCGGATTGGCAAGGTCAAATTGGCAATGATGGAAAACGAAACCGATGCCGAGGTGGAGCGTCTGGCAAAGCAGATGTTTTTGCCCGGTATGAGTGATGAAACCAAGGCGTTTTTGGCGCACAATTATCTGGCCTATACCATTGACTATACCTTGAAGGAAAATGCATCCAGTCTGGAAAAAAGCTACATGCAAAGTGCGTACGGCGCGCTGATTAAAAAGAAATGCGTTTGTCAAGGATATGCGGAGGCCTTCAAGCGACTGATGGATTACGCCGGCATACCGTGCGATATCGTTTGCGGAAAAACGGATGCCTCAGCGATATATCACGCGTGGAACATTCTGAAATTGCACGGTGAGCGAGAGAATTACCATATTGACGTAACTTGGGATTCTACGTCTTTAGGCGTGTCGTATCAGTATTTCGGTCTGAAAGACTCGGATTTTTACGGAAAGCGTGCATGGAATATGGAGTATAACGCCAAGTGCAATTCTCCCAAAAGCTTGCTGTTGGAGGCGAGAAGGGGAATTATGCGGTTTAAAGCACAATTGATGGCAAACGGCGTTGACGTACACGTCATGGGATATTGATGTTGCGGATTACAAGAGTCTACAGGAGAGAAAAATGACGATCATTGAATTATACGATCAGGTATCCATAGAAAACATTGCGGGGGCGTTGCTTTGTCGCCCGGATCGCGTGGTTTTACTGGGAGATAAGAGCGGCCTGCGGGAAAACGTGCTGGATCTTTATCGGGATATTTTGGCAAAGCAAAATATCGGGGCCGAGGTCATTGGCCGAACGGCTTCCAAGAATCATCTTGGCAATATTGTAAACGTCCTTTCCGGGATCGTGGAAAGTTATGACGATTGCATCATTGATCTGACGGGCGGTGAGGATCTGTCTTTGGTTGCGGCAGGCATCATCATGAACCGTTACGAGGGGCGCGTGCAATGCCACCGCTTCAATCTCAAAAACGATACGCTGATCGACTGCGACGCGGACGGCAACGTTTGCAAATCGGAGTCCTTTGATATTTCCATTGAGGATAATATCCGTGCCTACGGTGGCGAGATCGTCACCGATCCGCAACGAGAATTCTATACCTATCCCTGGGATTTCAATTCGTATTTTTTGCGCGATATCGACGCGATGTGGGATATCTGCCGCAAAAACCCCAGACTTTGGAATGCGCAGATCGGTACGCTGGGCACGGTTTGTCAGGCGTATGAATCGCAGGATCCCTTGCGCGTTTCGTTTGATAAGGAGCACGCGGCAGAGACGTGCAGACAGTCCGGCATCCGATTCGTTTGCGTTCCCTGGATGTTAAGTGAGCTGCAAAGTCACGGTCTGATCTCCTCTCTGGTCATGCAGGACACCGTCTCCTTCCGCTTTAAGAACGAGCAAATCAAGCAAGCGCTAACCGTTGCGGGACAGGCGCTGGAGCTGATCGTTGGCAAGACCATGATGTCGCTTAAGGATCAGAACGGTGCGCCCTTGTACCACGACGTCAAGGTCGGCGTGGTGATCGACTGGGATATGGCCGAGGAACAGCAGCCTTGCCGAACCATCAACGAGATCGACGTGTTGGCTATGAAGGGATGTATCCCCGTGTTCGTTTCCTGCAAGAACGGTATGTTTGACGTCAACGAGCTGTATAAGCTCAACACCGTGGCCGAGCGTTTTGGCAGCAAGTATGCCAAAAAAGTGCTTGTCTCCACCGAAATGGACAAGATGAGGGATCACGCCGACGTGCTTCGGGCACGCATGGACGACATGGATATCCGCAACGTGGAGAACGTGGATGCCATCAGCGACGACGAGTTTGCACGAAAGCTGAGATCTCTTTGGATCAACTGAAAAACCGCTCCCTTGGATGCAAGAAGCATCGGGGGAGCGGATTTTTATATGCCGAAGGTGCCGGTCAGCGGATCTTCGAAAAGGCCGATATGGGGTGTGGCGAAGGTAAAGGTGATAAACAGCAGAGCCAGCACGCAAAGCACCGCCGCAGGCCAAAGCTTTGCGCTGCAGCGCGGCTTTTGCGCCATCAGCAGCCGAGTCTCGTATCCGTAAGCAATCGCGGCACACACGAAAAATATGGCAATATTGAGCCAATCCGGCGAAGGGCCGATGGCCCCGTTATAGGTGTAAAACAGAATGGGGATCAGCGTAATCCCCAAAAGAATTCCGCGCAGCTTGATACATAAAAACGCTTTTACGTCCGAAAAGAAAAAGCTTTGCACGATCGCAAAGAGCAGCATAGGCCAGAAAAGCAGCTTCATGTGCTCCCAGGTGGACTCGTTGACGCCCGAAAAGGGAGCAATCCACACAGCCTCTCCAAGCCATTCGTATAAAAAGTGCAAAAGTGTGCCGCCAAGCGAGGTGACGGCAAATCCTGTCAGCTGCCAAAGACGCACGGATGGTTTCATACTTCACCTCAAAGACTTCTTTGAAAGAATTGTATGCGAGCACAGGTGAAAATATGCTCCTGCAACAGCACGTTGCTTGTCAAATCCAAAAGGCTGTGATATAATGGAGCAAAGGGATAAGGGGGGATACGATGGAAACCAAGGACGTCATTCGCACGCTGCGAACGCAGCACGGATATTCGCAAGAGGAGCTTGCGCAGCGGATATACGTAACAAGACAAGCGGTCTCTCGCTGGGAAAACGGAGAGACCATACCCAACACCGAGGCACTCAAGCTGCTTTCCAAGTTGTTTGACGTGTCAATCAATACGCTGCTCGGCGCTCCCAAGGCACTGTTTTGCGAGTGCTGCGGCATGCAGCTTGAGGACGGCTGCATTAGCCATGAAAAGAACGGATTTCTCAACGAGGACTATTGCAAATGGTGCTATGCCGACGGAGAATACACGCTTGACGTTTGGAAAAGGTACGTGGAAATCGGCGGCAAGGAGAAATTTGAGCAATTCAAGCAGCAGCTTGTCAGCGAATTCAACGTGCTGCTCAAGGCAGAGGGCTTGCCGTTGGTGGAAAATCTGAACGTGCTGTCGGGTGCTTATATCAATATGGAATTCCGACTTCCGAGCGGCCGGACGGTCAGATTTCTGGACGATAACGCCACGTATCTCGGCAGTCAGCTGGAGGGAGAGACGGGCAGATGCTACGGGATTGCGGGCAATATGGAATTTCTGCTGATCTGCTCCTACGAGCAGAACGGGGAAAACCCCGAGCTTGTGATCTATAAAAAACGATAAACGAACACCGACGCAGGGAATTGCCTTGCGTCGGTGCTTTTGTTTGCGCTGCAGGACAAAATAGCTCTTGAACTGCGAAGAGATTCGTGATATAATAAAAAAAGAAATCATATACGGGAGGCGCTTATGAATACGACGTACCAAAACAAAACATTTTCGATCCTTGGCGACTCCATCAGTACCTTTGAAGGACAAAGCGTGCCGGAATACGCGGCGTTTTACGATCTTACGCATAAGCTGGAGGCAGACGTGCTGGTTCCGTCCGATACCTGGTGGGGAACCGTGATCAATCAGCTTGGAGGCAGGCTACTGGTCAATCATTCCATTTTGGGCAGCACGGCTTGCTGGAGTCCTCAGTATGAAATCCAATCGTACGGCTGCAGCGAGGAGCGCACGGGTGCGCTTGGGAAAAATGGAGAGAAGCCGGATGTCATTATGGTCTGGCTTGGCACCAACGATTGGGGAAAGGGCGTACCGATTTACGACCAACCGCACTACGTGTATCCTGCCGATACTCCGCCCGTGTTTTATCCTGCGTACAAGGTGATGCTGGAAAGGCTGCAAAGAAATTACCCGGACGCCGAGATCTGGTGCTTTACCTTGGCAGTCAGCTGTCAGACAAGCTCTTCGGATTTCTCTTTTCCGTATTGCTACCGAGGTCGCCACATAGAGGAATACTGCAAGGTCATCCGCGATCTTGCCGTCGAGCACGGATGCAGACTGATCGATTTGTACGCCTGCGCAAAGCCTTACGATACCATAGACGGCTTTCATCCCAACGCAGACGGCATGCAAACCATTGCCAAGGCCGTCCTGCAGGAGATTTCACGCTTTTGATCAAGTAAAGGAGAAGAATATGGGAAACGAAAAGGTGTACGGTATGCGCTTTGCCAAGGTGTATCCTTTGCTGATCGCCAAGGCGGAAAAGAAGGGCAGAACGCGCGGTGAGGTTCTGCAGGTCACGGCTTGGCTGACGGGATATTCGCACGAGCAGATCGAGGCCGCGCTGCAAAGTGACCTTGCCTACGGGGATTTCTTTTTGCAAGCCCCCGTGCCAAATCCGAATCGCACCAAGATCACGGGTTCGGTTTGCGGCGTGCGCGTGGAGAGCGTGGAAGAGCCGCTGATGCGCGAGCTTCGCTATCTGGATAAGCTTGTAGACGAGCTTGCCAAGGGCAAGCCCATGGATAAGATACTGAGATCATGATGACCAACCAAGAGATTTTCAGAATTGCCATGCAGCAATCCGCCATTGACCTTTGTGCCGATCCAGCGGATTTTGAAAAAAGCGAGCACGTGATCGTGACCTCGCACGAAAGCGAGAGCGCAAGACGCTATCTGGAGCTGCCGTTTTCCTGTCAGCTTGTGTCGTACGGAAACAACGTGGTTGCGTCGGTCTCGCCCGAATTTCGGGAACTGACCGAGCAATATATCAGCACGTATCCTCTTGAGCATCTGTTTGAAACGCCGCATCTGCACGTGCTGAACAGTACGTTGCTGGAAAAAGGGCACAAGATCTGCTTTATGGCCGAGTATTTTTTGCCGGACGTGGACGTGCTTGGGGCAAAGGTTGTCTCGGACGTCGGACCTTATCAGCTGAAATTGCTGACGCAGGAGGATTTTTCGGATCTGTATCTGCCCGAGTGGTCAAACGCGCTGTGCGAAAAGCGCAAGCATCTGGACGTGCTGGGCGTTGGCGCTTATGACGGCGAACGGCTGATCGGACTTGCAGGCTGTTCGGCCGATTGCGACACGATGTGGCAGATCGGCATTGACGTGCTGCCCGCATATCGCAGGCAGGGAATCGCCTCTGCGCTGACAAGCCGCCTTGCCACCGAGATTCTTGCGTGCGGCAAGGTACCGTTTTACTGTGCCGCTTGGTGCAATATCAAGTCGGTGCGCAACGCCATCCGCAGCGGCTTTCGGCCCGCTTGGGTGGAAATGACCGCAAAGCCTTGTCAGACGGTAGACGACATGAACAAAAGATAATTTGAGGTGTATTTACGATGCTGTATCATGCCAAGGAATCAAAGCTCAATCTTTTGAATATGCAGTTTGATTATATCACCTTTGGTCGCGGAGCAAAGCCTCTGATTATGATACAAGGGCTGAATACGCGCGGCATCAAGGGCGCTGCATTCTCTCTTGCCTATATGTATCGTACGTTCACCAAGGATTATACGGTGTATCTGTTTGATCGCAGACCCGTCTTGCACGACGGTATCACTGTCCGGGAGATGGCATCGGATATCGCTGCGGCTATGGACGCGTTAGGTATTCGGAATGCGGACGTGCTTGGCGTTTCGCAGGGCGGCATGATTGCGCAGTATCTTGCCATCGATCGCCCCGATCTGGTCAGAAAATTGGTGCTTGCCGTGACGCTTTCCAAAAACAACGCAACCGTCACGCAGGTGATTTACGACTGGATTGACATGGTGGAGCGCGATGCGATGAAGGAACTGGTTTCGGATATGGCAGAGAAAATGTATTCCGAGGCATACGTCAAAAAGTACCGCCTTTTTCTGCCGCTTCTGACCATTTTGCAAAAGCCCAAGGATGTGGATCGCTTTGTCACGCTTGCAGAATCCTGCCTGACCTGCGATACCTATGAGCATTTGGGGGAGATCAAGTGTCCGACGCTTGTGATCGGCGGCAGGCAAGACAAGGTGGTCAGCGGAGAAGCATCCGAGGAAATTGCCGAGAAAATTGGCTGCAGATTACATATATATGATCATTTGGGCCATGCCGCTTATGAAGAAGCGAGTGACTTTAACAGGATCGTATACGATTTCCTGATGGAATGATAGAAAGTGAGTCTTTAGGTATGCATGATAAAACACGCTGCCAATGGTGCAACCAAAAAAACGCGCTGTACGTTGCCTATCACGATCAAGAGTGGGGCGTGCCGCGCTTTGACGATAAGTATCTGTATGAGATGCTGATACTGGAGTCCTTTCAGGCGGGGCTTTCCTGGGAATGTGTGCTTAACAAAAGGGAAGCGTTCCGTCTGGCTTACGACGGCTTTGACGCTGAAAGGGTAGCCGCTTACGACGATCGGAAAATGCAGAAGCTTGCCGAAAACCCCGGGATCATCCGAAACAAGAGAAAGATTGCCGCAAGCGTCCGAAACAGTCAGGTATTTTTGTCCATCACCCGAGAATTCGGCTCGTTTTACGCGTACCTGCGCACCTTTACGGGTGACGCCGTCGTCTATGAAACGAGCAAGACCTCAAACGCCTTGTCGGACGCGATCTCGCGAGATCTGCAAAGCAGAGGCATGAGCTTTGTCGGTTCTGTGATTATCTATTCTTACCTGCAGGCAATCGGTGTCGTATATTCGCACGAGCCGGATTGC
This sequence comes from Eubacteriales bacterium, assembly GCA_045594445.1. Lineage (GTDB taxonomy): Bacteria > Bacillota > Clostridia > Oscillospirales > CAG-272 > SVQP01. Next base: position 32,728 of record JAZNYL010000075.1, read on the forward strand.
TATCTGTATAAAGAAAGTGAATGAAATGCAAATGAAAAAAGTTATTGTCATCGGCTGCCCGGGGAGCGGAAAAAGCACCTTTTCAAGGGCGTTGCATAAAAAAACGGGCATTCCGCTGCATTACCTTGACATGATGTACTGGAATGCGGATAAAACCACGGTGGAAAAAAGCGTATTTCTCAGTCGCCTTGCTGCCGTGCTTGACACCGACGCATGGATCATTGACGGCAATTACGGCTCGACTATGGAGATGCGCATGCAAGCGTGCGATACCGTGATTTTCCTCGACTATCCGCTTGACGTTTGCCTTGGCGGCATTCGCGCGCGATGGGGAAAGGTGCGCGAGGATATGCCGTGGATCGAAACCGCAGAGGATGCGGAATTTTTGGAATTTATCAAGGGCTATGGACAACAGCAAAGGCCCGAAGTGCTTGCGCTGCTTGAGAAATACGGAGACAAAAACGTGATCGTATTCAAAAGCCGAGAGCAAGCGGGCGCTTTTTTGAACGGAGAGATCCTATGAAGAAACAAGACATGAGCAACGTCAACAAAACCTTATATATTCCGTTGTACGGCAAATCATTTGTCAGCAAAAGGGGATTGTTTTTAGAAGATCCCAAGGCGGAAGAGATCTGGGATGCGGAGAAATTCCCGCTTAAAGGAAAATCCAGATCCAAATATCTTGCGTACTATATGGGCATTCGTTCGGCTGTCTTTGACGCGTGGGTCAAGAGGCAAATGGAGAATGCCGATGATGCGGTGGTCATCCATATCGGCTGCGGCATGGACAGCCGCGTTTTGCGCGTAGGGGAGAGCTGCCATATCTGGTACGACGTGGATTTTCCAGAGGTCATCGAGGAAAGAAAGCGATACTACGGGGAAGATTTCCGCTATCAGATGCTGGCGGGTGACGCCAGAGACCCGGTATGGCTTTCGCAAATCCCGCAGTACAAAGCGGCGATTGTAGTCATGGAGGGCGTGAGCATGTATCTGACCGTGGAAGAGCTGCAAACAGCCTTGGGTGCGATCTGCGATCATTTTGATCGCGTCGCGCTGCTGATGGATTGTTATACCACCTTTGCAGCCAAAATGTCCAAATACAAGAACCCCATCAACGACGTGGGCGTGACCGTCGTGTACGGCATCGACGACCCGCTGCTTCTGCAGTCCGAAGATTTGCGCTTTGTCGCGGAGCACGAAATGACGCCCAAGCCCTATATTGATCAGCTGCGCGGCATGGAAAAGCGAATTTTTGCATCGGTTTACGCGGGCAAGCTTTCCAAAAAACTATATAGACTGTTTGAATTTGCTAAATAAGAGACGAGGTAACAGACGTGAACGTATATCATCGCATATTCGCGCTGCTTTTGCTTGCAGCCATGACACTTTCGCTTGCAGCGTGCGACGCAGGGGATACCCCTGAGCAGTCAAGCATCGAGGCTGATACTACCGAGCCCGCAACAGAAATCACAACCGAGGAGGAGACAACCATGTACGTAACAGTTCAGAATCCCGTTCACGATGGCGGCGGTGACCCCTGGGTCGTGGAGCACGAGGGCGCGTATTACTATTGCTATTCGGCAGGAAACGGCGTCAGCGTTGCAGAGGTACCCTCTATCTCCGAGCTTTCTCAAAGCGGAAGACGCATCTATATTGCCCCCGAGGGTACCATGTATTCGCAGGAATATTGGGCACCCGAGCTGCATTATATCAACGGGGAATGGTACATTTACGTCGCAGCCGACGATGGCGATAACTACAATCACCGCATGTATGTGCTCAAGGGCACGTCGCAGGATCCCATGCAGCGCTTTGAAATGGTGGGACAGATCACCGATCCTACGAATAAGTGGGCCATCGACGGCACGGTCATGCAGCTGGACGGCGAGCTGTATTTTATCTGGTCCGGCTGGGAGGGTGACGTCAACGTGGCGCAGAATATTTATATTGCGCACATGAGCGATCCTTGCACCATTGATTCCGAGCGCGTTTGCCTGTCCGTTCCCGAATACGGTTGGGAAAAGGTGGGTGAGCCTTATATCAACGAGGGCCCCGCCGTACTGCAGCACGATGGCAAAACCTTTTTGGTCTATTCCGCTTCGGGCAGCTGGACGGACGACTACTGCCTTGGTATGCTGACTCTGACGGGCGACGACCCCATGAACCCCGATCATTGGGAAAAATCCACCAAATCCGTATTCAAGCAGCGCTTTGGCGTTTGCTATGGCCCGGGGCACAATTCCTTCTGCCAAGCACCGGACGGCAGCGTGTGGATGATCTATCACGCAAACCTCGTGGCAGGCACGGGTTGGTCAGGTCGCTCGGTATGGATTGCTCCTGTCACCTTTGACGAGAACGGTGATCCCGAATTCGGCACGCCCAAGAACTCGGTCAAATTTCCCGTGACGCCTTGATCAAGAAACGGGACAGATGCATCGGACTGACGAATGAGCGGAATCATTGAATAATACGAAAGCAGAAGCCTTGATCACAGACTTCTGCTTTTGTTTTATCAGGTACGTAGCCGCGCCCGTATCATCCCGCCCGCGTCATCCTGAGCGGAACGAAAGTGGAGTCGAACGCGGAGCGCGACACGCAGTGTCGGGATTTACGGGCGAATGATGTTGCCCCTCGCAGATCCTCAGGACGCTTTGCGTCCAGCTGTCCCGCTTCTTTTTATGATTGGCCTTGGAGCTTGGCTTTGAGCTCTGCGATCTGCTTTTTGGAATAGAGCGTGTCCGAATGCTGCTCTCCCAAAACCTTGTACTGAAGCGCGTATAGCTTTTGATATGCGTCCAATGCCGAAGCGTCGTCGGCATTTTTTCGATAGAGATAGGCCAACCAATCCAGCGCCGTAATCGTGTCGGCGTGCTCCTCGCCAAACTCGCTTCTCTGCACGCTATACCATTTTTGCGCAAAGGGAAGGGCGGCCTGATATTGCTCGATCTGCACGTAAGCGGGCACGAGATTTTTCAGCGGAACCGTGAGCAAACGCGAATCCTGGCCGTAAAGCTTTGCAACGATGTCGTAAAGATGATGCAAGACCTCAATCATCTTTTCAAACTCTCCAAGCTTGCCAAAATACGCTGCAAGCACGAAAAGGTCAAAGCGAAGGTGCTCACCGGTCTCTCCGGGCAGGCTTGCGCGGATCTTGAGCAAACATTTGCGGTGCTCAATCGCTTTGGAGTAATCTCCCGCTTCCGCGCAGGCAGAAGAAAGCTTACCCAGCGCCTTGAGCGTGTCAGGATGCTCGGGGCCGTTGACCTTGCCGCTCAGCGTATATTGCTTTTCGTAGGCTACGACCAATTTCTCGGGAGCATGGTCGCGCTCATAGCAGGCAATCAGCTCGTTCAATGCCTTGAGCGTAAAGCGCTGTTCATCCTGCTCGCGGTATTTCTCATTCAAAGCAAAAATGCGTTCGCGGAGCTCGGTCTCGCGGGCGTATTCCTCGCATTTGCAGCAAACGTCCGCATACTTGCCCAACAAATAGGTGACGTATATGCTGTCATTGGTCAATGGGAGATACCCCATGGCGCACAGTGTATCGTATATTTCCTTGGCTTTTTGGTAATTTCCGATCATGGCGTAGCAGGTCGCTTGGTCGCAAAATGCCGACAAGGTTTCCGGATGCTTTTCTCCGCGGTATTCAAGATTGATCGAGTAGATCAGCTGATTGAGCTCCAACGCCTTTTCGCCGTTTTGGGCTTTTTCGCAAGCGTTGGCCCAGGGAACCAGTATATCCAGCGCATCATACTCCGAATATTGATCACCCCAAGCCTTACATTGCAGCGTGTACCCGATTTCAAAAAGCTCCGCAGCCGTTTGGGGATCTTCAAATTTGCAGGCCTTTGCCAAGCCCAGGGCCGTGGGGATCAGATCAGGGCCGCCTTGCTCCATCGCTTGCTTGAGCAATCCCATCGCCTTTTGCTTGAGCGCCTCCTCCTGCTGAGATTCTCTGCGGTCGTGATGGATCAGGCTCATGCGGTAATATGCTTCAATGACCTTGGGGTGACTTTCTCCCAGCTTGCTGATGCGTTCCTGCACCTTGTTCATGTATTTCGTTGCCGCCTGATGCTCGCCAAGGGTGTCGCAGGCCAGACTCAACGCATAAAAATTCTTGATATCCGCCACGTCACCGTCCAGCGTAAATCCTCCGGATACGCCTTGCAGGGCAAGGATTTTCCTGTTGAGAGCAACAAACCGCTCTCTGTTGCCAAGTCTGCGGTGCACGTCGCCAAGCTCGGACAATATGCGGATGGTGTGCGGCTTGTCGTCCTCTCCCAGCTGCATTTCATACGTGTAAGCATATTCCAGCAGGTCCTTGACCTTTTCCCAGTTGCCGACTTCTTTGTATTCAAGTGCCAGATCATACAAGGCCTGGCGCGTCTGCCAATGTGCTTCGCCCAAGCTGTCCAGACGCGTATCGTATACGTATTGGAAAAACTCCAGGGCTCTTTCGTGCTCACCCATTTTGCTGACGATGCTTGCAAGGTAGCTCAGCGTATTCAGCGTGCTTGGATGCGTATCTCCTTGAACATCGCAGCGCATTGAATGCTCTGAGTATGTGGACAGCATGGCTTCACGCAAACGATTTGCATGGACGTAGGCCACCGATAGCTGATGTATTTCATTCAGCGTCTGCAGATCCTTCAGACCATGAAGATCAATGCTTGTCTGGCACAGCCATTCGCGGATTTCAATTTCCCGGGAATAATTTTTGGTTTTTCGATAAGCGCAAGCCAGAATTTCGGCCGAAGACAACGTGTTCGGGTGTTCCTTTCCGAATTCGGTGCAGCAATAATCAAAATGCTTTTCTGCCCAATAAACCGCCTCTTGATAGCCTTGCTCGCCTTGAATATCGTGATAAAACAAGTCAACCAGCTTGAGCATCGCCTCGGCATGGCCACGTTCGGCTGCAAATCTGAGCAGCCCGAGGCCAATCTCCTGATCCACCTCAACGTCAATGCCCTCCATGTAAGCAAGGCCAATGAGATAATTGTGCTCGGGATCCTCGTTGTTGGCGGAGATCGTCACGCTTTTGAGTGCTTTCAAAAGATCGGAGCGGAATCCCTCGTGGTCTCTGGGATCCACGCAGGGAGGGAGACCTTCAAATTTGGCTGCCAATACGGTCTTGTCGGTTGCAACCATCTCGGCAGGCAAAATCGTCATATTGGATTGCAACGCAGCGGGGTATTCCTCGCCCATGACAAAGTTGGGCTTGCCGTTCGGCTCCTCCAGAAGATTGGGCGTGACCAACAGGGTAAGGAACTCGCTTTGCTCCATTATGCTTCGGATATTTTCGGAAAAGCTTTCGCCCGGAGTCAGAAATTCGTCGTACCAGATCGCAATATCACGAAATTCGGGGTTTTTGTGGATCAGACGCATCAGCTCTTTTGCGTACTTTCTGTCCTTTTTGCGGTAGCTCAAAAAGATATAGGCGTCAAACGCTTCGCGGACGCGCTTGGCGGTCTGACTGTTGATCAGAACCGAGTCAAGGTACTTTTTCAGCTTTGTCTGGTATCCGATCTCGGACATGTCGTGGCTGTTCGGATTGAGGTATTGACGCTCTCCGAAATTTTTCTGCTCGGAGTAAAGGGAATCAATCCCGGATTCCATCATGAAGGGAAGAATGGGAATGTTCTTCTCCTTTGCGTAGGCGATATCAACGCGCATCGCCCGATTCTTGGTGCTCAGAAGCTTGAACGTAACGGGAACCACGAACAAATTCATCTGACCGAGATCCGCGTCCAGATCCTCTTTCTCAATCGGCTCACTCATATCCTGCGTATAGTAAATGGCGCAGTCGTGTGAATAAAAAATGTACTCTTTGATTTTGCTGTAATATAAAGCGAAATCCTCGGGATGACAGGTGAAATACACTCTGGGCTTTCCCTTGGGGTTGTCAAGCTTCTTGGTCTCGCATGAAAAAACGGCCATACATACCTCCCGCGCATCGTTGCGTTTTACGCTACAATTATAGCAAATTCTCCGATCGGTGTCAAGGTCGGAACGAAGAAGTCCTGCTTGCAATCGCGCAGTGCCTTTGTCAAAAAACAATTTGCAAGCAATTGCAAATTCGGTGGATTTTCGTTTGACTATTGACAGACGGTATGCTATAATTATCGTATAAGCAAAAATTGCATAAACAGCATAGGATTGTCGAGGTAGGGTACAGAATGAAAAAAATCATCGTTTACGTGTTAGTATTCAGCATACTTGCATGCTTGGCTTCGTGTGATCGTCCGAGTCAGGAGGGAAGCACCGCGCCCGTGCAAGAGGGCGTGCAGGAGAACCCGGGAGATTTGTACGACGGGATCGAAACGGGCATTTTGATGGAGGGGAGCATTGGCGCTTACTGGAAGCTCAACGGTGAAACGCTTACCTTGTTCGGCAGCGGCGCGTTTATCTCCATGGCTGCAGGCTTTTTTCCGTGGAGAAGCTTTGACGAGTGTATTGTCAAGGTGCGCATTGAAAGCGGCGTGACCTCCATCGGCACCTATGCCTTTCACAGCTATGATCTTCTGGAGCAAGTGATCGTTGAAAACGGCGCTCTGGTCGGCATGGGCATGGGATGCTTTGGCGACAATACACGACTGGAGCGCGTGGAATTGGGAGACTCCCTGAAGGCTATACCGTCCGAAGCGTTTATTCGCTGCACGTCCTTGGAATACGTCAGCATTCCCGCAACCGTTACGCAAATCGGTTACGAGGCTTTCAAGTACTGTGATTCTCTGAAAACTGTTTATTTTGGCGGCAGTCAGGACGATTGGAATCGTATCTTGATCGAGCAAGGCAACGAGACGCTCAATCAAGCAGAGATCGTATATCAAAACTCGTCGAATACGGCGCTACGGTAGATCAGAAGCAAGAAGCAAATCAAGAGCAGTTGAGACAATAAAATTGTGCATAAAATCTGTTTCAACTATTATTTGGAGAGAAATATGGCAAATATAAAATTTGTAACAGCCGGAATACAAAACCCGCAAGGTAAACCGAGGGTGTATTTTTCTTGTCATCCTATGGATTTTAATAAAGTATTTCAAGATGACTTGCAACCCTATTACGACTTCTGCCCGGCAGACGAGGAGATCCTCGTCGAGATTATCGAAAGGTACGGTAATACCGTATGAACAAGCTAAAGCAAAACCGTGCGGTGAGTTTTATTGTTGTCACGCTGGTATACATAATTGCCACCGTGGTGGGTGTGCTTGTCTATCGCGCGCTTATGCTGGATTGGTGGCTGTCGCTGCTCATTGCAGACGTCGCGGCAACCGTGGCAACCTTTATTTTCAGTTTGATATTCAAAAACGCATCGGTCTACGACCCCTATTGGAGCGTGCAACCGCCTGTCATCCTCGTGGCGTTTGCCATTGGTAGGGAGCTGACGCTCCTCGGAGTTCTTCTGCTTGTGGTCGTGTCCTTTTGGGCGATCCGCTTGACGGCGAACTGGGCGTACACCTTCGGAAATCTCAATCATCAGGATTGGCGTTACACCATGCTTCATGAAAAGACGGGGGTATTTTATCCCATCATCAATTTCGTGGGCATTCATATGGTGCCGACGCTGGTGGTGTACGGCTGTATTTTGCCCGGTGTTTACGCCATCCGTGAAGGACTTTCAGCCAATATCGCAAGCGTGCTGTTCCTGTGCCTGTCCCTCTGCGCGGCAAGCATGCAAGGGATCGCGGATATGCAAATGCACAAATTCCGCAAGAATCGCACCGCGCCCTTTATCCGCGTAGGCCTTTGGAAATATTCGCGCCATCCCAACTATCTCGGTGAGATTCTCATGTGGTGGGGCGTGGGTCTGTCCGTACTTTGCGCGGCATCAAGCGCGTGGTATCTCGCGGCGGGTGCTGTAGCAAATACGGTACTGTTTTTGGCGGTCAGCATTCCTATGGCGGACAAACGCCAGTCCCGCAAGGACGGCTTTGCTGAATATAAAAAGCAGACAAGAATGCTGCTGCCCATCAAAAAATAATTTCTTACATAAGAAAAAGGTACGACTATGCTTTGGATGATTGCTGCTATACTCTCCGCGGTATTTGCGGGGTTAACCTCAATTCTTGCGAAATGCGGAATCAAAAAGACCGATTCCGATCTCGCTACAGCGATTCGCACCATGGTGGTGCTGATCTTTTCGTGGGTGATGGTGTTCGTAGTCGGATCGCAAGGCACGATTGCGGTAATTCCGCCCAAGTCACTGATCTTTTTGATTCTCTCGGGACTTGCTACGGGTGCTTCGTGGATCTGCTACTTTAAGGCGCTTTCAATGGGGGACATCAACAAGGTCGTTCCCATAGATAAGTCAAGCACGATACTCACCGTCCTGCTCGCGATCATTTGCTTTGGTGAGACGTCGAATCTGGTATTCAAGCTGATCGCCACCGCCATTCTCGCGCTTGGAATCTTTCTCATGGTCGAAAAGAAAAAGACCGAAGGACAGGCCAAGGGGCGTTCGTGGATGATCTACGCGGTGCTCTCCGCCGTTTTTGCCGCACTCACATCGATACTGGCCAAGGTGGGCATTTCCGGTGTGGAGTCCAATCTTGGCACGGCAATTCGCACGTGCGTCGTGCTGGTTATGGCTTGGGGAATCGTTTTTGCGCGCGGAAAGCAGAAGCAGCTGCCGTCGCTTGACAAAAAGGAATTGCTATTCATTTCGCTTTCGGGCATCGCCACGGGAGCATCGTGGTTGTGTTATTACTACGCGATCGGTCATGGACTTGTCAGCGTAGTTGTGCCGATCGACAAGCTGAGTATCATCGTAACCGTTGCGTTTTCTTATTTTGTGTTCAAGGAAAAGCTTTCGAAAAAATCCTTCCTTGGACTTTGCCTGATGGTCGCAGGTACCTTGCTGATGGCGTTTTTCAAGTGATGATAAGGAGATAAAATTGATATGATAAACGATTACGAATCCGAAGCTCGCTCTCGTTGGGGCAACACCGATGCCTATCGAGAGCACGAGCAAAAAACAAAGAATTACACAAAAGAGAAGTGGGCAGAAGCAAACGATGGCATGATGGCGATCTTTGCAGAGTTTGCCGCGTGCAAGACGAGCGGTGCGAGTGCTGATTCTTCAGAAGCACAGGCACTTGTAGCCAAGCTTCAAGCGCACATCACCGCCAACTACTACACTTGCACCGACGAGATCCTCGCAGGGCTTGGCAAGATGTATGTCGCCGACGAGCGATTCAAAAAGAACATCGACAAGTACGGCGAGGGAACTGCTGAGTTTGCAGCTGATGCAATTGCTGCCTACACGAAGTAAATAAATATCCTGACAGAAAGATAGAGATAATTGATTCACTTGCAGCTTCATCTGGATATGGACTTCTTATGGATATACTTGCAGATAAAAGAGATCAGGGACTTAGCTTTGAAGATCTTTGCACATTTGCTCTTGATATAAGAAACAAAGTGCAGCACTGGTTCTTCTCAACCGATCTTACATTCTATATAAAAGGAGGCAGAGTATCCAAAACAGCAGGATTTGTAGGATCTATGCTCAATATCTGTCCGCTTCTTAATGTGAATATAGAAGGTAAGCTTATCCCAAGAGAGAAGGTTAGAACCAAGAAGAAGGTATCACAAAGAGTTGTCGATATCATGGAAGAAAGGGCACTTGGCGGCAAAGACTATAGTGGCAAGTGCTTCATATCCCAGTCAAGTCGGAGGCCAAGCGGTCTTAGGAAGACAACCACCTATCCCAACTCC
>JAZNYL010000076.1:0-11223 GCA_045594445.1 Eubacteriales bacterium
CGCGTGATCGTTTGCATCAACAAGATCGACAAGCCCGACGCCCGCCTTGGTGAGGTGGAGGACGAGATCCTTGAGCTTCTGATCGATCTGAACGCCAGCGACGAGCAGCTGGATTCCCCCATGCTTTACTGCTCGGGCAGAGAGGGCAAGGCCTCCTTTGATCCCGATAACCTTGGCGATGACCTCACTCCCCTGTTTGAGACCATCGTGGACTATATCCCCGCCCCCGAGGGCGACGAGGACGGCGAGCTGCAGCTGCTGGTTTCCTCGATTGACTACAACGACTACGTTGGCCGTATCGGCATCGGCCGCATTGAGCGCGGTCGCCTGAAGGTCAACCAGGACGCGCTGATCTGCAACTACTACTCCGAGGAAACACCCAAGAAGATCCGCATCGTGACCGTGATGCAGATCGACGGTCTCAACCGCGTGCCTGTGGAAGAGGCCAAGGTTGGCGATATCGTTTGCTTCTCCGGCGCGGGCGAGATTTCGATCGGTGATACCATCACCTCTGTCACATGCCCCGAGCCGCTTGAATTCGTTAAGGTCAGCGAGCCTACCATGGAAATGACCTTCGCGGTCAACAATTCCCCTCTGGCAGGCAAGGAAGGCAAGTTCGTCACCTCCCGTCAGATCCGCGACAGACTGTACCGCGAGCTGCTCAAGGACGTTTCCCTGCGTGTCAACGACGGTGACACTACCGATGAATTCCGCGTTGCGGGCAGAGGCGAAATGCACCTCTCCATCCTCTTAGAAACCATGCGCCGTGAGGGCTTTGAGCTGGCTTGCTCCAACCCCCGCGTGCTGTTCCGCGAGATCGACGGCGTTAAGTGTGAGCCTATGGAGCGCGTCACGCTGGACGTGCCCAACGAGTACGTTGGTGCCGTTGTGGAAAAGCTGGGCCAGCGTAAGGGCGACCTTTTGGAAATGAATCCTCTGGGCTCGGGCAACCGCATGAGAATTGAGTACCTCATCCCCTCCCGCTGCCTGTTCGGCTACCGCTCCGAGTTCTTGACCGCAACCCACGGCGAAGGCACTATCAACACCATTTTCGCAGGCTACGAGCCTTACCGCGGTGAGATCACCATGAAGTTCACCGGCTCTCTGATCGCATCCGAGGCAGGCGAGACTACCCGCTACGGCCTGTATCAGACCCAGGAGCGCGGCAGACTGTTCGTCGGCCCCCAGACCGCTGTGTACGAGGGAATGATCGTGGGCGAGAACCCCAAGAACGACGACATTGCCGTCAACCCCTGTAAGGAAAAGCACCTGACCGCCATCAGAAGCGCGGGTGCGGACGAAAAGCTGCTGCTCACGCCCCCCATCATCATGACGCTGGAGGAGGCGATCGAGTACATCACCGACGACGACCTGATCGAGATCACTCCCAAGTCCATCCGTCTGCGCAAGAAGATCCTGAATACCGAGCTGCGTATGAAGGAAATGATGCGCAAGCGCCGCGCAATGGAGCAGGGTAAGTAAAAAGAATATTAAGGGCTGTGTCAAATTGACACAGCCTCTTTTTTTATGCAAAATCTTCCCCAAAAGCGTGGCCAATTGCCAAGAAAAAGTAGTCTTTATGAGTAAGGGGGATACCCCTGCACGCTTTTTTGGAAGGGGGATGATCTGATGAAAAACAAATGTTTCACGGCCGCATCGGCTGCACTTTGCCTCTTACTCTGCCTCGGGCTTGCCGCCTGCGAACAAAAGCAGCCGCGCCCCGAGCGGCCGACGCACGAAAAGATCACGTCAAGTGCGATGGATGACGGAGAGATCGGAACAGGCACCGTGCCGGGAGATTACATATTCCATTCGGTAGACGGTGTGCTGCTCAAATACCACATCCCCACGGGTACGGTCTCGACAGTTTGTCAGGATCCGTTTTGTACGCACGATCCGTATCAATCATCTTGCCAATTTGCCGTCGATTGGCCCGGGATGTCAGCTATCGGAAACACGCTGTATTACATAGTAGAAATTGACGGTCAGGTCCACCTGCGCTCCTATAACGGAGACAATATGAAAGTGGAAGAGATACGCACCTCGAACGGCATGATCGGCAGCCCCTTTGCCTATGATTATTATCTGTATTTTTGGGAAAAGCTGCCCACGGGCGTTGAAGAGGAGTTTGACTATACGTATTACAGACTGGACACGCAAAGCGGCGCACTTGAAACCATTGATTGCGGGCACGCCTCCGCAAGGATCTATGACATTGAGGCAGACAGGATCGTCTGGCGATGGGGAAACGAATATTTTTCCACCGATCTTGACGGCAATGACGAGGACGTATACGTCATGAATTTCAGCCGACCTTACGGCAAATATACGTTCAGGTGGGACTGGTCTGCAGAGGAAACATGTATCCGGGCATTATACCGCAAGGACCACTCCACCGGAGAAGAGATCGTGGTTTCGGATGAAAAGCTGGATTGGTTCTACTTTTACGGCGATAAGATCCTGTATTTCAAGCAGGTAGAAAATCCCGAGATCTGGTATTCGGACGAGTACGGCACCTCTTACGATACGCTTGGCGGCAACGTGTACGTGATGAATCTGGATGGCTCGGATAAGCACCTTTTGTGCCACGTAGACGATTGCCCGATCATGGGCATGTCATCGCACCAAAACAATCAGCTTTGCAGCGGCGATTGGGTAGGGATTCTGACGTGGTGTGTCTATGACGGCGGCGTTTGGGAGTCAGATATGCTGATCGTCAACGTAGTCACGGGTGAGTACAGATATATCAAATACAATCCGTGTGAATGATAAAAGGAGCTATGATGAAACGGAAATTTTTGATCATTACATTGACCTTGATCGCACTTTTGCTCTGCTCCTGCGGGCAAAAGCAAGAACAAAGGCCGGAACGAAAGCCGCTCCAAACCTTGCCTGAAAGGATCACCGAAAGCGAATTGAATTATGGAAAAATCGAAACCGGAACAGTTCCGGGAGATTACGTATACGGATCAACGACAAACTACGTCCTGATCAAATACCATATTCCGTCGGGCACGGCAACGTGGGTCTGTCAGGACCCGTTTTGCGCCCATGATTACCATTGTCCGTTCAGAGTGCCGGGTCGTCGGTATGCTGCAATTGGGAATATCTTGTATTACGCCAAGGAAATAGACGGTCAGTGGCGTTTGCGCTCTTATGACGGCGACAGCATGGAAATCAAGGAGATCCTGATCTCAGACGGTGTTCTGAGCCGTATGTTTTCCTATAACTACTATCTCTATTTTTCTGAGCTGGAGGTTGTAGACCATAATATTATCGGCACTGTCATTTACAGGTTAGATACGCAGACAGGAACGACCGACGTCATTGATTGCGATGATCCGTACGCAACGATACACGCAATTGAGGCAGGCAGAATCGTTTGGGAAAGAGGAGAAGGATATTTCTCCACAGACCTAAGCGGAGAAGACAAGCGTCCCTATACCCCCGTATTGCAGCGAGAATGGGGCAATTACGTTTACTCGTGGGCACTTGACGCCAATGGTGAGTACGTTCGTTTATCCAGAAGAGACCGTTCCACAAATCAAGAAATTGTGATTGCGCAAGATATTGACTGGTTCTATTTTTACGGTGACAAGGTTTTGTATTGGAAACGTACGGACACACCGAGATACGTCACCTCGGACGCCGGCAAGCAGATCAAGGATGAATGGGGAGGAAACGTTTACGTCATGAATTCGGACGGCTCGGACGCACATCTGTTATGCCACGTAGAAGAATTCTGCTATGGATACATGAACCCCATATCCTGCGGCGATTGGGTTGGGATCATCTCTCAAAATTACTATTCGGATGAGAATGACTGGAGCGGGGCTTCCCTAGCCTTTACCGACATACTGATGGTCAACGTTGTAACCGATGAATATAAATTGATCAAGTTTAATTCTTATGAATGACGAGGGGAGCTATGATGAAACGGAAATTATTACTCATCACCCTTGCCCTGCTTTGCATCCTGCTTGGCTCCTGCGGGCAAAAGCAGCAGCGCCCCGAGCGGCCGACGCACGATAGGATTACGTCAAGTGAATTGGAATACGGAGAAGTTGAGACCGGAACGGTTCCGGGAGATTACATGTTCCAGGCCTTTAACGGTCTGCTACTCAAATACCACATCCCCACGGGTACCGCATCGCCCGTTTGTCAGGATCCGTTTTGTCCGCACGAAAGGTTCGGTTCCTCATGTCCGTTTGCCATTAGCTCGCGCTTGATGACCTCGATTGGAAACGTTCTGTATTACAATCTGGATTCTTCATCTTCAGATGGACAACACCACCTGCGCTCTTATGATGCTGACAGCATGAAGGTAGAGGAAATTTACACCTCCAACGGGCTTTTGAGTCGCATTTTCTCCTACAATTATTATCTCTATTTTATGGAGTCTCTTCCTACCCAAGTGGAAGGCGATTTTAAAGTCACGTTCTACCGCTATGAAACGCAAAGCGGCGAGCTTGAGGTCATCGACTGCGGACACCCGTTTGCCAGAATGGAGCTGATCGAGGGCGGCAGAATCGTTTGGGTGGATGATCTCAAATACTACTCTACCGATCTGGATGGGGGCGATTGGCGAGCATACGATCAGAACTATTGCCGCGAATGGGGAAAATACAAGCTGCGCTGGACGCTTGGCAAGTGGACGTATGACAAGATGTACTGCAAGGATCTTTCTACGGGCGAAGAGGTGCTGCTCGCAGAGGACGTGGCGGATTTCTACGTTTACGGCGATAAGCTGCTTTACGTCAAGTTCGTGGAGAACCCCCAGGTCTGGATCACGGTGGACGGAGATGATCACAAGGATCTTTACGGCGGCAACATTTACGTTGTGGACTTGGACGGAACGGATAGCAAGCTATTGTGCCACGTAGACGGTTTTGTATACGGAGGTCCGTCACCCAACAGACATAACGAGTTTATATGCGGCGATTGGGTGGGTTTCATCTCGGAAAATTATTATCAAGACAAACATGAAAATCACAACCTTACTTCTACCGACATGCTAATCGTCAACGTGGTCACGGGAGAATACAGATTGATCAAATATAATCCTTACGAATGATGAAACAACTATTTTTTGAAGTCAGAAAAATCGGGCTTTCCAAGCTGACGGTGGCAATCGTGCTGGTATTGCTGCTCGTGACGGGCGCGCTTGCCTACGATCAGGCATCCAAAGCCCCCCAGTCGCAGCAGACGCGGCAATACGAGAAAAAGATCTCGGCCGTGATCTCCAATGCCAAGCGGCAGTATCAGCAAAGCCTTTACAACGCCCAGGACAGCTATGCCACCTTGTACTTTGAGGACGTTATCGACATTTATACCGATCTCAAGGGGCTCACGATTGCCGAGCAGCCGGTCAGCGGTTGGGATACGTACCTGTCGTTTCACGCGGCAAATCCGCTGCTTCTGATCTGCGCTGTATTCCTCTCGGTGCAGCTGTTCAGCGTGGACCGCAAGACCGGCATGCACCCCATCATTTATGCATCGGCCGGCGGGCGACTGCGATACGTCACAAGCAAAATTCTTGCCATGCTGCTCTCGGCATTCACGCTTTGCGCACTCTTTTTCGGCATCTCGCTGATCGGCATGCTGCTTGCCACGCTGCCAGAGGGTGCAACCTTCTCCTTTGCAGGACTTGGCGAATACGTGCAAAGCTTCGGCGTCTTTCTCGGTGCGCCCTATACCCTGCGCACCTGGCAAGCCATTCTCCTACTCTTTGCCATCCGCACCGCGGTTACGGTGTTCGTATGCGCACTGGTGGCCCTTCTGACCTATGCGCTCGGCAACCGCCTTGTGGCCTTGGTGCTCTCGCTGTTGGCTTATGCCGTCAGTCTTGTGCTGGACGGGCACACGTATCTCAACACCGACGTCATCCTTGACCATTGCAATCTGGTAGCAGCCACGGACGCAGCCACCTTCCTTTCCAGATACCAATGCGTGCGAATCTTCGGCAAGCCGATCTCGGTCGTGCCTGCCATCTTAGGTCTCTACATCGCGCTCTCTTTGCTGTGCCTTGGCGGCATTGTGCTTTTGCATCTGAGATTTGCCAATATCCGCTTTAATCTTGCAGGCCGCCGCACGAAAGACGCGCGCACCGCGATTGGTGCACGCACGCTGCTTGCCTGGGAATTCAAAAAGCTGCGAAAGAGCCGCTTTGTGGTGCTCACACTTGTGCTTTTGCTGCTCATTTCTGCCGCGGGCGCATTTTTGCAGTACAAGGAATACACAAGCAGATCCGATCAGATCTATTACGATTACGTAAAAACGCTCGCACCCATGGACGATGCGGGGCGTTGGGACTACCTTAACGCGGAAGGCGAACGTATCTCACAGGGGTACCGAAACTACTTCAAATACCGAAACGCTACGCCCGATACGCTGCCCGAAGGGGTCAGTATGATACAGATCGAAAACGAATACTACTACGCCTGCCTGCATGAGATGCCCTTTGTCAGGGTGTCCGAGGCCTGCGCGTACCAATCTGAGCGCGGTCTTGACGGCTTGACCTTGCTTTACGACACGGGCTGGATGACGCTGTTTGAATCGGGCGACCACCTGCTCTTGTTCTTGTGCATCCTGCTGACCTGTACCTTTTTGGGGGCAATCGAGTATTCCTCCAAGTTCTCCCCCATCCTGTCCACCACACCGCGCGGCAGGCGGGAGACAAGCCGCGCCAAGCTGCTCTTATGCATGCTGCTGACCACTGCGTTTTTCGTGATCTTTACATTCCTGCAGCTGCTGCCCATCCTGCTTGCCTACCGCTTTGAGGACGCGAACGCAACGCTGGTCAGCCTGCAGATCTACAAAAACGCCGCGCCGCACTTGACGCTTTGGCAATATACCGCCCTGATCGTGCTTGTAAGATACAGCGCATGCTTGCTTATGTGTGTGCTGGCTTGTCAGTTGACACGCCTTGTCAAGGTGTCGTATCTGTCGCTGATCATACTGACCGTCGCGGTGCAAATTCCCAAACTGATCCATGGCATGGGCGTTGATCTGCTGCAGTACGCCAAGCTGACCGCTCTGCTCGACGGCAACGAGCTGATGCTTATGTTTATGGACGGCGGCGCGCTTGGGGCGAGTATGCTCACGCTGGCCTTTGTCGCGCTCTTGGTTACGTTTTTGTGCATCAATATACGAAACAATAAGGAGACAGTGTAAATGGTTCTGCAATTTCACGATATCAATAAATCCTACGGGAAAACCCAAGCACTCAAGGACTTTTGCGCAGAGCTTTCCGAGGGTGTGTACGCCCTGCTGGGGCCCAACGGCTCGGGCAAGACCACGCTGATGAATATTCTCACGGGCAATCTCCGCGCGGATGCGGGAAATATCACCTTCATCGACGAGGATGGACGCTGCGAAAACGTGGCCACCATGGGCAAGGAATTCCGCGGTATGCTGGGCTTTATGCCGCAATACCCCGGCATGTACCCAAGCTTTACCTTGGAGGAATTTTTGCAATACGTTGCCACGCTCAAGGACGTGGGAAAGGATCTGCCCCGAAAGCAGAGAGATGCGCTGATCAGGTCTCAGATCGACGGCGTTTTGCAGGCGGTGGAGCTTTCCGACGTGGCGCGCCACAAGATCGGCTCGCTCTCGGGCGGCATGAAGCAGCGTCTTGCTCTTGCACAGGCGGTGCTGGGAGATCCCAAGATCCTGATTTTGGACGAACCCACCGCGGGGCTTGACCCCAAGCAGCGCATTGCGGTACGCAATTACATTTCGCGCATTGCCATGGGCAAGATCGTGATCATCGCCACGCACGTGGTGTCCGACGTGGAGTTTATCGCCAAGGAGATCATCATGCTGCGCAAGGGCGAGATCATCCAAAAAGCCCCCGGCCACGAGCTTTTGCAGCAGCTTGACGGCAAGGTGTGGACACTGTGCGTGCCCGAGGGCGAGATCGCTTCGGTGCAAAGCGCCTTTGCCGTAACCAACATCTCGGCAGCCGAGCATCAACCCGGCATGGCCGTCCTGCGTGTTCTTTGCGACACACGCCCCGCCCCCGAGGCGTGCGAGCAATCCCCCACCCTGGAGGATTATTACCTGTACGTATTCGGACAGCAAGCATAACGAAAAGCCGAGGCAATGCCTCGGCTTTTTCTTTTGATTCTTCTTGACGATAGTGCCGCCTTTGTATCTGCAGCAAAAATCCGGCATTAATTCTCGTCGATATAGTATTCCTCGCCCGTGTCAAGGCAGAGTAGCATGGGGTGGCCTTGCTTGGAGGCGGCACCCGTGTCAATGTTCCACCAGCCGGCGGTTTTGACCATGCGGTTTTGGTATTTCGGATCAAGATAATAGGTGGGCGTATGTCCGAAGATGACGGTATAGGCATCCGGCTCGTAGGTAGTGGAAAGATCGGGACGCTCCCACAGCAGATCATGCCATGAATACTCCGAGAGATCCTTTCCCTTCTCAAACTGCCCAAGTCCTCCGTGCACCAGCACGTACCTTCTGTCCGAAAGCTCAAGCTGCTGATATAAAGGGCACTCCTGTACGTATGCAAAAATCCTGCTCCGCACCGTTGCATCCTCGGCTTTGAGCGCGCGAATGGTGAAATCCGCACCGTTGCGCTTCCATCGGTCAAGCGCCTTGACCATACCCGAATCGGGATACTTGCTTGCATCCTCGTCAAAGATCCACCCTGCATCCAGCATCATTTTTTCGTGATTCCCCATCAGCAGCGTCACGTTCGGGGCGTCCATGATCCATTTCAGGATATCCACGCCGCCAAGATTACTCCTATCCACCACGTCGCCAAGGATATAGAGATGGTTTTCGGGGTGCTCCCAAAACCGCGCCGCTTGCAAAAGTCTTTGCAACGACTCAAATTTGCCGTGAAGGTCCGACGTCAGATAAATCATGTCCGCTCCTTTTCGCTTGATTGATACCTCTATTATAGCACACGATTGCATATTTGTCACCACGTCCGCGGATTTTTCTGCTTGCGCTGCCCCGGTACGTCTACCGCCTCGGCTTTTTCTTTTGATTTTTCTTGACACACCCCCGCAAACAAGCTATAATAAAATCAGAAAATGGCAAGGAGGTGGCATGATGGACACGCAAAAGCACCGCACGGGATTGGTTTCGGTTTCGTTTCGCGGGCACTCGCCGCGCGAGATTCTGTGCGCGATGAAGGGCGCGGGGCTTTCCTTGATCGAATGGGGCAGCGACGTGCACGCCCCCTGCCACGACGTGGCGCGTCTTAACGAGTTGGTTGCACTCATGAACGAATTCGGTGTGCGCTGCTGCTCTTACGGCACGTATTTTCGCCTTGGGCAGACGCCGATTGTCGAATTGGAGGCCTATATCCTTGCCGCCAAAACCTTGGGCACGGACACCTTGCGCCTGTGGTGCGGCACCAAATCAGGTGCGGATATGACGTCTGACGAGACCTTGTCGCTGCTTGCCGATTGCCGCGCGGCGGCCGAGATAGCAGAGAGGCACGGCGTCACACTTTGCACCGAATGCCATAGGGGCACCTTTACCGAACGCCCCGAGGACGCGCTTTGGCTGATGCAAGAGGTGGACTCCCCGCATTTTCGCACCTACTGGCAGCCGTTTCAGCACAGAGAGGTTGAACAAAACCTCGCATATTTGCGAGACCTTGCCCCTTACGTGACGCATCTGCACGTATTTCAATGGAAGGGCGCAGCGCGCTATTCCCTTTCCGAGGGCGCAGGCGAATGGCAAGGCTATCTTGCGCTTTTGGAAGGATCACACACGCTCCTGCTCGAATTCATGCCGGACGACAAGCTTGAAACGCTCTTCGCAGAGGCCTGTGCCCTGCGCGCCATCATAGGAGAACACCAATGAACGCGATATTTTTATGCAACAGCCCCGACAACATGCGCCGCGTATACGACACGACAGCCGTATCGCGCCTGCGTGCGATCTGCTCACTTGACGAGCGTATTTATACCGCGGCCGAGCTTGACGCCATTCCCACCGACACCGAGATCGTTTTCTCCACTTGGGGTATGCCGAACTTGACCGAGGCGCAGATCGCGCAGCATCTGCCCCGCCTGCAATGCGTTTTCTACGCCGCAGGCAGCGTACAGGCCTTTGCGCGTCCTTTCCTTGCGCGCGGCGTGCGCGTATTCAGCGCGTGGGCAGCCAACGCCGTGCCCGTGGCCGAATACACCGTGGCGCAGATTTTGCTTGCAAACAAAGGCTTTTTTGCGCAGGCAAGAGACATGAAGATCCATCAGTTCGCTCCGCGCAGCACCGCCTATCTTGGCAACTATGCGCAAAGCGTTGGCCTGATCGGCTGCGGCATGATCGGCTCTTTGGTGGCACAAATGCTCAAATCCTACGCGCTGGACGTATACGTTTACGATCCCTATCTTTCCCCCGAAAAGGCCGCCGCGCTTGGCGTGACGCCTTGTGCGCTTGATGAGATTTTCAAGCGGTGCGCGGTGGTATCCAACCACCTGCCCAATAATGCCGAAACGCGCGGCATGCTGACCTATGCGCAATTCTCGCGCATGCGCCCCTACGCCGCCTTTCTCAACACGGGCCGCGGTGCGCAGGTGGTAGAGTCTGATCTGATCCGCGTGCTTGGAGAGCGTCCCGACCTGATCGCCATTCTGGACGTGACCGACCCCGAGCCGCCCGTGCAGGGCTCTCCCCTCTATTCCCTGCCCAACTGCATTCTGACTCCGCACATTGCGGGCAGCCTTGGCCAAGAGGTTTGGCGCATGTCAGCTTATATGGCAGATGAATTTGCGCTTTATCAAAGCGGCGAATCCACGCGCTACGAGGTCACGGCACAAATGCTTGCGACCATGGCGTAAACATAAAAGACCCACGATGCTGCGCATCGTGGGGTTTTTTCTTTATTTTTTCACATTTTGAGCTACTCCGCGTCAAACACGAAGGTAAGCTTTCTGTGCGCCCAATAGTATCCGCTGTTATAGGTTGATTCCGGCGGAACGTGGACCTTGAACGAAGAAGCCGTACCCTCGAAGCTTGCGGGCGGAAGAATGCTCTCACAGTCGAGAACGTAGCACCACATCTCGGTAAGAGTTGACGCGCCTGTGAACGCACCGTCCATAATAGTGTCGACGTTCGTGTCGGCAGGAATTACAAGCTTTGTCACAGAGCCGCCCTCAAATGCCGACGGACCTATTGCGGTAACCTTTCTGCCATCGTAGCCCTGCGGCACTGTAAGCGTCTTCTGCGATTTGCCGAGCTGTGTGAGCC
>JAZNYL010000077.1:0-6394 GCA_045594445.1 Eubacteriales bacterium
CCCTGTGAAATTCTTGTTATCCCTGCCGATGTCCGGGATACCACCGTTTCCATCAATGAGACAGAGGGTGCTACCAAAGCCCTCCTCAAGGCAGACCTCCCCATCGACCTGATCATTCAGGTCGTCTATGCGTATACTTTAAATGCATTTGTGACTGTCGTGTAATGCAGCACCGATGACCGTGCCGAACTGCGCGTTTTCGGGAATGATAAAGTTGACTCCAAACTGATCAAGCCCCTCAAACGTCTTGCGAATCGGCTCAATCGTGGAAAGATTGCCCGTCAGTACCACGTCCTTGACGCCGCAGCCTCTTGCTGCAAATACCGCCACCATGGCAATCGTCTCGGCCACCATGTTGGCCACGCCAAGCGCAATGTCCTCGGGGGTGGCGATGTCGCTGACCTTGCCGAAGTTGGAAACGGTCAGATTGTCCTTCATATTTTCGTATGTGCGGTTCTTGGAAATGTCGCTGATGCGAAGGTCAACCTTGGAAATGTCGCCCTCCGCGCACATTTTTTCAATGTGCTCCACCGTGCCAACACCGGTCAGCTTTTGCGTCAGACCAAGCAGCGTGCCGCCGCCAACGCCCGTACCGCCCAGATACTTGACCATGGTTGCACCGTTCACCTTTTTGGAGTGAATGAGCGCCGTGCCCGTGCCCATACTAACAACAATGGCCTCGTCAAGCCCTGACAGATAAAGTCCGCCCAAGCCGATGCACTCAAATTCGGAAACATTGCAGCAGGGCAGGGAATAGATGGGCTGCGAGCGGAAGGAAGAGCCGCCGCCTGTCATCATGACCTTGTCAATGTCGTCAAGCGAGAGTCCGTTTTCCATGGTAAAGCGGCCAAAAGCGCCGTAGATGGAAGTAATGGGGTCGGTTGCCTGCACGAAAAGCGGTGCGATCAGCGTCTCGCTGCCCGCATCGCGACGAAAGCCCACGATTTTGGTGGTTGAGCCGCCGACGTCAATGCCTACGACAACCTTGTTTTTATCGTTTTTTGCGTTCATGATGAAAAATCCCCTCATATGCAAATATTATCCTACTTCAGTATATCATGATATTGCAAAAAAATCAAGTATATGTTATAATGAAATGAAAAAACACCCAAGGAGCGGGAAATGAATACCGAAAAAAACGTTTTGACGTCCAAAAAGCTGTTTGTGTTTGATATGGACGGCACCATTTATCTTGGCAATCAGGTGTTTGATTTTGCCATTCGCTTTATTGACAATCTGCGCGCAAACGGTTATCGCGTGCTGTTTTTTACCAATAATGCCTCCCATACCACCGAGTTTTATATGGGCAAGCTGGAAAGATTGGGCTTTTCACCCCGCGAGGACGAGATCATGACCTCGGGTGACGTGACTGTGGAGTTTCTCCGCCGTCACCGCGCTGGCAAGAGTGTGTACCTGGTGGGCACGCCCGAGCTGGTGGAGCATTTTGGTGCTTCGGGGATTCCCATGCTGACCGGAAACGAGCCCGAGGCGGATATCGTGGTGACCAGCTTTGACACCACGCTGACCTACGAAAAGCTGGATAACGCCTGCCGATTCGTGCGCTGCGGTGCGGAATATCTTTCTACCCATCCTGATTTCAATTGCCCCACCGAGACCGGATTTATCCCGGACAGCGGTGCGATTGCGGCGTTTGTAACCGCCTCTACCGGCGTGCAGCCCACGTATTTTGGCAAGCCCTATGCCGAGACCGTGCAAATGATTTGCGAGGCGACAGGCATGCAAAAGCAGGATATCTGCATTTTTGGAGACAGACTCTATACCGATATTGCGCTTGGCCGCTTGCATGGCGTGACGGCCGTGCTGGTGCTGACGGGTGAGACGCAGCAATCCGACGTGGATGCGGCAGAACCCGCAAAGCGCCCCGATATGACCTTTGCCTCCTTGGCAGAGGTAGACTCTTTGATGTTTGGCTGATATTCTGAACCAAAATTAAAGGAGAATGATCATGAAACACACAGACGTATGGATGCGCACTTTGCTTTGCTGCCTGGTGGCTGCTATGCTGTTTTCGTTTGCAGCTTGCAATCCCGATAGCGGTGAGCAAGAATCAACCGAGATGGCAACCGAAGCCATGACCGAGGGCATCACTGAGATTCCGAACGCTACCGAAACTGAGCCAGAGAGTGAATCCGAATCTGAATCCGAAACCGAAACCGAGGCCGAGACCGACAACGGTATCCCGCTCGACGCCTTTACCATCGGCGGCGTGGATATTACCTCCTTTACCTTAGTCGTACAGGACGGCGGCGCCGCTTGCGTGCGAAACAGCGCGGACGAGCTGGTAGAGTATCTTGAGCAGGCAACAGGCTATCGCATGGAGGAAACGGCTTCCGAGCATGAGATCGTGATCGGTGTGACCGACCGTGACACGCCTGCCGTGACCGAGGCGCGCGCAAAGGTGGAGCTGGACGGCTACACCATGCTTGAGGAGAACGGCAGACTTTACATTACGGGCAGCTGCGACCGCGGCACCATGTACGGTGTGTATTGCTTTTTGGAGGACTTTGTGGGCGTGCGCTTTTTTGCAGCGGACACCACGGTGGTGATCAACCAAGCCTCTGCCGAGATTCCTGCAGGCTTTGCAAAAACGCACAATCCGTCCTTTGAGATGCGCGATACCTACTGGTACGATATGCGCTACAAGCAGGATTTTGCCAACCATTCCAAGGACAACAGCTTTTACGATAGCTCCACTCCCGTCTCTGATATCGGCGGTGGTATCGGATACGCGGGCAGATTTGTGCACACCTTCAGTCTTCTGACGGGTGGCACGACGCATACGGGCAACGTGCAGCCCTGCCTGACCGATGAAGAGGTGTACCAAACTGTGCTTTCCAACGTGCGTGCATGGCTGGATGCCAACCCCGAGGCCACCATCATCTCGGTCTCGCAGAACGACTCGGATGCAGGCGTTGGCGGCTGCCAATGCGCAAAGTGCAAGGCGATCAACGACCGCGAAGGGTCTGAAATGGGCTCGCTTCTGACCTTTGTCAACCGTATTGCAAACGATATCAAGGACGATTATCCCGGTGTGTACGTGGATACGCTGGCTTACAGATATACCCGCAAGCCGCCCAAGACCATCCGTCCCGCCGACAACGTGATCATTCGTCTTTGCTCAATCGAGTGCTGCTTTACGCACGCGCTTTCGGATTCCTGCATATATAACAACTCCTTCCGTCAGGATATTATGGCGTGGAGCGAGATTTGCGACAATCTTTACATCTGGGATTACACCTACAACGCCGAGACGTACTTCAGCTTTTTTCCCAACTTTGACGTACTGCACGCCAACGTGCAATTCTATAAGCAGTATAACGTCAAGGGCGTATTCTTGGAAGGTCAGCAGGTCAGCGTCTCGGGCGAATTTGCCGAGCTGCGCTCTTATCTGCTTGCAAAGCTTCTCTGGGATCCCGATATGACCGAGGAGCAGTACTACGCGTACATGGACGAGTTTATGCAGTACTATTACGGCCCCGGCTGGGTTAAGATCAAGGAGTACATGACCGCCATGACCGCGCACGCCGCCATTCACGATCCGCACGTGGGCATCTTTGATAAAGCAAGCAAGATGTACCCCTTCGTCAAGGAAAACGGCAAGCGTGACGCCAAATTCGGCAGCAGAATGATGGCTTATTGGGAAGAGGCTTACGCAATGGCCGAAACCGACGAGCAAAGAGCGCACGTGGAAAAATCCTCGATCCAAGTTTATTACCTGTGCTCGCTGGAGGGCAACACGGGCGTGCGTAAGGATAATCTCAAAAAGGTGTACGAGCTTTGCGCGAAATACGGTATTGAGTATTATAAATACGTCGTTCCCATGCCGGATGCCTCGCATGCGGATGACTTGAACAGCTTGACATAATGATATAATCAATTGAAAGGAACCTTATATGGCATTTGATGCTGGTATGCTTGCCTGCGTGCTGGACGAGATCACTCGGACGGGGCAGGGAGGCAGAATTGAGCGCGTACTGCAGCCCGAGCGAGACGAGATCGTGCTGCAGATGCGCACCACTGAGGGCGGAAAGCGTCTGTTAATCAACGCGGGATCAAATAACCCGCGCATCGGATTTACCGAGTCGCAAAAGGAAAATCCGCAGCAGCCCCCCATGTTCTGCATGCTTTTGCGCAAGTATTTGTCGGGCGCAAAGCTGGCAGGCGTCAAACAAATCGGCTTTGAGCGCGTTTGCGAGCTGGTGTTTGAGGGGCGCGACGAAATGGGCTTTGATTGCACGCGCTATCTGATCGCCGAGATCATGGGCAAATACAGCAATCTGATCTTTGCGGATGAAAATAAAAAGATCCTGGCCGTGCTCAAGACGGTGGATTTCACCACCTCAAGCAAGCGTCAGGTGCTGCCCGGCATGATCTATGAGCTGCCGCCTGCGCAGAACAAGTGCGATCCCATGATTGAAACGCCCGAGGACTTTGCAAAGGCCTATGCCGAGGCTGATCCCGAGCAGCGCACCGATCGCTGGATACTGGAGCGATACATGGGCATTTCCGCAGCGGTTGCAAGGGAAATGGCGTACAGAGCCACGCACTTTACCGATACGCCGATCAAGTATTGCACGGCAACCGAGCTGTGGCGTGCGTTTGATTCGGTCATGGGCGCGGTGCGCACGGGAAATTATTGCCCCACGCTGGTCAGCGACGGCGAAAAACCGGTGGAATACGCGTTTATTTCGCTGACGCATTACGGCGCAGATATGCCGCGCGAGGAATTTGAGAGCGCGGGCAAGCTGCTGGACGTGTTCTTTGCCACCCGCGACCGCGAAAACCGCATCCGACAAAGGGCGGCGGACATTCTTTCGCTTCTGACGCACGGTGAGAGTCGCATTACCAAGAAGCTTGAGGCGCAAAGGGCAGAGCTTGCCGAGTGCGAGCAGGCAGAGAAGTACAAGAAGTACGGCGACCTGATCATGGGCAACTTGTATTGTCTGGAGAAGGGCATGACGCGTGCCGAGCTTGTGGACTACGAGGAGTGGGACGAGCAGAGCGGTACGTACGGCACCTGCATCGTGGAGCTGGACGAGCGATTGACTCCCGTGGCAAACGGACAGAGGTATTATAAAAAGTATACCAAGCTGCGCAACGCAAAGGTGGAGCTGACGCGTCAGATCGAGCTTGGTGAGAATGAGCTTGCATATCTGTATACCGTTTTTGACGCGCTGACGCGTGCCGAAACGCAGGCGGATCTGGACGAGATTCGCGAGGAGCTTTACCGATTTGGTTACGCCTCGCGCATGAAGGGCTACGCCGCGCCCAAAAAGAATAAAAATCCCGTGGTCATGCAGTTTACTACGACCAACGGCTATCGCGTGCTGTGCGGCAAGAACAACGTGCAAAACGAGTATATTACGCACAAGGTAGCCGACCGAAACGACTGGTGGTTCCACGTCAAGGGCATGCCCGGCTCGCACGTGGTTATGATGTGTGACGGCGAAGAGCCGCCTGCCGAGGACTTTACCGATGCAGCCGAGATCGCGGCCTTTCACTCCAAGGCAACGGGTGAGAATATCGCGGTGGACTATATCCAGGTGCGCCACGTCAAAAAGCCGCCTGCAGCCAAGCCGGGTCTTGTGATCTACCATACCAACTGGACGGCTTACGTTACACCGGATGAGGAAAAGATCAAAAGGATGAGGAATAAATAAGGAGGGATAACATGCCAATTCAAATCACGACAGTTTATACCAAGGAAAGATTATTCCGTTTCAATCTCTATTATCAACTGGTGCAGAGAAAGTGGTTTTTGATCCTGTTAGCCTTTGAAATGATACTGACTGCTGTGATTCTGATCAAGGATATTGCGGACGGACCGCCCTGGTCCGAGGTCAACATGATCATGTTTGCAATTATTTGGGTGTTAGGGATTACCTGGATCGTCACGACGCTGATCGTGCCGCGATTTTCCTACAAAAAGGCAAAAAGCCTGAAAGCGGTCATAGAAATGACCTTTTCGGAGGAAAATTTGCGTTACAGCGTAAGCTCTGCGCATTCAACCGAATCCGGTGAGATGCAATACGGCATGTTTGTCAAGTATATTAGAAACAAGGACGACCTGTACCTGTTTATTTCGGCAAGACAGGTGTGGATCGTAGATCTTTCGGCCTTGTCGCCCGAGCAGACCGAGCAGCTGCACACCCTGCTGTCGCAAAAGATCGTGTCCAAGAAGAATAAATGGTAAAAAGCAGCCCGATGGGCGTGAAAAATTAGCGGAGAAATTGACACGGGAACTGTATCAAAAGCAGTTTCCGTGTTGGCTTTTTTCATGTAAAAAATCAACAAGCGTAGGGGGCGACGTCCTCGACGCCCCGGGCAGGCACAAACAATCTTTTGTAGGGACCGGCCTCCCGGACGGTCCGTT
>JAZNYL010000078.1:0-18659 GCA_045594445.1 Eubacteriales bacterium
CGAACCCGACCCAAGGGAGGGCGCGCGCAGCGCGGGATCTACGGGCGCAACGTATCCACCCTCGTAGATCCTCAAAACGCTGCAAGCGTTTTGACTTTCAAAAATCAGCAATTTATTGCAGATTTTTGAAAGTTCGACTCACAAACATCCGCACCGGGATGTTTGTTCGCTCAGGATGACACGAGGGGAATTGCGCTTTTTCCGCTAATTTTGCACACCCATCGGGCATTTTTATTCCAAAATCCCCGCGTGCTGCAAAAGCGCGGTGATTTCCTTTTCGTATTCTTCTTTGTGGTCAAGGTAGCTCATGCCATGGGGTGAGCCCTCAAAGATGCAAAGTCTTTTGTATTCCGAGGTGCAGGCGGCAAAGTTGCGCTCGGAATTGGAGGGCAGCACGAAATCGTCCGCCGCGCCATGCGCAAACAGCGTGGGAATCTTGGCGTGACCAAGTTCCCTTTCCACCTCCGCGTCGCCCAGAAACGCGCCGCCGTAAATACGGCAAAGCAGGCTTGCCACGGGCAGCACGATGGGCACGGGCAGCTTGAAATCGCTGCGCAGCACCTGCGCGATCTGATCCTTGGCAGATGCAAAGCCGCAATCACCGATCACCGCCTTGACCTGGGGAGGCAGGTCGGGCAGGCAGGAGGCAAGCAGCACGGTGGAGCAGCCCATGGAAACGCCGTCCAGGATGATGCTGTGATCCTCTCCGTATCTCTCTGCTAAGTACTTTGCCCAATCGCGCACGTCAAAGCGCTCCTTTGCGCCAAAGGTCAGATAATTGCCCTCGCTCTCGCCGTGTGCGCGCTGATAAATGATCAGCATACCAATATTTCTCTGCGCGTAAAAATCAAACACGCAGCCAAAATCCATCTCGCCCTTGCTGTGATAACCATGCACCAAAATCACGGTTGCACGGGGATTTTCGGGCGCATACAGCTTGGCGCACAGCTTATGGCCGTCGTGCGAGGTGATATATACCTTCTCGTGCTCGGTCGTATCCAGGGCAGCCCAGCCCTTTTTTACGATCTCCACCTGCTTATCAAAGCCCTTTTGGCGAAGTCCCTCCAAAAATCTGCTTTGATTGTCGGGCGAGGGATCGCTACGTCCAAACGACTGCTTGAACAGCTTATGGATATAGGGCGCGGCAGCGACTGCGGTGATTGCCGCAGCACCGACCAGCACGCCCGCGCCGATCAGCGTATAATGAAATGCGTTCATACTTTATTTCTCCTTGGTTTACGAATCAGATCAGCTGCACGCCCTGTGCAAACTCTCCGATCACGAAATTGGCCGCCTCGTGGGACTCCAATCGTTCGCCATTGAGATACAGGCCCTCAACGCGGATATTCTGCACGCCGTGCGCCTCGTCAAGCCCGCGGAAGATCGAGCAAGGCATGGGCATGGGCGCGTCGGTCAGCACGTAAATATTCTTGAATATGATATCGTGCACGCAGCCGTGCAGTCCGTCCTTGGCAAACAGTCCCATATCGTAAAGTGCGACGTTGAGAAGCACGGGCTGCTGCCCTGTGCTGCGATATTCCTGTTCCTCGCTCTGCTGATGCAGATCAGACTCCTGATACTGCGTGTACTCCACGCGGATATTTTCAAAGGTAACGTGGTGGATCTCGGCACGGTTATGATGCTGAATGTCCAGCTGAATGGTAGAGCCGTGAATGACGTCGCAATCCGAGAACAGAATGTGATAAAACGCAGGCGCGTTGGTCTCAGCCCCGATCTCAAGCGCTCTGCCCCAGTCGCACCAAAGCACGCACCCCTCTACCGTGATATTGCGGTTGCATGCGTCATCCCAGCCGCAAATGCCCTTGATCACCATGCAATCGTCAAAATTGCGCAAGAAGCAATTCTTTACACTGACGTTGGAGCAATTGAACAGGTCAATGCCATCCGAATTATACCGCCACATACCGATGCATTTGACGTTATCAAACGTGACGTTCTCGCAGCCCGCCGCAATGATGGAAAACGACGCGCTGTCGCGGCAGACAACACCCTCTACGTGCACGTTCTTACATCTGTAAAAGCGCAGATTGCCGCGCAGCACGCGATGCGCGTGCATAAAGGCGCGAATGCCCTGGCTGTCGCGCGGAATGGGCTTTTCGTAACTGCAGGCCAGAAGCGAGGTGTCGTCGGTTCTTTCCTCGCGGCTGCCGTCAATGATGCCGTGGCCGAGGATGCGGATATTCTCGGCGCAAATGGCGTAAAACGAGCCGTATACCACTGCGCCGGAGTCGACATAGACCGTGTCATTATCGGTCAGCTCAATCGAGCCGATATGGTGCTCACCGCCCGCAAAGCGGTACGTGGTGCGCAGACCGTCGGTATCCTTGATCGGATTGACGAAAATATGCAACGCGTTGTGGTGTCCGTCCGCCTCTACCGTGTACTGCCCACAGCCCGGTAAGGTAAAGGTGGCGGTGTTGCCGTCCAGCGCGACCTTGACGCCGCGAGACAGCGGCCGCACGATCACGTGCGCAGGACAAGTGGGCCAGCTGACACTGACCTCGATCTGCTCGTCCGCCTCAAACGACAGAAATCCTGCCATTTCGGTTTGCTCCAAGGGGCGCTGATGCCCCGGCCAGGCGCGATTGAACGGCATGGCCGACACGCGCGCCGGATAGATCTTGGCCTTTCTTTGGTTGACGGTTACGCTGCAGTCTTCGTATTCTTGCTGTCCTACGGGAAACACAGGAATTCGAATCATAAGGAACTACCTCACCTTCTCAAAATTCACACGGCATAACGTACAGTATACCTATATTATAGCACCGAATTTGACCAAATGCAACATGTCTTTTTTGATTTATGCGCAAAAAGCAGAAACCGGGCGGAAATCCGTCCGGTTCTTTACTGTCAATCAATTCAATACCTGCTCTGCGCTTTCCCGATA
Source organism: Eubacteriales bacterium (assembly GCA_045594445.1). Classification (GTDB taxonomy): domain Bacteria; phylum Bacillota; class Clostridia; order Oscillospirales; family CAG-272; genus SVQP01. The sequence goes on from JAZNYL010000078.1 coordinate 2,909, forward strand.
TGCGCGATGCGCGCCGGGGATGGGATAGGTGCTGCCGATCTCGCCCTTTGTGGCGGTGCACAGATGCGCAGGCGTTGTATCAATACTTGCAACGCGCACGGCATATCCCGTCATGTGCCATTCCAGATGCGTGAATATATGCTTTGCAGGGATGGGCTCACTGATATCTTGCACCTCAAAGCCCATTTCTCGGACGTGCCTTGCGGCCATTTCTGCATCCATAACGCCCTCGGTCTGATAAAACTCGTACATGCCCGCCAAAAGTCCGCTGTCCGGCCTTTTGTGCAGCAGCACGCGCGTGCCGTCGTGAATCAAAAGCACGGTCATATCAATGATCTTGCGGGGCTTTGCCTTGGATCTGACGGGCAATTCATCCGTCCTGTCCTCAGCCATGGCCTTGCAAAACGCCTGCAGGGGGCAGATATGACATTTGGCCTCGCCTGCGGGCACGCAAACGGTTGCGCCAAGCTCGATCAGGGCTTGGGTAAAATCCCCCGCCCGATCCGCGGGAATGATGGCCGCAACGTCCTCGCGAGCCTGTTTTTGCACGGCAGGCTGCAGGATATCGCGCTCATCGGCACAAAGTCTTGCCCAGACGCGCATGACGTTTCCGTCCACCGCGGGGGCGGGACGTCCGAACGCAATTGACGCGATGGCACCTGCGGTATACGCGCCGATGCCGCATAACCTTTGCAGCTGCTCGGGATCAAAGGGCAATTCCCCACCGTACTCGGCACACACCTGCCTTGCCGCCTTTTGCAAATTGCGGGCACGGCTGTAATATCCCAGCCCCTCCCACAGCTTGAGCAGCTTTTCCTCAGGCACCTCGGCCAGAGCGCGAACGTCGGGCAGCTCACGCATAAACCGCTCAAAATACGGCTTGACCGCCTCCACGCGCGTTTGCTGCAGCATGATCTCGGAGATCCACACGCGATAAGGGGTGATATTTTGTCTCCAGGGCAGCTCGCGCGCATTCTCTGCATACCAGATCAGCAGCGGCTGCACCAAGGCTTTCGGTAAGCTCATATCAAAGCCCTGCGAATTTTTCGCAGGCGAGCTTATACTGCATGCGCGAAATGGGAATCAGATCCCCGTTGCGCATGGTATATTCGCGGTTGTTGATGCGGCTGGTGTGCCGCAAATTCACGCTGTACGAGCGGTGGCAGCGGAAAAAGATATCGGTGGGCAATTTTTCGCAAAACGCCTCAAAGCTGCCCATAAAGGTATATTTCTGACCGTCACGGGCGTACACCACGATATCGTGCTTCTGGCTCTCCAGATACAGAATATCGTCGTACTCCACCATCACCTGTCCGAGCTTGCGGTCGTTGATGACGATGCCGGGCTGCTTTTCCATCTTTTCCAAGCACATCTGCACCGCTCTGCGCAGCTTGATGGGATCCACGGGCTTGGTCAGATAGGTCAGGGGGTATACCTCGTAAGCCTCCAGCGCAAACTCTGCGCTGGACGTCATGAACACGATGTTGACGCGGCTGCCCGCACGGCGCAGCTCGCCGGCAAATTCAAGACCCGTGCGTCTGTCCATCACGATATCCAGAAGCAACAACGAATAATCGCACTTACGCATGGCAGCCTGCAGCTCGTCGGTTGAGCTGAAGCAATCGGTTCTGTGCGTGATTCCCTTTTCGTCCAGCACCTGATCCAGCAAGACCTTGGCTTTTTCGGAAAAGACCGATTCGTCGTCACAAATTGCGGTATAAAACATAATTTCCTCCCGATTTCATCCTTTGGCGGAAGATTCATTCAGAATTTGTATCGTATCGTATTTATTATAACAGAAAAGCTTTGATTTGTCTACAAAATCACAAGAAAATTCTCCAAGTCTCTTGACAAAATCCCCCTCGCGTGCTACACTTAACGTATCAGATCAAAGGAGTATTTGCATGAGACACGCATTTGCAATCAGCGATATTTTCCTTTATTATTATGCTTATGCCAAATAATAAAGGTGATTTTTGCTGCCATGTCACGCGTATTATCATGGAAATCCGACACGCCGCAGTAAAAGCTGCGGTATTTTTATTTTCTGATCTTGCAGACCATTTCCAAGGAGGACTCCTATCATGATCGCCGTTCTCAAGCCCGGTGCTACCGAACAACAAATTCAAAGCCTTGCCGATTGGATCCGCTCTCAGGGGCTTTCCGTCCACCTCTCGACCGGTCGATATCAGACCATCGTAGGTCTTGTGGGCGATACCTCGCGCATTGACGAGGACCTTTTGGGCAGCCTTTCTTACGTAGAGACGGTCAAGCGGATCAGCGAGCCCTTTAAGAGCGCCAACAGAAAATTCCACCCCGACAACAGCGTCATCCGTGCGGGAGACACCTTGGTGGGCGACGGTCACTTTGCCGTGATCGCAGGGCCTTGCTCGGTAGAGAGCGAGCAGCAGGTGGCAGAGATTGCGCGTGCGGTCAAGCAAAGCGGTGCGACCATGCTGCGCGGCGGCGCCTTCAAGCCCCGTACCTCTCCTTACGATTTCCAAGGGCTCAAGGCAGACGGCATTGAGATTTTACTGCATGCCAAGCGCGAAGCCGGCCTTCCCATCGTTTCCGAGATCATGAACGCAAACCATCTGCCCATGTTTGAAGAAGTGGACGTCATTCAGGTGGGAGCACGCAACATGCAGAATTTTGAGCTGCTCAAAGAGCTTGGCAAAACGCAAAAGACCATTCTGCTCAAGCGCGGTCTTGCGGCCACGCTCAAGGAATTTCTCATGTCCGCCGAGTACATTATGGCGGGCGGTAACGAAAACGTCATTCTCTGCGAGCGCGGCGTCCGCACCTTTGAGACCTACACGCGCAACACGCTGGATCTCTCGGCAGTACCCGTGCTGCACGAGCTTTCGCACCTGCCTGTGATCGTTGACCCCAGCCATGCAACCGGCTCTTCCAAGCTGGTGGAGCCCATGGCGCTGGCTGCCGCTGCTGCAGGCGCGGACGGACTGATGATCGAGGTGCACAACGATCCCGTGCACGCCCTGTGCGACGGTGCGCAATCGCTGACGCCCGAGCAATTTGACAAGACCATGCGTCACGTACGCCTCGTGCTGGACGCCATTTCCGATATTGAACACTGATCAAGGAGCCCCTTTATGACCGTTGGAATCTGCGGCCTTGGACTGATCGGCGGTTCTGCCGCCAAGGCCTACAAGCAAAACGCGCCCGAAACCCGCGTTTTTGGCTACGATAAAAACCCCACCTCGCAAAGCTACGCGCTGCTCTCTGGCATGATCGACGCGGCGCTGGACGAGAGTACCTTGCCAGAATGCGACCTCGTTTTAGTCGCGCTCTACCCCGACGCATCCATTGCTTACATGAAGCAAATTGCCCCGCTGCTCTCCAAGAGCTGCATTCTCATGGACCTATGCGGCGTTAAGGAGCAGGTGTGCGAGGCCGGATTTGCGCTGGCAAAGCAATACGGATTTTGCTTTGTGGGCGGCCACCCCATGGCCGGCACACACAATTCGGGCATCAAATACACCCGCGCCAACATGTTTGCGGGTGCGCCTATGGTCATCGTGCCCCCTACCTACGAGGATATTGCCCTCTTGGGCAAGGTTAAGGATATGCTTGCCCCCATGGGCTTTGGCTCGATTACGGTCAGCACGGCAGAGGAGCACGACCGCATGATCGCCTTTACCTCACAGCTTGCGCACGTGGTATCCAACGCCTACGTCAAAAGCCCCACCGCTCGCGCGCACAAGGGCTTTTCGGCAGGCAGCTACAAGGATATGACACGCGTGGCATGGCTGAACGAATACATGTGGAGCGAGCTTTTTTTGCAAAACAGCGAGCCCCTGCTATATGAAATTGACTCTCTGATCGCATCCCTGACCGAATACCGCGACGCCATAGAAGCGGGCGACAAGGACACCTTACGCGAGCTGCTTGCCGACGGAAGAGTGGCCAAGGAAGAGATTGACGGAAGGAAGACGAGCAAATGATTACCATCCAGATAAACGCTTCAACAAAATACGACGTACTCGTGGGCAAAGGACTGCTTGCGCGTGCGGGTGAGCTTGCAAAAGAGGTGCTCTCGCCCTGTCGCGCGCTGATCCTGACCGACGATCACGTCGCGCCCTTGTATGCAGACACGCTTTGCGCCTCGCTGAGAGAGGCAGGCTTTGTGCCCGAGGTGTACGTCGTGCCGCATGGCGAGGGCTCCAAATCGCTTGGTACGCTTGGCGCTTTGCTGGAGCATCTGGCTGAGCACAAATACACGCGCACCGACGCCATGTTCGCGCTTGGCGGCGGCGTTGTGGGTGATCTTTGCGGCTTTTGCGCCTCGGTTTATTTGCGCGGCATTCCCTTTGTGCAAATTCCCACCACGCTGCTTGCCTGCGTGGATTCCTCGGTTGGCGGCAAAACCGCCGTCAATCTGAACGCCGGCAAAAACTTGGCAGGCGCGTTCTATCAGCCCCGCCTTGTGATCTGCGATCCCGAAACGCTCTCTACGCTACCGCCCGAAATCTTTGCGGACGGATGCGCCGAGGTGATCAAGTACGGCGTGATCAACGATCGCGCGCTTTTCTCCATGCTGGAGGACGGCGTCTCTCCCGCATCCGAGCAGATCATTGCGCGCTGCGTGCAAAACAAGCGCGACGTGGTCGAAAAAGACGAGTTTGACACCGGGCTGCGCCAGCTGCTTAACCTCGGTCACACGGTAGCACACGCCATTGAAAAATGCTCGGGCTTTGAAATTTCCCACGGCTCGGCGGTCGCCATCGGCACCGTGATTATCATGCGCTCTGCCGTGGCGCAAGATCTTTGCCCTCTCGCAGATCTTGATGCGCTGATCACTCTGACAAAACAGCTTGGCTTGCCCGTATCCTGCGACTTTAGCGCCGGCGAGCTGGCAGAAGCCGCACTTTCCGATAAAAAACGCGCAGGCGGAAGCCTTACTTTGGTCGTGCCCTACGCCATCGGCGACAGCCGACTTTGCAAAATTCCCGCCGCTGACGTTGGCACTTGGTTTGCCAAGGGCTTATGTGAGGAGTAAGATATGCAAATCACACTTCACACGCCCGCACCGCGCGGCACGCTGCCCTCGTTCCCTTCCAAATCCGAAGCGCACAGATATCTGATCTGCGCCGCCTTGGCAGACGCACCCACGCATATCGTGTGCGCGGCAGGTAACGACGATATTGACGCTACTGTCTCCTGCCTTTGCGCGCTGGGTGCATCTATTACTCGCACGCAGGACGGCTTTGACGTCACACCAATCACAAATATCCCGGACACCGCCGCCTTGGATTGCGGCGAATCCGGCTCTACCTTGCGCTTTTTGCTGCCCGTGATCTGTGCACTGGGCATTAAAGCACAGCTGCACCTGCACGGCAGGCTGCCCGTGCGTCCGCTCTCACCGCTGGATACGCTGCTTGCGGAGCACGGCGCAACGATTTCCCCGCAAGGCTCAAACCCCTTGGAGGTCTCGGGCAAGCTGCACGGCAACGATTATTCTATCGCTGCCAACGTTTCCTCGCAATTTGTAAGCGGCCTGCTCTTTGCGCTACCGCTGCTTGATCTCGATACTCCCGCGACCATCCGCTTGGTCGGACAGATCGAATCCCGCCCCTATCTTGACATGACGCTCTCGTCTCTTGCCGCCTTTGGCATTTCCATTGCCGAGCGGGACGGCGTGCTGAGAATTCCCGCACACGCACGCTTTATCTCGCCCGGCACGCTTGCCGTGGGCGGCGACTGGTCAGGAGCCGCACCTTGGCTTTGCATGGGTGCTGTGGGCAAGCACCCCTTGACCGTGACCGGTCTTGATACTGCATCGGGCCAAGGAGATAAAACCATCTTGTCCGTGCTTTCGGATATGGGCGCACAAATCGAGGTGCGCGAAAACACCATCACGGTCACGCCCGCGACCTTGCACGGCATTGACCTTGACGCGGCAAACATTCCCGACCTCGTGCCCGTGATCGCAGCAACCGCTGCGCTGGCAAACGGCACGACGCACATTACGGGCGCAGCACGGCTTCGCATCAAGGAATCCGACCGCCTTGCCACTACCACAGCGGTACTGACGGCGCTCGGTGCAGACGTCCGAGAGACCGACGACGGCCTTGTGATCGTGGGCAAGCCCGCGCTTTTGGGCGGCATTGTGGACGCATACGGCGATCACCGCATTGCCATGACCGCCGCGGTTGCCTCGCTTGGCTGCCAAGGATCTGTCACCATTGAGGGTGCACAGGCGGTGGCCAAATCCTACCCCACCTTCTGGGAGCAGCTTGACCTGCTCTGCAAAACACGCTGAAAGGAGCTTTTTATGCCCCATCCTTACGGAAATAATATCAAGCTGGATATTCGCGGCGGCTCGCACGATCCCGAGATCTCCATGACGCTCTCGGGTCTGCCCGCAGGCATTGCCGTGGACACGGCTGTGCTGCAGGCCTTCCTTGCGCGTCGTGCGCCTGGGCAGAACGCCTGGTCCACCCCGCGCAAAGAAGCCGATCAGCCGCATTTCAAAAGCGGCATGACACAGGGCGCGGACGGCTTGCTTTATACCGACGGCTCGCCCATTGAGGCGGTCATTTACAATACCAATACCCGCTCGCAGGACTATGATTTCGACGTTCCCCGTCCCGGGCACGCCGATCTTGCCGCACGTCTGAAGTACGGTGACGCGGTGGATCTGCGCGGCGGCGGACACTTTTCTGGAAGATTGACCGCACTTATGTGCGTAGCGGGCGGCATCTGCCTGCAATACCTTGCCACCAAGGGCATTCGCATCGGCGCGCACGCGCTGTGTATCGGCGGTGTATACGATGCAGTACTGCACCCTACGGACAATGGCTTTACAGATTTCGACCATCTGGCGGGGCGCGATTTTCCCACGCTCGACTACACCTCGGGCGAAAGAATGAAGGCTGTGATTGCCGAGGCGCGCGCCGATGGCGACTCGGTGGGCGGACTGATCGAATGCAGGGTCTCGGGAGTGCCCGCAGGCCTTGGCGAGCACATGTTCCGCTCGGTGGAAGGTGCCATTTCCGAGGCTGTGTGGGGCATTCCCGCAGTCAAGGGCATTTCGTTCGGCGCAGGCTTTGAGGTTGCCGAAATGCGTGGCTCGGAGAATAACGATCCCTTTTTTACCAACGGCACGATCATCCAGACCGCTTGGAACAACGCGGGCGGCGTCCTTGGCGGCATGACCTACGGGGAGCCCATCCTCTTTACCGTGGCCATCAAGCCCACGCCGTCGATTGCCAAGGAGCAGGATTCCATCAGCCTATCCGGGATGACCAACACCAAGCTCAAAATAGAAGGCAGACACGACCCCTGCATCGTGCCCCGTGCCGTCCCCGTGGTGGAGGCTGCGGCAGCACTTGCCATGGTCGATCTTCTGCTTGACGAATAAGGGGGCTTTATGTTTTATACATTCATTGATTACGAAGTGCTTGCCGCCATTCGCGACAAAAAGACCGCACTTGATGCGCTCTTGGAGGCCGCTTGCGCCTCTCTGCCCTATCCACTCTCCAAAGACGCGCTTGCCTACTCTCTCGGCAAGCTGGCTGCAGGCGGATACGTTGAAGGATACGCGCTGACCGAAAAGGGTGTGGCATTTTTCAAGAACAACAAGAAGTTTTTAGAGAGCAAGTCCCGCGCAAACGCGCGCTTATGTGCGCTGCTTTGTGCCGAGCAGTTTGAGGGCGAGATCACGCCCTACGACCTTTCCGACGCTGCCTACCTCGAGGCTTGCGACGCCCTGCGCCGCAAATATAGCATCCCCTCGCCCTTGTTTTCGCTCATGCAAGGCGAACATTCCCTGATCCTGCGCTTCGCAGGCTATGGCAGCGAGGACCAAGACGAATACACCGACGAGCAAAGCATTGCGATCAACGCTCCCGCTCTTTGCGCGCTTGCACATGCTTTCGTGCAATTCTATAAGGACGGCAGACACCATAAATGCTGCCTGTACGCTGACGGTGCACCCGCATACGTTGCCACTGTCAGCATTAACAATGAAAGTACACGTTTGAGTATTTCCAAGATCCTTTTCAATCGCCAACGCTTTATCGGAAAGTGCGACGGAGATCTGGACTACGCGCAATGCGGTGACAGCGTTTTTGATCGCACGGACTCCAAGATAGACGAATACGTGCTTTTGGCAATGCTGGAAGCAGAACGTATCCTGACCGAGGATTTTCCCTACGAGGACATTGATTTTTTATGGGAGATGCGCTGATATGAGCAAATTTTATCTGATCGGCGAGCACCTCTCACACAGCTTTTCGCCCCAGGTACACGCCATGCTGGGCAATCCCGATTATTCCTTAAAGGAGCTTGCTCCCGACGAGGTGGGAGAGTTTGTCAAACATGGCGATTACGTGGGCATGAACGTGACAATTCCATACAAGCAGACCGTCATTCCTTATCTTGACGCGCTGACTCCCGCTGCAGAAAAGCTGGGAGCGGTCAACACCATCACGCGCCGCGCGGACGGTACCTTGCTTGGCGACAACACCGACTATTTCGGCTTTTCCTATGCGCTGGAATCTGCAGGCATTACCCTTGCAGGTAAACGCGTGCTGATTCTTGGCTCGGGCGGTGCATCCAAGACCGCCGTTGCAGTCGCGCGCGACGCGGGCGCTGCCGAGATCGTTATCGTTTCACGCACGGGAGAGGTCAATTACGACAACGTCTACGACCTGCACGGCGATGCCCAGGTCATCGTCAACTGCACGCCCGTGGGCATGTACCCGAAATCGGGCACATCCCCCGTGGACCTTGCCAAATTCCCCTGCCTTTGCGGCGCAGCGGACATGATCTACAATCCCGCGCGCACCGTATTCTTGGCACAAGCCGAGCAGCTTGGGCTGCCGCGCACCAACGGCCTTTCCATGCTGGTCTCGCAGGCGGCTGCAGGCCACGAGCGCTTTACGGGCGCACCCGTAGACACCGCGCAGATTGCGCGCATCGTGCGCTCCTTTGCCGCCGAGAGCGCGAATATCGTGCTGATTGGCATGCCCGGCTGCGGCAAATCCACCGTTGGCGCAAGTCTTGCCGCCTTGACGGGCAAGACCTTTATGGACACCGACGCGCTGATCGTACAAAAGGCTGGCAAATCCATCCCCGAAATTTTTGCAGACGACGGTGAGGACGCATTCCGTGCTATCGAGCATCAAGTCGTCTGTGAGGTGGGCATGGGGCACGGACAGATCATTGCCACGGGCGGCGGCGTTGTCACCCGCTCCGAAAATCTGTATCCCTTGCGGCAGAACGCCACGGTCGTATGGCTGCAGCGTCCGCTGGAAGAGCTCCCCTGCGACGGCAGACCGCTCTCGCAGGCAAGCAAACTTGCCGATATGTATCGCATCCGCGAGCCGCTTTACCGTGCATTTGCAGATATCATAATTCCCAACGATGGCACGCCCGAAGCGGTTGCCGCACGCATTCTGGAGGTAATTTTATGAAATTCTTAGTCATTAACGGCCCCAATCTCAATTTGCTCGGCCGCCGCGAGCCCGCCATTTACGGCAACAAATCCTACGCCGCGCTGTGCGAGCATATCAAGGCAACCGCCGACCGGCTTGGCATTGAGGTAGAGATCATGCAGACCAACCACGAGGGCGTGATCGTGGACGCCATTCAGGACGCGATCGATCAGTACGACGGCATTGTGATCAACCCCGCCGCCTACACGCACACAAGCGTGGCCATTGCAGATGCGATTGCCGCCGTGGAGATCCCCTCTGCAGAGGTGCATTTATCCGACGTGGACAGCCGCGAGGCGTTTCGTCACATTTCTTACGTCACCCCCGTCTGCGTCGTGCGTGTGACAGGCCTTGGCTTTGATAGCTACAGCGAGGCCATGAAAAAGCTTTTGGCACACATCCAAAACAACGGTTGACAAGCACATGCCCTTTTGATATAATGGAATTATCAAAGATTTGGAGGATGCCATCATGAAGCATATCGTAAAAATCGCGCTTGCCCTGCTGCTTTGTCTGATCTCTATGCTCTCTGCATGCGATAGCACCCCTGCCCCCGAGCAGACCACGCAAGCAGACACCGAGCCCGCAACCGAACAAGTCACCGAGACGCCCACCGAGACCGAGGTTGAAACCACAACCGAGCCCATCACGGAAATTGCCACAGAGGAGGTAACCATTGTGCCAAACGACGGAAAGCCCAAGAAATTTTTCACACTCAGCTTTGACGACGGCATTACCCAGGATCTAAGAGTCATTGAGATCCTGAAAAAATACGATGTCAAGTGCATCTCCTTCAATATCAACACAGGCCTTTACGGTGCAAACTGGGATTGGGTTGGCCCTGCGATCGGCGATCCCTCGATCCCCCATCAGCGCTTTACCGAGGAGGAGCTCAAGACCGGCATTTACGACGGCTACGAGGTGCTGGTGCACACGCTCAATCACCCCTCGCTCAAAAACTACGATAAGCGCGCAAATCAGATCAAAAAAGAGGTTGGTAAGGATGCCGACAACATTGAAGAGCTGACAGGCGTGCGTCCCGTGGGCATGGCTTGGCCGGGCGGTGACACCGAATACACCGACAGGACCATTGAGCTGGTGCTGGAGTACACCGACATCCGCTTTGCGCGCGGCACCACCTCGACCTACAATTTTGAGCTGCCCGAATACTTTATGAAGTGGATGCCCACCTGCTCGGCCGTTGATCCCCGCTGCCTGACCTTGGCGCAGGAGTTCATTGACGCCGAGTGCACCGAGGATATGCTCTTCTACGTATGGGGACACGCTTACGAGCTGGATCTTAACAACGGAAAGGGATATGAGACCTTTGAGCAGCTGGTCAAAATGATGAGCGAGGCCGAGGACGTCTACCTTGTCACCAACACCGAGTTCTATACGATCTACAAGGATCAGATTCCTTCCTGGAAGCAAAGTGAATAACTGCAAAGCAGAGCGAAATTTCCTTTTCGCTCTGCTTTTTTTGTCTCTTTCTCTTGCGCACGGCAAGATAGTATGCTATAATGAAGATAATGATTTTATCAAACTAAAATCCTTCATCAAGGGAGGTATTTTCCATGAAAACGGTTGTCAAAATCGGCACTTCCACGCTGGCGCACGCCACGGGCAGACTCAATATCAAGAGGATCGAGCAGCTTTGCAAGGTGCTCTCCGACCTCAAAAACGCAGGACACGAGATCATCTTGGTATCCTCGGGCGCGATCGGTATGGGTGTGGGCAAGCTGGGACTTCCCTCTCGCCCGCGCGACACCGCAGGCAAGCAGGCTGCTGCCGCAGTCGGACAATGCGAGCTGATGTATACTTACGACAAGCTTTTTGCAGAATATAATCACACCGTGGCACAGATTTTGCTGACCGCAGAGGACTTGCGCCACGCGGATCGCCACCGGAATTTCGAAAACACCATGAGCCGCTTGCTTGAGCTCTCGGTGTTGCCCATCATCAACGAAAACGACACGGTAGCCACCGAGGAAATTGAAATTGGCGACAACGACACGCTGGCCGCCATCGTGGCAGAAAGTACGCACGCAGATCTTCTGATCCTGCTCTCTGACATTGACGGTCTTTATACCGCGGATCCCCACAAGTGTGCCGACGCGCAGCTGATCAGCGACGTTTACGAGCTGGACGAGCGCATTCTCGCGCTTGGCGGCAGCGCAGGCTCCTCGCTTGGCACGGGCGGTATGACTACCAAGCTGCGCGCGGCGCAGATTGCCACGGGCGCGGGCTGCGATATGGTGATTGCCAACGGCAAAGATCCCGAATCGCTTTACAGCATTCTTGACGGCAAGGCCGTGGGTACGCGCTTTCACGCCAAAGGAGAATAACGCATGAGAACAACGCAAGAAATTTTAGTGACCGCCAAGCAGGCCGTCACCGAAATCAGAAATTATACAACCGAGCAGATTGACGCTGCGCTGAATGCCATGGCAAGCGCGCTTGTGGCCGATACCGACACCATTCTCGCTGCCAATGCAAAGGATTCAGAGGCAGCACGCGGTCGCATTTCGGACGTCATGCTGGACAGACTGCGCCTGGATGCCGCACGCATCCGAGGCATGTCCAAGGGCATTTTGGACGTGGTCTCTCTCCCCTCTCCGCTTGGGCGCGAGCTTGCCTCTTTTGAACGCCCCAACGGCATGGTAGTACGCAAGATCTCCTCGGCTATGGGCGTGATCGCCATCATTTACGAAAGCCGCCCCAACGTGACCTCGGACGCCGCCGCCCTTGCCATCAAGGCAGGCAGCGTTTGCGTGCTGCGCCCCGGACGCGACGCGGCTCTGTCCGCTGCCGCCATCGTCTCAGCGCTTCGCAAGGGCCTTGCCGACGCGGGACTTTGCCCGAACCTTGTCAACCTGGTTGAGGACACCTCGCGCCAGAGCGCGACAGACCTGATGAAGGCCAACGGCTACGTGGATATGCTGATCCCGCGCGGCGGTGCAGGGCTGATCCGCTCCTGCATTGAAAACGCCACGGTGCCCTGCATTCAGACAGGCACCGGCATCTGCCACGTTTACGTGGACAAGAGTGCCGACTTTGACAAGGCGCTGAACATTCTGGACAACGCAAAAACCAGCCGCCCCTCGGTTTGCAACGCTTGCGAGGTATGCCTGGTGCATAAGGATATCGCGGCACAATTCCTGCCGCTACTCAAGGACAGATTGGTGGATCAAAGAGCCGCAGCGAGCAAGATTCCGGTTGCGCTGCGTGCAGATGCGCGCGCATGCGCCATCATTGACGCGATTCCTGCGGGCGAGAACGATTTTGATACCGAATTTTTGGACTATATCCTGGCCGTGGGCATCGTGGACAGCACGGACGAGGCAATTTCTCACATCGGTGCGCACTCCACGGGACACAGCGAGGCCATCATTGCCACCGACGACGCGGCCATTGACGCATTCGTGCGCGGCGTGGATTCCTCGTCGGTCTACGTCAACGTGTCCACCCGCTTTACCGACGGCGGTGAGTTCGGCTTTGGCTGCGAAATGGGCATTTCCACCCAAAAGCTGCACGCGCGCGGCCCGATGGGGCTTTGCGAGCTGACCACATACAAGTACGTGATCACCGGAGACGGTCAAGTCAGATAAGGAGTTTATATGAAACGAATTGGATTTATCGGTGCGGGTAACATGGGCGGCGCGCTGGCGCTTGCCGCATCGCGTACCGATTGCTCACTCTACGTCAGCGACCCCGATACCTTCAAGGCACAAATGCTTTGCAAAAAAACGGGCGCAACCTTGGCCGACAACGACACGGTTTGCACGGTCTGCGACTTGATCTATCTGGGCGTTAAGCCGCAAATGCTTGCCGCAGTTGCCGCCGAGCTTGCTCCTGCCCTGCAGGGCAGAGATACCCCCTATTGCCTTGTCAGCATGTGCGCGGGCGTGACGCTGGCGCGCCTTGCAGAGCTGTTCCCGGGCGCACCCGTCATCCGCATCATGCCCAACACCCCCGTAGCGGTGGGTGCGGGTATGATCCTCTACTGCTACAACCAAAAAGCCACGCGCGAACAGGTGGACACCTTCCTTTACGCCATGCAGCACGCAGGTAAGGTGGATCTTTTGGACGAAGCGCTGTTTGACGCGGGCACCTCGGTCTCGGGCTGCGGCCCTGCCTTTGCCTACATGTTTGCCGATGCGCTTGCCAAGGGCGGCGAGGAATGCGGCCTTTCCTACGAGCAGGCCTGCGCTTACGCCTCGCAAATGTTGCTTGGCGCAGCCTTGATGCTGCAAAACGACGGCAGAACCCCCGACGCGCTGCGAGAGGCAGTTTGCTCCAAGGGCGGCTCAACCATCGAGGGCGTCAATGTGCTGCAGAATGACAATCTGGAGCAGACCGTGATAGACGCAGTCAAGGCATCTTACAAGAGAAATATCGAACTCGGAAAACAATAAGATCAGGAGGACAACATGATTAAAACTGCACTCATTTCCAGCCTTGAAAAATGCTTTCCCGATCAGCAGGTGGAGGATTTTGCACCGCTGAAATCTATTTCCGTACTCAAAAACGAGCGCTTTTCGGTGCAGCTTTTATTCAAAAGCGAGCCGGATCACGCAGGCCGCGCCATCGTGCGCGTGGATGGTGATCTTGCACCCCTTGCAAGCATAAGATGCGTCAAAAATATCCCCGTTGATATTGCGATCTTCCCGGGCGCCGATACAAGCAACTATCTGCGCACCGAGCCCGGCCTCTACCCCGATCTGCTGCAGCCTCTGCACTACGGCGGTGCCGTTTCGATCATGAAGGATCAGACGCAGAGCGCATGGATCGAATTTGACCTTGACGGCTCTGTTACCGCAGGTACGTATCCCATGGCCGTTACCTTGGTGGACGGCCTTGGTAACGAGGTTGCAAAGGAGAGCTTTGAGGTGACCGTGATCAACGCCATGCTACCCGAGCAGCAAATGCGCGTGACGCAATGGTTCCACGCGGATTGCCTTGCAAATTACTACAACGTGCCCGCCTTTAGCGAGGAGCACTGGAGAATTGTGGAAAACTTTGCCGCAACCGCGCAAAGAAACGGCATCAATTTGCTGCTGACTCCCATTTTCACCCCCGCGCTGGACACCGTCATCGGCGGCGAGCGCACCACGGTGCAGCTGATCGACGTTTACAAGAACGGCGACACCTATACGTTCGGCTATGATAAGTTGGACCGCTGGATCGACATGTGCGACCGCGTGGGCATCAAGTATTTTGAGATTGCGCACCTGTTTACCCAATGGGGCGCAGCGCACGCACCCAAGGTCATGGCGACCGTGGACGGCGAATACAAAAAGATCTTTGGCTGGGAAACCGAGGCCGCAGGAGAAGAATACAGCGCCTTTTTGCGCACCTTCCTGCCCGATTTTCTCGCGCACATGAAGGCGCGCGGTGATGATAAGCGTTGCTACTTCCACATTTCGGACGAGCCCAACACCGATCAGTTGGAATCGTATAAGGCGGCAAAGGCGGTCGTGGCGGACATTCTGGAAGGCTACCCCATCATGGACGCGCTTTCCAACTTTGAATTCTTCAAGCAAGGTATCGTTCCCCTGCCCATCCCCTCCAACGATCACGTTGAGCCTTTTATTGAGGCAGGCGTTCCCGGCCTTTGGACCTACTATTGCTGCGGACAGCTTTCGGGCGTTTCCAACCGCATGATGGCAATGCCCCTGTGGCGCACGCGCTCGATCGGCTACCAGTTCTACAAATACGACATTGCAGGCTTTTTGCAGTGGGGCTATAATTTCTATAATACCTGCGGCTCGATCGACCCGATCAATCCGTTCCTTGACGCATGCGGTGAATACTGGGTACCCGCAGGCGACACCTATTCGGTCTACCCTGCGCAGAACGGTGAAGCAATGGAATCGATCCGTATCCTCTCCTTCTACGAGGCATTGCAGGACGTGCGCGCCATGAAGCTGGCCGAGAAGTATTACGGCAAGGAGGCCGTGGTTACCGCACTTGAAGAGATTTTGGGCGAGATCAAATTCAGCAGATGCGCCACCGACGCAAAAACCATCCTCACCATGCGCGAAAAGATCAATGAAATGATCGCGGCAGCGGTCAACTAAACAACTCGGACAACCCATTCACGAAAGTTTTCGTCCGCCTAGCTGTCTTTCAAACCTTGTTCTGGTGGAAACACCTTAGTCATATCGCCATCATTAGGAAAAGCATCGGTAATGTTCCATTTCACATGAGTCTGCTTTACATAACCAAACGGATACCCTTGGAAATATTTATCCTTATGCCACAACATACGTTTTTCGAATTCCGCAAAC
>JAZNYL010000079.1:0-8992 GCA_045594445.1 Eubacteriales bacterium
AACGCTGACGCGTTGCGTCAGCGTTTTTTGCAGCTTGGCAGTTATGATTGCCCTTCGGGCAAGTGATGAGATATGATTGGCTGCGCCAAGTTATGATGCCCTTCGGGCAGTTATAGTAACAAAGGGCAATCATATCATAACGATGCGAAGCATCTCATCACTTTTGCCGCAGGCAAAACCATAACGCTTGCGTAGCAAGCTCATAACTCATAACTTTATCACACTTTTTTCTTTCATTTTGTGAATCCCGACAAAAATTGATTTTTTGCTGACATTCCCTTGCAAGCCGGACACCTTTGTGCTATAATGTATTTGTAGATTTATGCCAACAGGAGCAACCTCATGAAGGAATTTCACATCGGAACAGAGATATATTTCGGAGAATCGGCATTGGACAGACTTTCGCAGATCGGTTTTGATCGTGTGATCATCCTGGCCGACCCCTTTGTCGTGACCTCAGGTCTTGTCAAGCACGTGACAGATAAGCTTGCCCGCGCGGGCGTGCGCTATTCCCTGTTTACCGATATCGTCCCCGATCCCCCCGTGGATAAGGTGATCGCGGGTGTTGCAGAGGTGCTCAAGGGCCAATATCCCTGCATGATCGCAGTCGGCGGTGGCTCCGCCATTGATACCGCCAAGGCGGTACGCAAGTTTGCAGGTCAGATCCAACCCGACTACGCACCGCGCCTGATCGCCATTCCCACCACGTCCGGCACAGGTAGCGAGGTGACCTCGTTTGCCGTGATCTCCAATCCCGCCGAGGGCAAAAAATATCCCCTCTGCGCCGACGATATGATGCCCGAGGAAGCCATTCTGGACGAGGTGCTGGTCAAATCCGTGCCTGCCGCCATTACGGCTGATACCGGTATGGACGTTATGACACACGCCATCGAGGCCTACGTCAGCACCAACAACAATGAGTTTTCGGGCGCACTTGCGGAAAAGTCGGTCGAGATCTGCGGTCAATTCCTGATCCGCTCCTGGGCGGATAACAACGACTCGCACGCGCGCCGTAAGATGCACATCGCAGCATGCCTTGCCGGCATTGCCTTCAATTCCGCCTCTCTCGGTCTTGTGCACGGCATGGCGCATCAGCTGGGCGCACACCTGCACATTCCGCACGGCCGTGCTTGCTCGCTCCTGCTCCCCTCGCTGATTGAATACAACAGCGGCATTACCACCTCTTCAAGATCGCAGGCTGAATATCCGCCTTGCGTTCGAAAATATTGCAACGTGGCGCGCATTTTAGGCGTGAGCAACTTCAACGAGATCACCACCGTGCGCGCGCTGATCAGTTACGTGCACTTCTTGTCGCAGGAAATGCACATGCCCGCACGCGTATCCGAGGCGACCGATATTTCGCACGAGGAATACCTTGCCTTGGTGGAAACCATGGCCGAGGGCGCGCTGTCAGACTCCTGCACCGCAACCAATCCCCGCGTGCCCACCAAAGCCGAGGTCGTGGAGATTTATAAGGCTATTTGGTAAAAAGAGAACCGACAACGTCGGTTCTCTTTTTTCACTCACCGCAGGCAAATACCACTCGCGAAGCGAATATCACTGATTGATGCCCGTGGCATCAATCTCGGAGCCGCCCCACTCAACTACGCAAAATCCCTTGCGTTCAAACGGCTCAAATGTCTGCGGCTGTATCTCCACCGCCTCGTCAAGCGGCATATACGCCATGAATACGCGAAGTAAGCTATCGGGTGCGGGATTGATCTCCAAGGCTGCACAATCGGTATAAGCCTCGGTCTGGAAGCTGATCAGATTGTAGGCGTTGTTCTGCATGCGCGGCAGCCAATAAATGATGAATTCGTTGGCCTCGCGGGGACTCAATCCCTGCTCTGCCAGTGCCCACTCCAAAAACGCCTCGGTATCCTTCCCCGCAACGCAAAAGCCCTTGGAGAAATCGTACTGTACGTCGGTCTTGCCCTCCCAGAACAGGCAATAATACTGCTTGCCATCCGGGAAAACCAGCGTACCGTCGGGGTACGCGACAAAATTCTGCCAGCCAAGCGTACCGTGCGCGGGATAGGTGAAGGTCAGCTCGCCGTCCAAGAGCACGCGCAGGTCGCATTCGGTGGGCGTCTCGGGATACAAATAAATGACAGGCTTTTCTGCAACCACGCCACCCCAATCCTCGGTGCATTCGTGGGTATCCTCCTCGGTCGTGTCCTCGGCGGTGGTCTGCGGCTCGGTGTCGATCAAGTCGGGCAAAACGTCGGTCTCGATCGGCTCGGGATCGGTGGGATAGGTGTCTTCGTGTGTGCTTTGCGCGTCAAAGCCGTAAACGGGATCGTTGTTAGCACAAGCGGCCAGCACGCACAGGCACAAAATCATTGCAATACATAAGCTCAGTTTTTTCATCTTAGCCCTCCTATGAATGGTTTCTACCTATATAGACGACCGAAAATCGAAAATGTTCCCAAAATACGAAAAAAAGTTGCTTCTTCAAGCAACTTTTTTCTTTTGCGCAAGCTTTTTGACCAGCATTGCGATCAGCAGCATGATATAAGACGCTGCGGTAAAGCCCGCGATGTAAATAAACAGGCACCACGGATAAGGCACGACAGCCTGCACGCTTGAATAGACAGGCAAGGACGGCTCGCAATGGCGGCTGACAAAGAACATATTGAAGGTCTCATTCGGCACGATGCCCACTACCACGGCAAGCTCGTTGAGTGCAACCGCGATGCAAACCGCCACCGAAAACACCGCCATACCGCCGAGAATGGTTTTATGCTCAGCCTTGACCGTGCCCGTATAATACAGAAATACACCGATCACGATCATGGATGCATGGCAAAACATGCTTTGGAAATTGATCCACACGCTGCTTGTGAATACGCCACCGGGGTAGACCATAACGCAAGCGCCTGCAAACACCGCAAAGGTTGCAAGGAAGCTCATTAGCGCACTTTGCACTTTCCCGCGCGCAAGGCTTACCAGATACCCTGCGTACATGGGGATCGAGCAGAATTGCCACGGGAACGCGTACCATTGATAGTCAAACTCCAAAGCCCCGTCATAGGAAAAGCTGTACTGGATCTGCTTATAGATCTCAAGCGCGATCACGATCACGGCCGTGACAAACACCACGCCCTTCACGTTCTTGATCTTGCCCCGCTTGTAAAGCAGGCACAAAAGAACGGTCGCACCTACCGTAAACAGCAGCCAAAGAATATGATACCAGCCAAACACGGTTGGCGTTGTCATTTTCAAATGCATGAGGTCACAAAAAAATTCTGCCACGTCAGAGTTCCTCTCCTTGTCGTTGCCCTCATTTTATCACATTCGACACAAGTCGACAATCACTGCGCGCCATTCTTAAGAATTTTTAATATTTATCGCTTGCCACGCGGTGTATTCTATGATATAATAAACGCAGAAATCTCATGCAAAGGAGCAGACATTATGAAGCATACGCAAAAGGACATGGCTCTTCTGAGCTTTATACAGGATCATCACGATCCAGCGAAAGTTCCCTTCACCTTCACCTTGGACGGCACGCGCTACGAGGGATTTCCCGGAGATTTTTGCCCGCAGGTTGAGCGCGAGCGCATTGACGCGAATATCACGCGCTACCGCATCACCGCAAAGACCGAGGGCGGTCTGCTTTTGACAGCGGATCACTACGCCTACCGCGATTTTGCCGTGAGCGAATGGGTGATGAGCATTCAAAACGTGTCGGATCACGCGTCCGCCACCATCTCGGATTGGAGATTTACGACCACTTTCCCGACCGCGTCCGCGTCTTTGTACCACGGAAACGGCGATACCTGCGGCGTCAACGGCTACGAATGGCAGACCGACCCGCTGACCGAAACGCCGCTTTGCATTGCCCCTGTGGGTGACGGTACGTCCTGCAACGGCGCATTCCCCTATATGCGCCTGCTGACTCCCGAGTGGGGCGTCAACCTGGCCATTGGCTGGAGCGGTCATTGGAGCGCGGATTTTGCCATGACAGAGGGGGGCGCACGCTTTACGGCAGGTCAGGGCTTTTTCAACGCTTACTTAAAGCCGGGTGAGAGCGTGCGCACGCCCCGCCTGACCATGCAGATCTTTGAGGGCGGACACGACCGCGGCAGAAATTTGTGGCGCTCTTACTACTTTGCGCACATGCTGCCCCGCGAGAAGGACGGCAAGCCGCTCTCCCCCAAGCTGTTCGTGCACACCTGGGCGATTGACGGCAAAAGCGAATTCTCAGGCACGACCGAGCAAAACCAAAAAGAGGCCATTGACACCTACCTGCAAAAGGGCTTTGAGCCGGACGGCTGGTGGATTGACGCAGGCTGGTATCCCTGCAACTACGATTGGGGCGTGGGCGTTGGAAATTTGCGTCTGAACGAGGAAAACTACCCTAACGGTCTGAAGCCCGTATCCGACCACCTGCACAAAAACGGCATCGACCTTCTTTTGTGGTTTGAGCCGGAGCGCAACTACAAGGACACCGATATGTGGCGTGAGCATCCCGAATTTTTGCTGTTCTACAAGGGAGACAATCAATTCTGGCTGACCAATGCGCTGTTCA
This sequence comes from Eubacteriales bacterium, assembly GCA_045594445.1. Classification (GTDB taxonomy): domain Bacteria; phylum Bacillota; class Clostridia; order Oscillospirales; family CAG-272; genus SVQP01. Next base: position 4,535 of record JAZNYL010000079.1, read on the forward strand.
ATCTGGCAGACCCCGTGGCCTGCGATTGGCTGATTGACAAGATCGACGGCATGATCAAGGAATTCGGCGTGGACATCTATCGCCAGGATTTCAACTTCCAGCCCATGGTCTACTGGCAGCAGAACAGCGAGCCCGGACGCGAGGGCGTGCTGGAGAATTTGCACATTCAGGGCTATTACCGCTACTGGGATACGCTTCTTGAGCGCAATCCCGGCCTTTGGATCGATTCCTGCGCCTCGGGCGGCAGACGAAACGACCCCGAAACCATGCGCCGCGCAGTTCCCCTGCACTACACCGACGTGGGTTACGGTGACCACTACATGAAGCAGGCGCAGCACAGACAAATGTTTGAGTGGATTCCCTATTTCCGCGCACACAACTTCAACTGGTGCGGCGACGACGGCATTTACAACGGCCAGCCCCACCGCATCGACGGCTTTGCTTATCAGAACGCCATGGTTCCCGCCATGACCGACATGACCGAATACTATCACGACGAGGTGCAGTTTGCGCAGGGTCGCGTGTATCACGCCATCTGGCGAAAAGCAGCCGAAATCATGCTGCGTGCCGATTACTATCCGCTCACAGAGTGCCGCAAGGATATTCACGATTGGTACGCGCTGCAGTTTGACGAGGACGGCAAGGGCCTTGTGCAGGTCATCCGCAACGTGGCGGTGGAAAACGATAACTTTTCCGCGCAACCCTTCGTATTTGACGAGAGCAAGACCTATACCTTTACCGAGGCGGTCAGCGGCGAGGTGCGCACGCACACGGGCGCGGAGCTTGCGCAGAACGGTATGACCTTTACCATGCCGCGCAAGACCGCACAGATGTGGTTCTATACGACAGAGTAAAAGAAAAAAGCAGAAGTCTTTGATTAAGGCTTCTGCTTTCAGTTATTTAACGCAAAATCTCGCCCATGTCATCCTGAGCGGAACGTAGTGGAGTCGAATGCGGAGCGCGACACGCAGTGTCGGGATCTACGGGCAAAAACAAACGAGCCCCTCGTAGATCCTCAAAACGTGTACCACGTTTTGACTTCCAAAAATCAGCAATTTGTTGCAAATTTTTGGAAGTTCGGCTACGAAAACAATCACCCGGGATGTTTTCTCCGCTCAGGATGACACGAGGGGTATTGCGCTTTTCCCGCTTATTCCGCAGCCCCATTGCTGTGTCTTTTTTACTTCCAAATGACCGAGAGCATGGTGCCGCGCTTGCCGCTTGTGTGCTTGACAGCATAGCGGTGGGAAAAAAAGTCCTCGGGATTGCAGCAGGTGCATATATTTGCCGTGTCGATCTGCTCATCCGACACGCCTGCATCCTGCAGCAAAATGCGGTTGACTTTGATCAGGTCGCCAAAATACTTGCCGTTCCCTGCGCTTTCAAAGCATTTTTGCACGGTATCCGCGCCCAAATTCTGCCCAAACACCTCCACGCAATCGCTCCCGACCTCAAAGCAACAAGCTCCGATGCAAGGGCCGATGGCCGCGTAAATGCTGACGTCTTCTTTGCAAAGCTCACGCAACGCCCTGACCGCATTCGGCACAATACCGCCTGCCGTGCCCTTCCAACCCGCGTGCACCGCAGAGACTGCAAGCACGCGGCCTTGCGCGTCTCTTGCCTCCAACAAAACAGGCACGCAATCCGCGCTTTTGACGCCAAGCGTCACGCCTTCACAATCGGTGACGTATCCGTCGCCATCACCGTCCGCAGGCCGAAAATATCCTCTGCCTGCGTCGTTTTCGGTGACGTACAATACATCCGTGCTATGGATCTGCGGCAGCGAGATCACACGCTCGGGATCAAAGCCCGCGGCAGACGCATACTGTTTGAGGTTTTCCAGCACGGTGGCATCGTCATCACCTCTGCCGTGCGCCAGGTTCAATCCTGCCGTCTCGGAATCCGGTGCACCGCCTATGCGCGTGGAAAACGCGTTTTTACTGTGAAGCAGGGTTGAGTAATAATACCCAACCCTGCCGATCTGTCTGTAAACGAACATCAATCAATATCCTCTTTGACCGACTCGGGCGGTTGCTCCAGCACCTTGGGATGCTCCAGAAAATTTCGAATGGTTTTAAAGGCGGATGCATAAATATATCCGTCGCAAACGCGCTCGTCGGTGACCACCTTGAGATCAATCATACGCTTTTTGTATACGTTGCCCTCGTCATCCAGCGTCAGCTCCATACGCTTGTTGCCGTACGCCACGAAAATGGGCAGGTTGCCGAAATTATACAGGTGGTGATAGATCGGACGAATGCCGAGCGAGCCCATGCTGGTGACAAACAGCGAGCCATGGAAGGGGCTGACGCCGATCAGTGCCTGCGGCAGGATGCGATGGTTATCCATCCAGGTAAGCAGATCGATCACGCGCAGAAGAATAAAGCGCGGCAGGCCTGCAAGCACGCGCGCGGTCTTATCAAACGCGCTCTCGCCCTCTGCCTTTTGCTCACTCTCGTCCTTGACCGCCTGTACGGCAGCATTGAACTTTTCGTACACCTGATCAATGGTGTCGGTCGGTTCAAAATACACCTTGATGCAGGTGTCGGGCGAGTCGGCGGACATGGTGGTTTTGATGGTCATGTTGACCACGATATTGTTTCTTGCATAGATGCGGTTGCCGCTGACAAAGCGATTGACCTCGGGACGCTTTGCAACCGTGCGTACGTAAGCAGCCAAGAACACGTGCAGGAAAGAAAAATGCACCATGCCCTGCTTGATCTTGGAACGGATATACGGGTCGGTCTCGGTCAGATCGATGCTGTCCGCAAACTGATTGCAGGCATCGTTTCTGGTGCGCATGATAAACGGCATAAATTTATTCATGGGGTACAGCGTACGGATCAGTCTGCCGTCCTTGCGGTCACCAAAACGGCGCTTTCTTTTTTGAGTCGTTACTTGAACTGCTTGCTTTTCCAGGGTTGCGTTTTCCATAACGGACGTCTCCTATCAAATGAATTCATTTTATTATAGCGAAAAATCGGGAAGAAATCAAGTAGCAAAACGCACAAAACCTTTGACAAAGACAACTATTTATGATAAAATGGTGGTTGAGGTGATGAAAATGAAGCACGTTGACATATATACCGACGGCGCATGCCGCGGAAACCCCGGTCGCGGAGGCTGGGGCGCAGTTCTGGTTTACAGAGGAGTGGAGAAGGAGCTTTCGGGCGGCGAGCCCATGACTACCAACAATCGCATGGAGCTCTCGGCCGTCATAGCCGCGCTTTCCGCTCTGCGTGAGCCCTGCGAGATTACGCTGACAAGCGACTCAAAGTACGTGGTGGACGCCGTGACCAAGGGTTGGGCGAGATCCTGGCAATCTCGCGGCTGGGTAAAGCCTGACAAATCCCCCGCGCTCAATCCCGACCTGTGGGAAAAGCTCTTAAAGCTTCTGGATTACCACTCCGTGACCTTCGTTTGGGTCAAGGGACACGCGGGGCATCCTTACAACGAGCGATGCGACAAGCTGGCGACCGATTTTGCCGACTCCTTTGCGTGATTTTTCTATTGACAAACAAGGAGAAATCCTTTATAATATAAGATGTCAAATCTTGACCCGTCGGGTCGAAAGAAAAGGAGAAACCATGAAAAAGTTTTTTGAAGAATTCAAGAAATTTATCACACGCGGCAACGTCGTGGATATGGCAGTCGGTGTGATCGTTGGCGGTGCTTTTACTGCAATCGTCAACGGACTTAGCAATAACGTTCTCAAGCCCATTATCAATTACGTGCTGTTTTTGATTCTTGGCAAAGACTCGCTCAACGAGATCTACACCTTCTTGCATAAGGAAATGGTAGACGTGCTGGACGAGGCAGGTACCGTGATCGGCACGCAGGTTGACCTGGCACAGTCCATCTACATTGACTGGGGCGCATTTATCAACGCGATCATTAACTTCTTCCTGATCGCGATCGTGCTGTTCTCTATCGTTAAGATCTTCAACAAGTTCAGAGAAGAGCGTCAGGAGCTCAAGGACAAGATTGGCAAGGGCAAGCTGACCAAGGAGCAGAAGAAGGAGCTCAAAAAAGCAGGCATCAAGGCTCGCGACAAGGAAGCAGTTGAGGCATATTTTGCAGAAAAGGCCCGCAAGGCCGCTGAGCAGGCAGCAGCTGAGGCTGCAGCAGCTGAAGCAGCAGCAAAGGCTGAGCGCGAGGCAAATCCCACCACCGAGGATCTGCTCAAGCTCATTCTTGCAGAGCTCAAGAAGGATTGATATATCCATATAACGTAAGGAGTCGGATCACGCATCCGGCTCCTTTTCAATATTGCAAAAAAACACAGCCCCATTGGTCTGCAGAATTAGCGGTGAAATCCGCGCAAAACAAGGACTGTATCACACGGATGCAGTCCTTCATTGTTTGTTTTAAATAGTTGTGGCAGGCGCTGGCGAACGCAGTTCGCCCCTACGAGTGTTTTTGTTTGGGGTTTCGTTATCGTAAACCCTCTATATGAAT
>JAZNYL010000080.1:0-24767 GCA_045594445.1 Eubacteriales bacterium
TGGCGCTGTTGACAAAGCCCCAAAAAATAAAGAAAAAAATCCGCTCGGATAATACCAAACGGATGAAAAACAAATATTTAAGGTTGGCAGAGGTTCTCGCTTTGAGAGCCGCTACCAGCCTTTTTAAGTTCAGCGCGCAGGCTGACAAGAGGCATTGCTCTGTGACTTTTTCAATGCCTCGTTTTCTTGTTCTTCTTAAATTGTGTCGTTCCTTTTGATGCGAAAAATTACCTTCACACCATATCTGCCTTGCTCGCATTGCTTGGCGGTATTCCGGAGTGTCTATGTTCTTTGTCTGCTTTTCACGAGCCTCATGGTGCATATGACGCTCAACCATTCTGACATCTTCATTTTTTCTGCAACATTCATCTTTGTGAGGGCAATGGGAACAATCTTTCTTCTTGGAACGGTATATTTTCTTTCTTCTCGTTTTGGAAAAGCTCGAATAATGAAGCTCCTTACCCATTGGGCAGATATATGCGTTTTTGTCTTTGTCGTATTCAAAATTATCCGTGTCAAATTCATCGGTACAAACGCGGCTGTGCTTTACCGTAGTCTGTTCCGGTATATATGTCTTAATGTCGCGCTTATCCATAGCGTCATAAATTTCACCACTGTCATATCCGGCGTCTGCACAAACGGCTTCTGTCTCAAAACCGAATTTTTCAATTTGATGCTCAATTCTTGACGTGTGTTGTGCTGCATCATTTGCATTACCGGGAGTTACGTATACGTCGGTAATGATTCCGTTTTCGGCATCGCAGGTTTCGTGATTCAGATAGCAAAACGCCTTGGGCTTTCCGGGACGGTTTAACATACCGCATTCCGGATCGGTGGTGCTTTTGGCGACTGCTTTCGTTTTTGCTGTAGTATATTCAGCAGGCTTTTTTAACAGACCGCATTCATATGCTTCGCGGTCCAACTTCTTCATATATTCGCTGGGGGTATCGGGGACTTCAATAATCTCTTGGCGGTCGGTTCTTGCGTTTGCCTTTATGTGAGTTGAATCGGTCAATAGCAATTTTCCCGAAACCAATCCCGCATCCATACATTTCTTGACCACTTCATCAAAAATGTCTTGGAATACCGTTGTGCCGCTGAACTTACGGCGGCGAAGCTGAGAGATCGTAGAGTGGTCGGGAACGTTGTCACCAAGCTCCAAGCCAAGAAACCAACGGTACGCAATATTTACACAAATTTCCTGTTCAAGTTTCCTTTCGGAGTCAATGCCGTAAAGATAACCAATAAGCAACATCTTCACTAAAACAACGGGATCAATAGAAGGACGGCCGGTATTGGAATACAATGATTCTACCTTTTCGTATATGAAGCTAAAATCTACAAGTCTATCCAGATCTCTCAAAAAATGCTCTTTGGGCATAAGATCTTCAATCGTTCCAAAAAACATTTTTTGTTGGCTTCCGTTATCCTTTTTCAGCATTTGTATCCCTCGCTTTCTATGCTTATATTATACCATGTTTTCGCATTTTTGTCGAGTACGACAAAAGGTTCAGAGCCGAAACTCCGAACCTTTTGTATCATGATTCTTTGGGGCTTTGTCAACAGCGCCAAATGAAGCAGCCCATTTTTTATTCTCATCCCGCTAATTTTGCACGCCCATCGGGCTGCTTTTCTACCTCAATTCTGCATTCTGCATTTTTATTGAATCACGCCCGAGCGGTAAGCCTCCAGCAAAAGCCCCAGATCCTCCATGCGCTCAAGGATACGCTTGCCGTCGTCGGTATCACGCACCAGCATGCGGCGACTCATCATTTCAAACACCACGTCGGTGGTGGCCAGAATATCCTTGTTCTCGCGGATGGCCGCTACCCTGCCCTCAAACGAGCCGTGCGCTACCAATCGCAACCCCTTGGACGAGAAGATCAGCGTATATCCGGCGATGCCCGTGGTATCGTGATAAGCCTTGCAAAAGCCACCGTCGATCAGCACGTATCTGCCGTTTGCCTTGATGGGGCTCTCACCCGCACCCGCACGCACCGGCACGTGGCCGTTGATCATGTGCGATTCGCTCTCATCAAGTCCGAATTCGTGCAGAATGCGGCAGACCGATTCGTAGTCCTCGATCATGGTATAGTAAGCATTCTTGGGCTCGCGCCAGGTCTCTCTGTCCGAGATAAAATACCGCTCAAAGGTAGTCATGCGGGCTCTTCCGAACAAAGGACTTTGCCTGCCGCACCACAGATAATACATGAAATCGCGGGCATCCGCATCGTTTTCATAAAACGCGCGACGTGCAATTTTATCGCAATAATCCATATATCCCTTACCCGACAGCATACCGCCCGTGCCCGTGCGCACAAAGTCAAAGCTGCCGTCCGCGCGCATGGGAATGCAGCCGTGGAAGAGCAGATTTTTGTTAAAGATCTTGTAAAGGCTGCCGTGCTCGTACAAAAAGCGCACGTGCTTTTGCAAAAGCACGCTGTGACGGAAGGCCTTGCGCAGCGTGCGCATGATCTCGGCCTCTGCCTCGGTCAGACGGTAAGGATCGGAAGGATCCACCGTGGGGAAATTGCACTCGTTGAGCTCGTAGACTGCGTCGCCCAGACGCACCGTCTTATTCTCATAGTCGATCTTGTCAAGCAGCATGCGGTCTTCCATACCGTACTCGGGATGGCGGGCGATCAGCTGCCCCTCCAGCTTGAACATGATCACCGCGATCGCCTCATGCGCACGGGATAGATTGTCCATGCGGTTTTTGACGTAATACGCGTCGTCGGGATTGCGCGGCAAGAACCACGTGCTGCCGCGATAGGTCTCCTGACCGTACTCGATCAGATCGCGCAGGCTGATGCCGTAGGCATTCTCCACCATCGCCAGCGTATTATACTGCAGAGCAAAGTTGAGCACCGTGGCAATGCAGACCTCGCTGCCCGCAGCTGCACCCATCCACACGATATCGTGGTTGCCCCATTGTACGTCCACGTGATGATGTGCGCACAGCATTTCCATAATGCGGTCTGCGTGCGGTCCGCGGTCGTAAATGTCACCCACTACGTGCAAACAGTCCACAGCCATTCTCTTGATCAGACGGCAAAGCGCCTCAATAAAGCCGTTGGCCTCGCCCACCTCAATGATGGTGGAAATGATGTGCTTATAGTACGCTTGCTTATCGTGCTCCTCGCCGGAGGTATGAAGCAGCTCGTCGACCACGTTACGGTACGCATCGGGCAAAGCCTTACGCACCTTGGAGCGCGTATATTTGGATGCCACCGAGCGTGCCACGTCCACAAGGCGATACAGCGTTTTGCTGTACCACTCTACCGTGTTCTCGCCGCGCAGGCGGTATTCCTCAATCTTTTCGGCAGGATAATAGATCAGCGTACAAAATTCGCGCTGCTCCTGCTCGCTCATGCTGCTGCCGAAAATATCCCGCACCTTTTCGCGCACGACACCCGAGCAATTGTTGAGAATGTGCTCAAAGGCCTCGCTCTCTCCGTGCAAATCGCTCATGAAATGCTCGGTGCCCTTGGGCAGATTGGAAATAGCGTTGAGATTGACGATCTCGGCGCCTACCTTTTGAATATTGGGAAACTCCTTGGACAACAGCTGCAGGATCTTGATCTGATCCGCGGTATATTCTCTCTTCATCTCGTTCCCTTTCTGTTTATAAAAATACGGGTACTCCCAGGTCTGTAAGAATCTGTGCGGCACACCCGACCTGCGCCTCGGTGGGAATCCACTCGCGCCTGCCGCTGTCGGCAATCCCCAAAGCCGCCGCCTTGCTGCCGCCCATGGGATGATAACGCAAAAGCTGCACGCCCGTGCAGTTTGCAAGGCTGTGATACAAATCCGCTACGCGCTCAAAATGCTCTTTCTCGGTCGTCAAGCCATTCACCAGCAGGCAGCGCAGACGAATGCGCGCGCCTAAGCTGTCAAGCATGGCAAGATTTTTCAAAATCAAATCGGGCGCAGCCCCCGTCAGCTCCTTGTGCTTTTGCGCATCCGTGTGCTTGATATCAAAATAGAACTCTTCCACGTAAGGAGCTACGCTCACAAGCCGCGCGCTCTCGCACGCCCCTGCCGTTTCCACAAGCACGTGCAATCCCATTTTCTTGAGTAGCTGCAAAAGCTGCTCAATTCCCTCGGCACAAAGCGGCTCACCGCCCGAAAGCGTCACACCACCCTCGTCCCCGTAAAATACGGCGTCCTCGCAAACGGCGTTCGCGACCTCCTCGGGGGTCATCTCTTTCCCGACCGCGCGACAAGCCTCGGTGGGACAGACCTCGGCGCACTTGCCGCAGCTCTCACACAATTCTATCAGACGCACTCGCTCGGTTTGCGTCAGAATCTGCGCGCCCGCAGGACAAATTTTCACGCACGCGCCGCAGCCTGCGCAAAGCGACGGATGCAGCATCATTTCCGGCTCAAAGCTCTGCGTTTCGGGGTTATGACACCACACGCAGCGCAAGGGGCAGCCCTTGAAAAACACGGTGGTGCGCAGTCCGGGGCCGTCGTGCGTGCAAAATCTCTGAATATCGGCAACAATCATGCCTGCTCCTCGGGCAAATATCCCGCGCGCTCCAGCACCATGCGCTGCCATGCGTCGTCCAGCGTGACGAATCTTGCATTCCAGCCAGACACGCGTACCGAAAGCGTCTTGTACTGCTCGGGGTGCTCGCGTGCGTCAAGCAGCGTTTGCACGTCCAACACGTCCACCTGCATAAAATAGCCGCCCAGCGCGCAGAATCCCTGCATCAGCCCCTCCAGCGCGCAAAGTCCGTTCTCGCCCTCCAAGGTGCCGGGATACATCTTGATATCCAGCGCCGCACCCGTGGTCATGCGGGAAAGATCGGCCGTGCAATAGGAGCGCACGGTTGCGGTTGCGCCCGCGATATCCGTGCCCGGCGTGGGCGAGGTGTTGCCCGCCAAAATCTCACCGCGACGGTAGCCGTGCGGCACGGCGGTGCGATGCGCCATCCACTCGATCTGACGCCCGAAGGTACTGATTCCGGGTGGGAACATCATGGGATAGCCCTTGGCATACTTGGCGCAAGCATCCGCAAACGCATCCACCGCCCAAGCATAATATGCGTCAGCCGCCACGTCACCGTTTCCGTAATGCGGCAATTTATGCTTGGCATACAGGGCAAGCTGCTCCTGTCCGTTCCAATCATTACGCAAAATCTCGCAAAGCTCGGATACGCGCATTCTCTTTTGGATAAAGCACAAATGGTCAATGGCGCAGAGCGCGTTTGCCACGTCGCCCACACCACCCATATGAGGCGAGAGCACCACGTAGGGCGTGCCGCCCTCTAAGTATCCGCGTCCGCTCTCGGCACAGCCGTGCTCGAACAGATCGATCATGGGCGTGGGGAATGCAAGGCGGAAGACGTCACTTCCCTCTCGCCACGCGGGCACGGTACCCGAAAGCACGGCCTCGCAGGTCCCTTCAATATGCTGCTTCATACGCGCAGCGTAAGCCGCCTTGAGCGCGTCCATATCGGAAAAATCAACGAATTCTCCCTCGGCCACGTGCAAAACGTCCTGCAAAAGCAGGTGCAGAAAGTCCATGGGCATATAGGAAAAATAGGTCTTGCCGGGAATCTGCACCTCCCAGCAGCCATCGTTTGCAAAATCATAGATATCCGCCTCGGGATAGCCCTGTGCACGGAGTGCCGCATATACGGTATCTTCATTGTAAACAGCTACCACGCCCCCACCGTGGCGCATGACGCTCGCAAGCAGGTGCAAAAATTCCTTGGGCGTTTGTTTATTGAGTCTGACCGAGATGGGAAAATCCGAAATGCCCAGCTCCTCCACGATCTCAAGGCAGAGATAACTGACCTCGTTCGTGACGTCCTTTCCGCTCTCGTCGGTACCGCCCAGCACGATATTCTGATAATGCTGCGCGTCACCCGAGCCGCGTGCGGTATCGGCCTCAATCCATTCGCAGCCCTTGATAAACATGGATGCCAGCACCTCGCGTGCTTGGTCCATGGTGATCCTTTTCTCAGCAAGATCCTTTTTCAGATAAGGCCCGAGCAACCTGTCAATGCAGCCAATACCCGGCCAGTTGCCACCCAGACGCAAAAACGCAAACCCGAACCAAAGGCTTTGCACCGCCTCGGTAAAGGTCTTTGCAGGATGCAGCGGCACGCGCAAAAGCAGCTCGTGCAGCTGAGGATATTTCTCTTTGGTTGCCTCTAAATAGCGGCCGTGCCAGACCTGCATGGCGTCCAGCGTGGCAAGCAGAGCGTTATGTCGCGCCATGGCAACCTCGTCAAAGCCTTCTGTTGGCAGATTGGCAATGCGCTCGCGCATGCCCAAGATTCCTTCACGCACAAGGATACCGAAATCCACGGTCAGGTGGCTGACACTCGGCCAGAATACCCGCCCGTCGCGCGCTGCGGGATACTGATGGCGAATGCCCGCGCCCAGCGTGGCCGCACCGCAAACGCGCTCTCCCTCGCAGATGCGCAAGGGGCACTCGCGCACCAGCACGTCAAGCGAAGCGGTGTATTTTTGGTGGTCGTTCAGCGCATCCCAGTTCTCCACGCAATCCACGTGCACGAACGGATAAAGCGCGGTCTCGGTGCCGTACTTCCCTTGCAAGGATTCCATGGCAAAGCGCCGTGTAGCCTCGCAAAGCCGCACGGGTCTGCCCTCTTTATATGCCGATGGAAAAATATAAGGACTCATAATCAGATCTTTTTGACGATTTGCTTGATAAATTCGATCACTTCACCGTCCGGACCGTACACGAACGCAATCTGAATGGTGATCTTGCGAGGATGGGAGTCCAGGTCCATAATCTTAACCGGCGTGTGCAGCGTAGCCCCCGCGGCAAGCGCCGTATCCAAAGCGCCCTGCACGTTTTCCACGCGCAGCGCAAAATGCTGCCAGCGGCCCTCGCTTGCCATCTCACATCCCGGCTTTGCAAACAGCTCAAGCAGACTGCCGTCGCCCGTATCCAGCAGCGCAATGCGGGAATCTCCCTCGCCCCACGCGGTGTATACTGTCATACCCAATTTCTGATAAAACGCCAAAGACTTATCAAAATCCGAGGCGTACAGAGACATGTGATGAAAGCCCATGCCCTTAATGATTTCGTTTGCCATATTCATACCTCAATCAATCTTCAAATGCAGCATAAACGTCCTGCTCGTAAAGGAACGATGTCACCGCTCCCGCGCCGCCGTCGTAGCAGGAATTCTTCATATAAATTGCCGTGATCCTGTTTTCGGGGTCGCTCCAGTAGTGCGTGCCGTACGCACCGCTCCAGCCAAAGCAGCCCTTGGGCATCTGATAGCCGTCCGCCGAGATCACGCGCACGCCAAGTCCCCACTGTATGGGAGGCGGCATAATCTGATCGGTCACCTGCACGGTTGCCATTTTTTTCGCCGATGCCTCGGACAGAATGCGCACGCCGTTCAAAGCGCCGCCATGCGTCAGCATTTCGCCAAATTTGACGTAATCGTCAAGCGTTGCGGCAAGTCCCGCGCCGCCGCAGTACTGCGTGTTGGGAATGCCCTCGAAAATGGTATCCAGTGACATGGGCACGGCAAAGCCGCCCTTATCCTCAGAATAATTGTGCATGGCGATCATACGCGTCTTCTGATCGTCGTCCAGATCAAAGGTGGTATCCTTCATGCCAAGCGGCCCGAACAGGTACTTGTCAAGATATTCGTTATAAGCCATGCCCGACTGAATTTCAATGATGCGCGCCACGGCCACGAATGCAGCCACGGGGCTGTACCATTGTGCGGTATAGGGCTCAAAGGCAAGCATCTTATCCGAAAGCCACTCCATGACACCCGCGGGAGTTTTGGCAAGCTCAGGGGGCATGGTTGCCCATGCGTGGTCGCCGACCTCCATCGTGCCAAGGCCACTTGTGTGCGAAAGCAGATGCTTGATGGTGATGCGAGTCTGTGCGTCCTTATCGTAAACGGGTTGACCGTTTTCTATGTGTCCGATCTTCATATCGGCATACGCGGGGATGTACTTGCAAAGCTCATCGTCGATTGAGAGCAGCCCCTGCTCCTCGGCGATCAGCGCAGCCACAGCCGTGATCGGCTTGGTCATGGAGGCAAGACGGAACATCGCGTCTGCACGCAACGGCTCTTTGGTGCTTGCGTTCTGATAACCGTAGGTTTTATTCAGCAGTACCTTGCCGTCCTGTACCACGCAAAGCGCAGCACCGCCAACCTTGCCGCTATCAACGTCGGCATTGACGCGCGCATCCACCAACGCATTGAGTTTTTCTTGATTGAGTTTTTTCATGATATTGATCCTTTCCAATGGCAAGCAAGGGCTGTCGCACGGGTGCGACAGCCCTTGCGGAACTGTTTATTCTGAGTAAGCTTATACGTGACTTGTAAAGCGAATAGAGCTGATAAGGGAAAATGTCACGCCACACCGCTCAAACAAGTTTGAAAGCTTCGCCGTGGTGCTTTGCACCAAAAATGGGTTGGGACCCATTTTTAGGTGAAGCTTAAACGTGACTCGTAAAGCGAACAGAGCGGGTAGAGTAAGGTGTCACGTTACTCGTCTTTTTCGAACTTCTTGATCAGCTTATCCAAAGCCTTCTTTGCGGTCTTTTCCTTCTTGCTGTAGTTGGAGGCAAAGTTGGTCTTGTTGTCATTGACGCTGGTCTTGAACAAAGGCTCAAGGCCGATGTTCGCATAGTACATGCAAAGGTCGTAGGTACGGGTCTTGAAAATGATATCCAGCATGCCCTGGGATTCTTCGTCACGTACCGACTTACGCTGCAGCACGGTATCGTAGTACGCAGGAGTCACTCTCTGCTGAGAGATAATGGCAAGTGCCTCCAGCGTCGGGCCCAAGCGTTCAAGATTCTGAGCAGCCTTGGAGATCGAGGAGGTGGTGCAGATACCGTTTGTCCAGGTGATATAATCCTCTTGATCGGCATTATACTTCGGGATGGGCAGTACGCCAAAGTCGCCCTCCATCTCCTTACCGAGAGATACGATATACATGACAACCTCGCTGTAGAACAGACCTCTGTTGGTAATAAATACGTCCTTACCCAGATTTTCCTTACCGGGAGGAGACATATAGGTTGCGTTGTTGACGTAATAGATGGCCAGCACCTTGTCAAGCAGGTCGGATGCCTTCTGCATGCCGCTTGCATCCAGAGCAAGGTAAGGATCCGCGCCCTCTTCGCATACGATATAGCGCAGGTCTGCACCAAAGAAGAAGGTGGAGCCGGTCTCCCAGGTGGATACGAAGCCGTAGGTATCCGCCTCGGTCATCTTACCGTCACCGCTGGAGTCAAAGGAAACGTCCTTGATCAAGCCCTGGAAGTTATCCAGCGTCCATTCATTGTTATATACCATTTCGTAAGGATCAATATTCTCGTCCTTGGCCATCTGCTTGTTGAACAGCATGACGTAGGTGGTACCCTCGTCGGAATAGTTGATCGAACCGTTCATGAAATAAATTCTGTCCGAGATCATGAAGTTTGCCGTGCCCTGGTCCCACCAAGGTGCGGACAGATCCATGCCGTCCAACGCAGTAAAGCTGACAAGACTGCCCTCAGACGCAAGATTTGCTGTGTTTGCCATATGGTTCTGCAGCAGATCGTACTCACCTGCACCGGTCTGCACGTCCTTCTTGATCTCACCATTCATCTCGGCTGTATTGATGGGAACGATATTAAGCTTGAGCTTGCAGTATTCTTCAAATGCCAGATTTCTCTGATAAACGGCATCCTCAAGCACCTCGGTACGGTTCTCGGTATACCACTCGTCATAGTGGAAATCCTCTCTTGCCAAAACAACGAAATCCTCCTGACCCCAGTCAACGCTGATCTGAGAGAGCGCCAGAGATGCTTCATCGGTCTCTTCCTCCAGTGTCTGGAGCGTTTCGTCCTCTTCTTCCGTATTGGCATCCACGCAGCTGACCAGAACGCTCAGCAGCATCAGTGCCGTCAGGAACAAACACAGATACTTTTTCATAATAAATCTCCTAAAACATTATAGGCATACACCTTAATATACATTATACAATAGCGATCATGTTTTGTCAATCCGATTTTTGGCATTTTTTACATATTCGGTCTATACAATTTCACGCGGTCAATGACCTGCAGACCGTGCTGCTTGACCCACGCCTTGGCCAGCTTGATCGTGTCGGGATCGGCCACCGCCCAAGGGTCGTGCGCATCACAACCAAAGATGACCTTATTACCCACGCGGCCCGCGATCTCCCAGAAATCGTGGCAGGGATAGGCGCGTCCGTCGTGCAGTCCAAGGAAGTTGAGCTCAAGCGGAATATCCAGCGCAAGTGCCTGGCGGCAAAGATACTCCATCGCGTCCAGATAGTCCTGCCCTCGCTCGGTATTGCTGGGCAGATCGGGATGCGCAAGATAGAGAAAATCACCCGTCTTCAGACCCTCGATCACCTGTCGCGCGTACTTCCAAGGCACGTCCGCTCCAACCTTGCCGCCGCAATAAGCAGGCACGTCGATCTCGTTTTCGATAAAGTGCTGCCCCATGATCAGATATTCATAAGGGTACGGCCGCAGATGCTCTAAGAGCAGCGCGTGATATTTGGGATAATACTCGGCTTCAAATCCAAGGTGGATCTCGATCTGATCGGCATACTCGCGCCCAAGATCCAGCACCGTGGTCACGTAATCCTCCAGCAGCGCAAGCGGCATGCGGTAGCCGGATTCATAGCCGTTCGGGAACGGATACGGCACGTGATCCGAAAATCCGAGCACCTTGATGCCGCGCTCGATGGCAGTCTCAATATATTCGCGCTCGCTGCCACGGGCGTGATTGCATCTTGTGGTATGCGTATGATAATTTGCGTACATACTAGTCTCCATGCTTCCTTCGGGGTTTGATACTACGCTCATTATACCAAATCGTATGCATTTTTGCAATACCGATTGACATTTTTCGCGCTCTGTGATAGAATATTTCTATACTGAAAGCTTGAGGAGAACCTACTATGGCAGCCAAAAAGAAATCGTCCAAGAACAATCTGACCCGCATTCTGATCAGCATCATCTTCATCGCACTCGGTACGTCCTCGGTCATCTCTGCGCTGCAGGGATTGGTCACGCTGAGCCTGAGTATTGGGATTGCCACCGTGCTGGGCATTCTGATGTTCGTCACGGGCATCATCAGCTTTTGCGGCAAAATGGTGGCCTGCCGCGTGCTTGGCGTCATTATCTGCATTCTCTCCACCGCCATGTTCATCATGAGCCTGCCCTCCTGCACGCTCTCGCAGCTGCAGGTCCCTGCCATGTATCTGTGTCAGGCGCTGCTTGCTTGGCTGTTCTTTGATTTGTCTTGACAGGCAAACATTTTCGTATCTCAAAAACACAAAAAGGAGTACGTGTATTCGTACTCCTTTTGTTAGTAACGCATAGGGGGATAAACCCATATTTGCGCCAATGCTCGTCCATAACCTTCGGGCGTCCTGCGCAAATCTGCACATCGCAGCCTTTGGCCGCTTATGCGGGGGTTCAGTCGGGACAGTTGCACCAAATAAGAGAGCGGGCACGCTGCACGTACCCGCTCTCTTATTTGGTGGAGCATAGGGGACTTGAACCCCTGACCCCAACACTGCCAGTGTTGTGCGCTCCCAACTGCGCTAATGCCCCTTGTCCTGCTTATTATATCATACAAATTTGTATTTGTAAATAGGCAAAGGAAAAATTCATGAAAAAAACGAGCCTGAATACAGGCTCGTTTTTTTCTATAAACGAGATGATTATGCCTTGGGGCCGCCGTTGGGAATGCCCTTATACAGGGTGCCCTTCTTGGATGCATACTCTTCGTCAGTCATCTTCAGAACTTCAATACCCAGCAGAATGCCCATAATGAAGTTGATCAGGGAGAAGATACCGCCAACGATCGGGATGATAGCAAGAACGATACGAATGATACCGGTCTTTACGTTACCCTGCATGAAGCAAGGAACACCCAGCTGGTTGAACAGAATGCACATAACGCCGAACAGAGTCTTGTTTTCCATAGTTACGCCTCCTAATTTGTATTTTGGCAATTCTATTATAAACTGAATATCTCTTATTTGTCAAGGGTTTTTTTAAAAAAATGAAAATTATTTGACGAATTTATTGCCAAATCGTCGCATATATGATAAAATGTGAAATCATATACTAAAACACGAAAGAGGTTTTTCCACCAATGCACGATAAATTAACCAAGATCGATATCCAACAAATGGAGCAGGAGCTGGAGGAGCGTCGCCGCCGCATCCCCGCACTGCGCGAGGAGGTCAAGCGTACGCGCGAATACGGCGACCTTTCCGAGAACGACGAATACCGCTGCGCAAAGCGCGAATACAACGCCAATAAGAGCCGCATCCGCTACCTGGAGAACATGATTGAGACTGCCATCATCGTGGAGACCGACTCCCGCGAAGGCGTGGTCGGGCTTTTTGATCGCGTCAAGATCTACTACCCCGAAGACGACGAATACCGCGAGATCCGTCTGGTCACCACGCTGCGCAACGACGTTTTCAAGGACTGCATCTCGCAGGACTCCCCCTTCGGCAAGGCTCTGATGGGCAAAAAGGTTGGCCAGACCGTGACCGTGCACGTCAACGATGCGGTCAGCTATCCCGTCAAGATTCTGGAGATCACCAAGGGCGAGGACGATCCCGATCTGCCCATTTCCACCTACTGATCAACGCGAAAAACTTATCGGAAGGAGGTAGCGAATGCAACCTTTGCTTTATGAAATCGAGCACGGAATCGGCACGGGACACTTTATGCTCTACGAGCGCGACAACCACGTCTTTCCCATGCACATGCACCGCTGCTACGAATTTGTGCTGATGCTTTCGGGACAGATGCACATGCGGATCGAAAAGCAGGATTATTTGCTTTGCGAGGGCGACCTTGTGCTGATCAAGCCCAACCGCCTTCACAGCTACGATTCTCCCGAGGGAATCAGCGGCAAATGCCTGATCTGCGTTTTCTCTCACGATCTGATTGCCGCCGTTTCCGATTCTCTGAACAAATACCGTCTTCCCTCCCCCATAATCAGAAACGTCCCTCGTTTTTATCGTGAAATGTTTCAAAGCATGAACGAGGACAAGGATATCGCCACGGTCAAGGGCTTTCTCTACACTGTCAGCGGCCTGTTTTATCAATCGCTTGACACAAGCGCCGAGGACAACGTTTCCAAGGACACCCTGCTTTTGCGCGATATTTTCATCTATCTGGAAAATCACATGTCAGAGCCCTGCACGCTCAAGGGTACGGCGGAGGCACTGGGCTACCACCCTGCCTATATTTCACGCTATTTCCCGCAGATCGTAGGGGTTCCCTTTTACACCTACGTGCAATCCATCAAGATGGATCGCGCCTGCTATCTGCTGCTGAACACCAAGGACAGCATTCTGTCCATCTCCATTCAATGCGGCTTTTCCACGCTCAGCAGCTTTAACCGTACCTTCCGCTTAATGCTTGGCATGACGCCCAGAGAATACAGACAGGGCGCGAGCACTATGGACTGCGACGAATAAATGCATCGGATACTTTGCAAGCGAGAACCGAACCTTAATTGGTTTGGATGGTTTTTTGCACGGTATCCGATGTTATTTTTTTGAAAAAATTCACACAATGTAAAGAATTGCTCATTTTTTGTCACGGATGCATTAGAATATTGAAAGCAATTTTGGTATACTGAAATCGGAAGAAATAAATTCATTGATCAAGGAGGATCTTAATATGGCAAACAACCGCTACGTAGGCAACTATCCCGTGATCGGCATTCGTCCCACCATCGACGGACGCAGAGGCGTTCTCGGTGTGCGCGAATCCCTGGAAGAGCAGACCATGAATATGGCGAAAACCGCCGCAAAGCTGTTTGAAGAAAACCTCAGATACTCGGACGGCACACCCGTCAAGGTGGTCATTTCAAATACCACCATCGGCCGCGTGGGCGAGGCTGCCGCTTGTGCAGATCAGTTCCGCCGCGAGGGCGTTGACATTACCCTGACCGTGACCCCCTGCTGGTGCTACGGTGCCGAGACCATGGATATGGATCCTCACACCATCAAGGCCGTATGGGGCTTCAACGGTACCGAAAGACCGGGCGCCGTATATCTTGCATCCGTGCTTGCAACCCACGCGCAGAAGGGTCTGCCCGCATTCGGCATTTACGGCCACGACGTGCAGGATTGCGACGACACCACCGTTCCCGAGGACGTCAAGGAAAAGCTGCTCCGCTTTGGCCGCGCAGCCATCGCTGCCGCTACCATGAGAGGCAAATCCTACCTGCAGATCGGTTCGATCTGCATGGGCATCGGTGGCTCGATCATCAGCACCGACTTTATTGAGGATTACCTTGGCATGAGAGTGGAATCCGTGGACGAGGTGGAGATCATCCGCCGCATGACCGAGGAGATCTACGACAAAGACGAATACCAAAAGGCACTCGCATGGGTCAAGGAAAACTGCATCGAGGGCTTTGACAAGAACCCCGAGGCGCTGCAGAAGACCCGCGAGCAAAAGGATGCGGACTGGGAATTCGTGACCAAGATGATGGTCATTATCAAGGATCTGATGAGCGGCAACCCCAATCTGCCCGACTCCTGCCGCGAGGAAATGGTTGGCCACAACGCCATTGCCGCAGGCTTTCAGGGTCAGAGACAGTGGACCGACTTCTACCCCAACTGTGACTTCCCCGAGGCGATGCTCAACACCTCCTTTGACTGGAACGGCGCACGCGAGCCCTACGTGCTTGCCACCGAAAACGACGTGCTCAACGGCATCGGTATGCTGTTTATGAAGCTTCTGACCAACCGCGCACAAATGTTTGCCGACGTCCGCACCTACTGGAGCGGCGAATCCGTACAGCGCGTGACCGGTTATGAAATGGAAGGCAAGGCAGCCGAGGCCAACGGCATTATCCACCTGATCAACTCGGGTGCTTGCTGCCTGGACGCTTCGGGTGCCGTCAAGGACGAGAACGGCGAGGGCGTGATCAAGCCCTGGTACGAAATGACCGAGCAGGACATGAAGGCCGTGATGAACAGCACCACCTGGAACTACGCCGACCTTGGCTACTTCCGCGGCGGTGGCTACTCCTCCCGCTTTGAAACGCGCTGCGAAATGCCCGCAACCATGATCCGCCTCAACCTCGTCAAGGGACTTGGCCCGGTTCTGCAGATCGCAGAGGGCTGGACGGTTGAGCTGCCCGAGGACGTTTCGGACGCGCTCTGGAAGAGAACCGACTACACCTGGCCCTGCACCTGGTTCGCTCCTCGCTGCGATGGCCGCGACGGTTCTCCCTTCAAGACCGCATACGAAGTGATGAACAACTGGGGCGCAAACCACGGCGCGATCAGCTACGGCCATATCGGCGCAGACCTGATTACGCTTTGCTCCATGCTCCGCATTCCCGTTTGCATGCACAACGTACCCGAGGATAAGATCTTCCGTCCCGCTGCATGGAACGCATTCGGCATGGACAAGGAAGGCGCAGACTACCGCGCTTGCGCAAACTTCGGACCTCTTTTCAAGAAATAATTTTTTTTGGAGCATTACATGCCAAAATTGGAACATGCGGCAACGGCTGCCGCGCAAGACGCTATACAAAGGAGATTTGCGCACGCCATCTCCTGTGTCAGCGTTGAGAACGGCATTCCTCGCCTATACATCAATCGGGAAAGACAGAACCCTCTGGCATATATGACCTACCTGACCGAGCAAAATCGCTACGCCGATTTTGCCCGTGCCGGGTATCGCCTGTTCTCTCTCCCCGTGTTTTTCGGATCCAATCGTCTCAACGAAAACTCCGGGCTTGACGTGTTTACCAAGGGCATCTTCGATCACGCCCAGCCCGACTTCTCGCGCTTTGACGCGGACGTCGCACAAATTCTGGACGCCTGCCCCGAAGCGTATATCATCCCCCGCATCAACGTCTCTCCAAGCCGGGGCTGGGAGCTTGCGCACAAGGATGAGCTGTGCGATCCAAGACCCGACGGCACTCCCGGCCGCGTCAGCTTTGCTTCCGACGTATGGGCTGCCGAGGTCAAGCGCGAGCTTGGCATCCTTGTAGCGCACGTCATTCAAAACCGCTACGCACCGCATATCGCGGGCTACCAGATCGCGGGCGGAAATACCGAGGAATGGTTGCCCCTTGACAGAACGCACGGCATCAGCGGTCTGCGCGCACGGCAAAAATATGCGCAGTATCTGGAAAAGCACGAGCTTGTGGACAGCAATCAATGCTTTTATCGCTTTTATTCCGAGCTGGTAGCCTCCCGCATCTGCGAATTTGCAGCAGAGGTCAAAAGGCTGACCGACCGCTCGGTGGTCGTGGGCAGCTTTTACGGCTACACGCTGGAATGTCCCGATCCCACCTCGGGTCACCACGCGCTGCGCACGCTGCTGGAATGCGAGGACGTAGATTTTCTCTGCTCCCCCATCTCCTATTCCATGGTACGCGCACCGGGACGCGATCACCCTTATATGACGCCCTTTGCCTCGATCCGTCAGCATGGCAAGCTGTATTTTTGCGAAAACGATACCCGCACGCACCTCTCTTACCCCGTCAACGATACCCCGTGGTACACCTCCCCCATCTGGTTTGGCCCCGAAAAAGCCACCTCGCAAAGCATCATCAAGCTGCATGCAGCCCGCGCGCTGATCAATCGGCACGCCGCCTGGTGGTTTGATATGTGGGGCGGTTGGTTTGCGGACAAGGATTACATGGAGCTGATGGCGCAGCTGCGAGAGGAATTTGCCCTGAGTCAATCTCTGCCTGCAGAATCGGCCGCAGAGGTTGCGGTGTTCGTGGATGAGGAAGCGTACGCCTGTATGCAAGACCCGGGAGCGGCGACCTCGGTGTGCTATCTGATCCGTGAAGCACTGGGCATGATGGGCACCCCCTACGACCTGTATCTCTGCTCGGATGCGGATGCCGTGCTGAGCAAATACAAGGCGGTCATTTCCCTGAGACCTACAGATTCCCCGCTTGGCGACAGACTCTCCGCGCTTGCCTACAACATGGGAAAGCCCTACTTGGAGATCCGCCCGCAAAACGCCGATATCACCCCTGCCGACCTGCGCAGCTTTTTGCGCAAGGCGCACGTGTTCCTCTGGAGCACGCAGGACGCGGTGATCTACGGCAACTCCCATTACGTCCTTTTGCACGCCGTCAAGGACGGCACCTGTGTGCTCAACGTCCCGGGCAGCATGGATCTGCAGGACGTTTTCACGGGGCAGAAGCACTCCACGCAAATTGATTGCAAAAAGGGCGAGAGCTACCTGTTCCGCCTGGTCACCTAACACTATGAAAGCGAGATACTTATGAAAGCACAAATCAAAAGATTCCTCTTGAGCATACTTTGCCCCATGCTGGCATTCTGTATGCTGGCCGGCTGCACGCCGGGCGCACAGCCTCCCCAGGAGAGCTCCGACCTCCCCGCAGAAACCGAGGCTCCCATCGAGGACACAACCCCCGAGCAGACCACGGCTCCCGAAACCGAAGCTGAAACCGAAGCCGAAACCGAGCCTCCTTACGTATACGAAGGCCCCGGACTTGACGTCACCCGCGCGACTGACCTTGTATCCATCTGCTACTCGGTATGGTTCGACGCCATCATCGGCGTTTCGGGCAGCGGCGTCAACCATTGGTACAACGTCACCGAAATTGAAGCAGGCAACGGACGCTGGGGTCCTTATCCCCAGTTCCACTACTGGGCAAAGCCCGCGCTGGGCTACTACTCCAGCTCCAATACAGAGGTCATCCGTACACACATGACCCAGCTCTATACTGCGGGCGTGGATTTTATCATCGTGGACCTGACCAACGCACACGACGGCTATCTGGGCACGGCGCAATGGGATAATTTCATTCAGAAGCCGCTGGATGCGCTGTTCTCCACCATCGTGCAGATGCGCTCCGAGGGTCTTGCCACCCCTTACGTGGTACTGTGGGTTGGCGACTGGGTAGGACCGAGCGAAGGCCCGCTTTACCAGAAGCTTTACGACGAATACTATTCCAAGGAAGAATATCTTGACTGCTTCGTCTACTGGGATAACAAGCCGCTTTTGCTGACCGCTTACACTCAGCCCGAGGACTTCCCCTTAAAAGACAAGGACATCTTTACGGTACGCTCGATGTGGAACTACTTGAGCAAGGGACGTCCCGAGGGACAGTGGAGCTACATGGCAAGAAGCAACTATAAGCAGTACGCAACCGGCCCCGACGGCAAGCCCGAGCAGATGAACATCGCAACGGCAGCTTTCCAATACTACATGTCCTACCCCGAAACGGCCGACGGCCGCCAGGGAGGTCTTTTCTGGCACGCACAATGGAAATCCGCCTTTGAGACCCGCCCCAAGATCGTGACGCTGACCTGGTGGAACGAATGGTGCGCACAAAGACTGCGCGACGACAAGGGCAACTACGTATTCGTGGACAACTACAATCAGGAATACAGCCGCGACCTGGAGCCCATGGAGGGCGGTCACGGTGACCAGTACTACAAATGGATGATCGAATACATCGCAGCCTACAAGAACCACGAGGAATGCCCCGTGCTGGTGGAAGAGGGCTACGAGGACAGAGTGGACAGCTTTGTCAGAGACTTCCAATCCAAATCCCTGATTCGGGACACCTTTGACTTGACTGCACACGGCGCATGCCCCGGAAAGCTGATCGTGATCAAGAACGCCGTCAGCGGTGAAATCTGCGAGGTCTACGACTTTGAGATCTCCTGCCCTGTTGACTTGAATGATACGTCAAGCAAGGAGAAGTACAGGGATAGCGACGGATATATCCACACCGTACAAAAGGTGGCCTGCCCGGAGTGCGGTACGACACTGGAGATTGATCTGTGGGAGGACAAAAACGAGGGCTCTCACCAGATCACGCGTGTTTACGAAAAGAACGGTAATATGATCCTTGAAGTGATCGAATAATCATCAAAGCAACAGGCTGTACGCGCGCGTGCAGCCTGTTTCGGAGGTTTTATGAGCAGACATATCTATACACTCAAAAAGCCCGCGGGCTGGCACAAGGAGCTTTGGCGCGAAGCACTCCCCTTGGGCAACGGTCTTTCGGGGCTTCTGATCTCCGGAGCGGTGGGCAACGAGCACCTGACCTTCACCCGCCACGATCTGTGGGAGGGGGCTGACGAGCGCCCCGTGCCGGACGTGACAAGCACGCTGTACCAGATGCGCGAAGCACTGGCACGCGGTGATTATGCCGCCGCCAACAAGGAAAATCTGGCGCAGGCGCTGCACAGACTGGGCGGCGCAACGCCCATTGAATGCCCGCATCCGCTTGGCTGGCTGGACGTCACGTTCGCACCTGCCAAGCCCTTTGGGCACTACCGCCGCGGCGTCAATATGCAAACGGGCGAGGCCTTCGTGGAGTTCTCCGTGGACGGCTGCCGCTACCGCCGCACTGCCTTTGTTTCGCGCGACGCGGACGTGACCGTTTTGCGCATGGCTGCAGACAAGCCCTTTACCGCCACCTACGATTTCAGACTGTATAACGAGGTCGCGCAAACCAAGACGACGCCGTGCGGGATTTACCGCGCGTCTGCCGACAATTATACCGCCGCGCGCGTGCAATTCGTCGGCGATTACACCGCCACCGTTGCGGGCTCTGCCCTTTCGGTTACGGGCTCCGACTATATGATCCTGATCCGCACCGCCTCGCACGGCTCGGACGTCTCGCTTGACGCAGTCACGAACAAAACCTACGACGAGCTGCTTGCCGCACACGAGGCAAAGCACCGTCCGCTTTACGATTGCGTCAATATCAAGCTTGCGGACGACGCGGATTTTGACGCGACCAACGAACAAATGCTCGCGGACGCCTACGACGACAAGGTCTCCCCTGCGCTTTGTGAGCGTCTTTGGAGATTTGGCCGCTACCTCTTTATCTCTGCCGCCTCCGAGCACGGCAATCCCGTGCCGCTGTATGGCATCTGGCCTGCCGACCACCATCTTGCATGGAGTCAGTACGTGGCCAACGAAAACGTGGAGATCACCTACTGGCACGCCATGGCAGGCGGACTTTCCTACGCGATCCCGCCGCTGCTGCGCTACTACACCGCCAAGATTCAAAAGCTGCGCGAGTGCGCCAAGAATATGTTTGGCACAAGAGGCATCTGGATCTCGGCATACACCACGCCCGGCTCTTCGGGGCCTTGCGTGCCCGTATCCATCATTCTCAACTGGACGGGCTGTGCGGGCTGGCTGTGCCGCCACTTCTGGGAATATTACCTCTATACACGCGACGAGCAGCTTTTGCGCAACGAGATCCTTCCCTTCATGCACGAGGCCGCGCTGTTCTATCTCGATTACGCACAGCGTGACGGCGAATTTATCACGCTCTCCCCCTCTGTCTCCCCCGAAAATATTCCTGCAGGAAATCCCGGCATCGTAGCCAAAAACGCCACCATGGATTTCGCCATTCTCAAGGAGCTTTTGTCCAATCTGCTCTCCGGTATGCAGATCACCGGCATGTACGCGGACGAGGCGGCAGATTTTTCCGACCTGCTCTCGCGTATTCCGCCCTATATGCGCAACGAGGACGGTGCCATCAAAGAATGGATGAGCCCCGACCTTGCGGACAACTACCACCACCGCCACCTCTCGCACATTTACCCCGTATTCCCCGGCAACGAGGTCTCGGCGCACGCGCAGCCCGAGCTGTTTGAAGCCTTCAAGCAGGCGGTCAGATTGCGCAAGCTGGGCGCGCAGTCGGGTTGGTCACTCGCTCACATGGCAAGTATTTACGCGCGCATGGGCGAGGGCGAGCGCAGCATCGAGTGCATTGACGTCATGGCCAAGAGCGTGATCATGGATTCGCTTATGACCACGCACAACGATTGGCGCGGCATGGGCGTCACCTTGGAATGGCAGGGCGAGGCTTTCGTGCAGCTGGATGCAGCCTATGGTGCGGTCAACGCGCTGCAGGAAATGCTGTTCTGTGCACAGAAGGGCGCGCTTTCCATCCTGCCCGCGCTGCCCGCAAGGCTGACAAGCGGTCAGGCAAGCGGCCTTGTGTTCCCCGAGGGAACGGCAGATATTGCATGGAACGGCCGTGAAGTAACCGTAGTCGTTTGCGCTACTCGCCCCGTGGACGCAATCATTTTGCTCGGCGGCGCCGAAGCATGCAGACTGACGCTGGATGCAGGACAAAGCAAGACCCTGCAAATGATTCTCTGATATTGAAAGGAACCCGTATCATGTTAAAGAATATCCCCCCCATCCTTTCCCCCGAAATGCTCAAGGTACTGTGCGAAATGGGACACGGCGACCGCCTGATCATTGCCGACGCTAACTTCCCCGCTGCCAGCATGGGCAAGGACGCTATCGTGCTGCGCGCGGACGGACATCGTGCGACCGATCTGTTGGATGCGATCCTGACCCTTTACCCCTTGGACACCTACGTAGACCACCCCGTTTCTCTAATGAAGGTCATGCCCGGCGACACGGTCAAGACCCCTATCTGGGATGAATACAAAGCAATCGTTGCCAAGCACGACGAGCGCGGTGCGGACGCCTTTGCCGAGATCGAACGCTTTGCCTTTTACGAGGAATCGCGAAAGGTGTACGCTATCATTTCCACCGGTGAAAAGGCACTCTACGCCAACGTCATGCTGCAAAAGGGCGTGATTTAAGCAAAAAGGGCCGAGTCATTTTGTTTGACTTGACCCCTTTTTTGATTTTGTCTTTACATTTTCCCGAAATTATGATATGATAAAAGCAATCAAGTACAGGCAGGTATAGAATATGTTTGAAAAGCTCAAGGCCAAACTCCTGTTTCACAAGCTGCTTTCCCGCCCGGATATCGGCAAGGCTTACGCCATGGTGGGACCCGAGGATTCGTGGTACGACACCATCTCTCGGGTACACGCATCCTTGGAAGAGATCCACGCCCTGCCTGCAGAGGCACTCGAGTTAACAAGCCACGACGGCCTGACACTCACAGCCGTGTATTACCCCGGCAGCAGCGACGTCACGGTCATCTGTGCCCACGGATATACCAGCCACGCAGAGCGCGAATGGGCGTTTCCGGGGCTGTTCTACCACGCTCTTGGCTACAACGTGCTCATTCCATACCAGCGCGCGCACGGCCCGAGCGGCGGTGACTACATCACCTTCGGCGCGCTTGAGCACCGCGACCTTTTGGGCTGGGTGGACCTTGTCAATCAAAAGACCCCGAACGGTCGCATCGTCCTGCACGGCCTGAGTATGGGCGGCGGCATTGTGCTGGACGTGTGCGACAAGCCCATGCAAAACGTCTGCGCGCTGATCGCGGACGCACCAAGTACAAGCATCAAGGAATTTTTCGTCAATATCTCGCGCTCTGCCTTCAAAAAAGAGGGTGACGCGGTGGCTGCGCACGCGCTGGCAATATTCAAGAAAAAATTCGGCATGGATGCCGAGGATTTTGAAGCGACGGAGCTGATCAAGAATTGCAGATATCCCCTTTTGCTTGCCGCGGGCAGCAACGAAGGACGCGAGGCGCAGTTTGCCAAGCTCAAGCAGTTCAACCCACAGCCCACCGAGATTGTCATTCTCCCCGGCTGCGACCACGGCAACGGCATGTATAAGCAGACCAAAACGTATCAGAGTGCGATCAAAGAATTCCTTTCGCGCTGTATCTGACTCATATTTTTGCTGATTTATGAAAGCGAGGTGATCCCATGTCCGTAAATATTCTCTGTCCGCCTTATGTGCAGGCGGTGCTCAAAGCCTTGCACGATGCAGGCCACGAGGCTTATATCGTGGGCGGTTGCGTACGAGACAGCCTGCTGGGCGCTGCGCCCAAGGACTGGGACGTGACCACCTCGGCGCTCCCCGAGCAGACCGAGCATGCTGCCCTTGCCGCAGGGCTGAAAACCTTCCGCACGGGCATGAAGCACGGCACCATATCGGTGCTCTCGGACGGCATGACCGTGGAGTGCACCACCTTTCGCATTGACGGCGATTACAAGGATTCCCGCCACCCGGAAAGCGTCAAGTTTACGCCAAATCTGAAAGAGGATCTTGCCCGCCGCGATTTCACCATCAACGCCATGGCCGCGGTACCTACGGCGGACTGCTGGGAGATCATTGATCCCTTTGGCGGACAGGACGACCTGGAATCGGGCATCGTGCGCTGCGTGGGCAACCCGATCAAGCGATTTGGTGAGGACGCCTTGCGTATTTTGCGCGGCGTGCGCTTTGCCTCACGTCTTGGCTTTACCATCGAGGAAAAGACCGCCAACGCCATGTATGCCACTGCTGGCGGCTTGAAGAGTATCTCGCGCGAGCGCGTGCGCGAGGAGCTGATGGGCATTTTGCAAAGTCCCGATCCCGAATGGGCGATCAAGACCATGAAAAAGCGCGGATTTCTCAAATACGTGTTCCCTCATGCCGACGTAACCGCTGCTGCGCGCAGCGTCAACGCGACACCTGCCGATCAGCCGCTTTTCCGTCTTGCATTCCTGCTTTACGACACCTCCGACGACGCGGTACAAAAGACCACGAGTGATCTTAGAATGTCGGGCGCGGACGCGGGATTTGTGCGCACGTTGCTTGCTTTCAGGAGCGAAGTGCTTGAAAATACCCCATTGTTTGCAAGAAAAATGATCGCCAAATACGGCGACGTTACCCTGTCCGCGCTGGCTCTGCGCGCTGCCAAGGGCGAGGACACCTCTGCCCTTTCGGGCATCGTTTCCGAGCAGCTTGGCGCAGGCGTTTGCGTCAAGATTTCCGACCTTGCCGTAAACGGGGCAGACCTTGCCGCCATCGGCATTCCCAAGGGGCGCGAAATGGGCAGAATCCTAAATGCGCTGCTTGCGCGCGTCATGGAAGACCCCGCGCTCAACCAAAAGGACGCGCTGCTCTCTTTGGCAGCAGAGATCTACGAGGAGAAATAAATGTATTCCGTCACCCCTAAAAAGCAATCAAGGCTGACAGGCCTTAGCTGCGCTGCCTGCTTTGTTTGCGGCTTTGGCCTGTTTGTCGCCTCGATCGGACAGAATGAGATCCCCTACGCTACGCTTGCAGCGCAGCTTGCGGGAGTTTTGTGTCTGGTCGCGGGCGTTTACCTCTACACCAAATATTTTGCACACCAATTCACCTACGCCGTGCAACCCGGCGGCATTTTTGATGCAAACGGCGAGGAGATTTACGACCTGACCGTTACCGACACAGTAGGCGGCCGCCGTCAGCGCGTGGTCTGCCGCATTGCCCTGCGCGATATTGTGCAGGTGGACGCACGCCCCGCACGTGCCACCAAAAAGAATGGATATGCCAGAATTGAGGCCCCCGGCGAAGATGGCGGACAGGTGTTTTCTTACTGCGCGGACATGATCCCGGGCAAGATTCTTGCCGTCTACGACCGCGACGGCAACGCGGTTTTGCTGACCTTTGACCAAGGTTTATATGAGATTTTGAGCAAAAAACACTAAAAAATATTTTGTCAAAAATTTTTTCAAAAAGCTCTTGACAAACCGATTACAATCTGCTATAATACTGCATGTTCCGTTCACGAGACTCTGTTCGTGAGAATGCGCTGGTGTGGCTCAATGGCAGAGCAGCTGATTTGTAATCAGCAGGTTGATGGTTCGACTCCGTTCACCAGCTCCATATATGGGGGATTTCCCGAGTGGCCAAAGGGGGCAGACTGTAAATCTGTTGTCACTGACTTCGGTGGTCCGAATCCACCCGCACCCACCAAAAATCCCACGCATCAGCGTGGGATTTTTACTTATTACCTCTTACCTGATTAAGTTGGACTTGGGGGAAAGTAATAAGTAAAAGGTAATAAGGAAGAAGTTAG
>JAZNYL010000081.1:0-6783 GCA_045594445.1 Eubacteriales bacterium
TCGAACTCCAGACCCATTGCTTAAAAGGCAATTGCTCTGCCAACTGAGCTAGCGGGTCAAGTGGCTGGGATGGCAGGATTTGAACCTACGAATGCCAGACTCAAAGTCTGGTGCCTTACCGCTTGGCGACATCCCAATAACTCGTATATTATATCATGCCTTGGGCGGCGAGTCAAGTCCTTTTTTTGATAAACTTTTGAAATCTTGGCAATTTATCATCCAAAATCGGACAAAAGATGCGAAATATCGAGGACGCCGGTCTCTACAAAAAGTTGTTGCTGCAGGGCGGGGCATTCGTGAATGCCCCCTACGGATGACACTCGGGGAGAAACGTCATAGAAGGGCGATACTCAATGGCAGATTTTGGTTGCATTTTTCAAAACTTCGTGATATAATAAAAGGTAGTTTACCGAAAGAAGGACGGATACTTTGGCGACCAAGACATTAAGAAAAGATTTCACACAGGGAAATATTGCGCGGCAGCTGCTGTTATTCTCGCTGCCTTTTATGGCGTCCAACGCCATGCAGGTTTTATACAGTACCATTGACATGATCATCGTGGGCGAATTTGTGGGCACACCCGGCCTTTCCGCCGTGTCTCAGTCCTCGCAGATCGTCAATTTCGCCACCATGGTCTGCCTCGGCTTTTCCAATGCGGGGCAGGTACTGATCGCGCAGGCGCTGGGCGCGGGCAAGAAAAAGGAAATGAACGACATCATGGGCACGCTGTTTGGCTTTGTGTTGGCGCTTTCCCTGGTTCTCTCGGGTATCATTCTTGTGTTCCGCCATCCCATTCTGCAGGTGATGAACATCCCCGACGAATCCTACGACATGGCCATGGATTACTTGGTCATTTGCGCGCTGGGTCTGATCTTTACAGCGGGGTACAACATGGTCTCGGCCGTGCTGCGCGGCATGGGCGACGCCAAGCGTCCGTTTTTGTTCATCGGCATTGCGTCGGCTGTCAATTTGGTGCTTGACCTTGTTTTCACCGGCCTGCTTGGCTGGGGTGTTGCAGGCGCTGCGTTGGCGACTATCATCGGCCAGGGTGTTTCGTTTATTTTCTCGATCTATTATCTGTACCGTCGCCGCGAGGCCTTCGGCTTCGATTTTAAACGCGAGAGCTTTATTCCCAACCTCAAGTACGTGGGCATGATCGTCAAGCAGGGCACGCCCATGGCCATCCAGTCGGGCTTTATCAATCTGTCCATGC
The DNA here is from genome assembly GCA_045594445.1 of Eubacteriales bacterium. Lineage (GTDB taxonomy): Bacteria > Bacillota > Clostridia > Oscillospirales > CAG-272 > SVQP01. The sequence goes on from JAZNYL010000081.1 coordinate 1,214, forward strand.
TGACCGTCAATGCCTTGATCAACGACATCAGCGTCGAGGCCTCGGCCACCTTTGGCGTAGGCGTGCGCATTGACGATATCGTCAACAAGATCTCGCAGGGCATTCAGTATGCCGCCATGCCCATGATCAGCCAGAATATCGGGGCGGGGCAGCAGGGACGCGCCAAAAAGATCGTGCATTGGGCGTGGGTGTATTCCGCAGCCCTGACCGTGTTCTTCATGGTGCTGTACGTGTGCTTTGGCAAGCAGCTGTTCATGGTGTTCTCGGACGACCCCGCAGTGCACGAAATGTCGCATACCTTCATTTCGGCCATTTTGTGGATGTTCCCGGCCTTTGCCGTCATGCGCGGCAGCGGCGCGTTCATTCAAGGGCTTGGGCACGCCAAGCTCTCCATGGTGCTGGCGCTCTTGGACGGTGTGGTGCTGCGTATCGGCCTTTCCTGGCTGTTCGGCATCGTGCTTGGCTGGGGCTTTTACGGCTTTGTGCTGGGCTATGGGCTTGCACCCTACGGCTACGCTATCCCCAGTCTCATCTATTTCCTCTCGGGCGTGTGGAAAAAACGCAAGACCTTGGCCGAGGAGATGTAAATATGAATAAGGCTGCAGCTCCATGGGGCTGCGGAATAAGCGGGAAAAGCGCAATACCCCCTTGTGTCATCCTGAGCGGAGAAAACATCCTGTGTGGATGTTTTCGTAGTCGAACTTTCAAAAATCTGCAACAAATTGCTGATTTTTGAAAGTCAAAACGCTTGCAGCGTTTTGAGGATCTACGAGGAACACGTTCATCGCCCGTAGATCCCGCGCTGCGCGCGCCCTCCTTTAGGTCGGGTTCGACTTCGCAACATTTCGCAGCTCGCTGCGAAATAATTGCTCCGCTCAGGATGACACGGGCGGAGTTGTGCGTCATAAAAGCCAAAAGCAGAAGCCATCTCTGACTTCTGCTTTTATTTCGGCCGCTAATTTTGCACGCCCATGCCGCAGCCTTTTTTCGTAAACGAAATCACATGCGATCCATTTTACAAGCTTTTGCATAAATGCCGTCTATATTGGGTGAATGGAACATCAATGCCCGAAAAGGAGGACGGAATTTATGAAACTTATATTACGACAATCGGTATGCTTGGTGCTGATGCTTTTGACAATCCTTTTCGCAGGATGCAATACCGTACCCCAAAAAAACGATGCAACAACGTCAGAGGGGCAAATAGATCCGTGGGAATCGGGAGAGCCTGCACCTGATACTGCGCTGCGCATCATTCCCGAAGAGCTTGGCAGCCCATACAAAGGAGCTTACTCAAAGAACGAGGATGCAAAAAACGTATGGGATATGATCGTTTATGATGGAAAATTATTTCTCGGCAGCGGAGATTACAATCTGAACTCGGGGTGCAGGATCGCTTGCTATGATTTGTCCGAGCATACCTGGACACTTCAAAAGATTCCGGATGAAGAAGCGAATGAATTCTGTATCATCAACGGGGATCTGGTCGCTCCCGGTATCGATCCTACAAGCGATTGGAGTATGGGAAATTACTACGTCTATCGGGATGGCAAGTGGAAAACCGTTCGCACAATTCCCGGAGGACTGCACAATTTTTGCATGGTGGAATGCAACGGTTTGCTTTTTGCAGGTCTTGGCGTGCTGGAGGGTCAAACGCCGGTCGCTTGTTCTGCGGATGGAGGGAAGAGCTTTGCGCAAGTGCCGTTTTATCGGGACGGCGAGCCATGGTGCGTGGAGCATTCCAATGAAGATCGCGCTTACGTTCTTTTTGTTCTGCATGGCCGCGTGTATGCCTTGTTGGGGAGCTTTGGTAATCGTGTGTTTTGCTATGAGGACGGCCGTTTTGAGTACGTCACCGATTGGGAGGATGAAATTTCTTATCAGATGAGCCTTGGCTTTCCAAGAGGATGCTTTTTTGAAACCGTTACGTATAGGGACACATTGTATTTCACCACCGGACATTTGTTCAAGGTGTCAGACGTGCAAGCCCCTGTGTGTATAGATCCCGATGAGGGAAAGGTGTGGGATTTGTTCGTTGAGGGTGACGTGCTGTACATTTTGACGTCGCGCAAAGATGATGAGGGCAACTATATCAATTCGGTCTATTCCATGAACGATTCCGGATGCGAATTGTTATTCTGTTTTTTGGACAAGTTACCTGCCAGAAGCTTTGCCGTGAATGGCTCGGATTTCTATTTTTCACTTCTGTATAAGTCTTTTATCAATCAAGAACGCAGCGGCTGTGTTTTGAAATACAGTCATGAATAAAGAGGGATATGCTATGAAAAGCATATCGTCCTTGTAATACTTTACAAGGTTTTGCAAAAATGCCGTCTATATAGATGAAGGATCCTTAGAGAATGACCGGGGAGGTAAGTATGAAAGTAAAGAATTGCGGCGAAGTACTCAGCGATGAGCAGATCATCGAGTTGTATTTTGCCAGAGAAGAAAAAGCGATTGCCGAGACCGAAAGAAAATACTGTGAATATCTGCACGCCGTAGCCTATCACATTCTGTATAACGAGCAGGACGTGGACGAGTGCTTGCAGGATACGTATCTGAAAACGTGGAATTCCATTCCGCCGCAAAGACCGCGTGCGTTGCGCGCGTTTCTTGCCAAGATCACAAGGAATCTTTCTCTCGATCGCATTGAGCTGATGGGCAGGCAAAAGCGCGTACCGGGGGAGGTGTGTCAGCCCTTGGACGAGGTGCAGGAATTTTTGCCCGATCCGCTTGATCTGGACCGTGAGCTGCAGGACGCGACTGTGGCGCGCATTATCACGGAGTATCTGGATGCGGCAAGCGACCGCCGCATGTATATCTTTACCTCGCGCTATTTCTTTTCTCTGACCATAGGGCAGATCGCCAAGCGACTTTCCTGCAGCCAATCCTTGGTCAGCAAGGAGCTTGCCGCGATCAGGCAGGAGCTCCGCGCAAAATTTGAGAAGGAGGGCATTTCCGTATGAATAAAGAAAGATTTTTTCGCGTAATCGGACAGGTTGACGACCGTGTGATCGAACGCTATTACGAAATGGATGCAAGGCTTGCGCGCCGTCAAAGTGTCAAAAGAAACGGTATGCGCGTGCTGGCAATTGCCGCATGTCTTGCGCTTGTGCTTGTGCTCGCCTTACCGCTTGCAGCCTTGACGCACCCTGCGGGCAGAGCCGTTTGGCAAGGGGATTCCGCTGCGCTGACCGAATATCTGGTGGGCATTGACGGCTTTGCTGAATGGCAGGATCGGACGGCCGAGCAGCTGGAAAAAGCCTTGCCGGACTCCGTGTGGGAGCTTTTGCAGACCACTCCGCTGCTTGACGTGCTGACAGGGTCGCAGTATCCTTCGTATGCCATGAAGGGGGCCACCTTTGAGGCATATTTGGAGCAGCCCGTATGCTTGACCTACGAGGTGGACGATTCCGAGGGACGTCTGGCAGGTGTGCCGCAGATCGACGTGCGCCCGCAGCAGTATCAGGACGACACCGCAGCACACACGTATACCGTCAACGTCATGGAATCGGTATATACGCTGTCCTACGTCTATTCGCTCTCTCGCTCGCTTGCGCATCCGCCCGTGCACGTGTATCAATTGTACGGTGCGAGCGGCGCGTATATTGCGTACGTGGACGTGCAGAACGGCGAGTGCTTGTATTGGGAGTCTCCCGAATATGCGGATGCTGCAGAGTCGGAGTTTGCCACAGAGCAGAGCATGATAGAGCAGACCTATGGGATGCTGTCCGAGCGAGTGCGCGATCCCGAGGCGTACACCTTATTTACCGAGAGCAGGGGAGATTATTTTATTTGCGAGTACACGCGCGTATTTCATAGTGAATATGCCTTCGAACAGCATACCCCCACAGCCGTGCAGATCAAAAGCTGTGACGGCATAAAGGTCACGTTTGATAAGGCGGGAAACGTCGTGCGCTATGATATTGGCTATCTGGGGGCTTTGCGCCATGCGGATACCAAGATTCCGACCGAGCTGTTTGCGCTTGCACACGATCACGCCGCGACGTATGCCCAAGGCTACGACGGCACAGCCCTTGAGTCTCGCATTGTGATCACGCCCGACGGCAGACTGGCGTATGCCGGGGGTATGGATTACGTGCTGCAGACCGACTCTTATGCGGCCACGGCCAAGTATCTGGCATATCTGACCGAGGCGGATGAGGATCTGCAAGGCTACGAGCTGATCTCGGACGGCAAGCCCGCAGGGCAGCGCGTGCGTCTGTCACAGAACGTGTATACGCCGGGGAGCAATTATGAGAACACGCGGAGCGAATTTGTGTTTGACTCTGACGGGAACAAGATCACCGAGATTGCGTATTATGACGGCAAGGAATATTACAGAGTCACCTACACCTACGACGAGCAGGGGCACATGATCGGTGTGGAGATGATCTCTGAGGAGTCCACAATGCTCAATTACCGTTATGAATATGAATATGGTGAGAATGGGCTGCCGATCAGGCAAATCATCCTTAACTATACGGGTAAGCAGACCAACGAGATCCTGTTTGAGTATGACGAGCAGGGCAGGGAGATCCGAGAAGAGGATCGGAACAGCGTCATCACGCGCACCTACGGTGAAAACGGCAGCTACGTGGAGAGAACGGAAAGCCTGAATTCGGATTGGGTGAGTGAGTATGAAGCAGTTTTTGATCAAAACGGAACCTTGATTCTGGAACACACCGTGCAAAACGGAAACGACACCACGATTCAATATGAGTATGATGAACAGGGAAGAGTGAGTCGCAGAGAAACTTGGCAGAACGGTGAGCTTTTGGCGTACACAACGCGGGAGTACCGTGAGGGTAAGCTTTACAGAACCGTCAATTATGATGCATCGGGCAAGATTTTGGGCATTTGTATCTTCGAATATAACGAGTACAGCGAGTGTATTTACTCGGATTACAGAGATGCCAAGGGCAAGCTGAACCAGTCTGAGTCGTACGAGTACGGAACGGTTCCAAAGGAATAAAGGAAGAGCAGCCGCAGCGAAAGCGTGATGCCCTTAGCGGAGAAAATAAATAATGAACGGTAGGGGCGAACTGTGTTCGCCCGCGGGAGACCGCAGGTCTCCCCTACGGATGAAAAAATGTTATGAAGTAAACAAATAATTAGCCCCGACAGATTTTCAATGATCTGTCGGGGTATTTTTATTGGGTTTGATAGATTACTACGCTATATTCCAAACGATGTTATCTTTGTACTGGGAAGCAATCGCCATACATTCTTCAATGCTATCATGCAGCGTATCACTTACTACTTCATAATTCTCATCGCAACAGAATAAATAATATTTATCATCTTTGGAGTATTTGCAAATCGCAAGGTAATGATAATAATCAGCAATTTTTCCATTTGGAAAAATACTATAACCATAATCATCTTGCAAGGTATAGTACAGAACAATTGCTCCGTCTAACTTGATTGGGAACATAGAATAATCTCCTTATTTATCGCGCGCCAGTTTCGCCTTTGTATTACAAAGGCTTCGAGCAAAGCCCATACCCCTAAAGTTGTACGAACGCTTCAATAGGCTCCCTCCGGGAGGGAGCTCCCGACGAAGTCGG
>JAZNYL010000082.1:0-15637 GCA_045594445.1 Eubacteriales bacterium
GAATCTCTCGCTGACCGTATCGGCACAAGAGTACGGAGAACGCTTCTTCAACCAGGGTGGCAATATGTCGGGAGTGTTCAAATACCCCTCGACACTAAAACCCGAAGCCTACCAACGCTTAAAGCGTGATCTCATCGCTCAATCTACAGGTCTGCACAACGCCCACACGCCACTGCTGTTGGAGGGCGGCATGACCTATGAACGCATATCTATACCACCCGAAGACGCGCAGTTCATCGCTACGCGCAAGTTCCAGAAGACGGAGATCGCCACCATCTACGGAGTGCCTCCGCATATGATCGCAGACCTGGAACGCGCCACGAACAATAACATCGAGCACCAGGGCATGGAGTTCGTGCAGTACTGCCTTATGCCCTACATCGTACGCCTGGAGGAGGAGTTCAATCGTAAGCTGCTCCGCGAGGATGAGTTCGAGGAGTTCTACTTTCTCTTCTCGCTCAATGGCTTGCTGCGTGGCGATGCCAAGACTCGCTCGGAATACTACAAGAACATGAACTTGATAGGCTCGATGTCAGCCAACGAGATACGCGCCCTGGAGGATATGAACGCCTATGAGGGTGGCGATGAGTATTTCGTGCAAGGGGGGACCGCAGCGGAATTGAAACGAGTAGCGCGAGTTTCAATGACGCGGTTGCGGTGGGTGAGATGCACCCCTTGGATGCTCTTTGGCTAAGACGGAAGTGTAAAAAAGGACTCCCCACGGGGAGTCCTTGCATTTTCATACAAACCTCTGTGCATACGCGCATCTGCGGCACAAATCTTCACTTGCCGTACGGCAGGCAAAGCCCTCGGTCATGGCGCGGGCGCGGGGTGAAGAGAGAATTTCGGACAAGGGCTGCTCGAATACGTTACCCAGCGTGATGACGCCGTCGCTGTCCATGCAGCAGGGCACGAGAGAGCCGTCCGCAAGAATGCCGAAATGATCGCCAAGCCCGTAGCAAAATACCTCGTCGCCTTGGCACGGCGCGTCCTTGTCCGGCCAGGTAAAGCGGTCGCCCCACTCAAGGTGCAGCTTGTCACGGATGCGGATGCCGCGCGTGTTCTCGGCCCATTCTCCGTCAAAACGCTCTCTCAAGAAAGCCTCGATGCGCGTGTTTCTGCCACCGTCAAAGCCCTTGTTCCACAAGCGAAAAACAATGATAATGCCCGCGCGCGAGGCGGCGTCTGCAAAATCGGTGATATTTTCAAGATAGGAGTCAAAGGCCCTGTCGCTGCCGTTCTCAAAGCTGTGCACCGAAATGCTGATCTTGTGCGGTGTGGCTGCAATGAGCTCGTCCTTGCGACGAGAGAGCAGCGTGCCGTTTGTGGTGATCACCGAACGAAATCCGCGCTGCTTGGCCATGCGCAAGAATTTCGGCAGATCCGGATGCGTCAGCGGTTCGCCCATCAGGTGATAATAAACAAATTTGGTCTGCCCGTCCAGAGCGTCCAGCACGCGGGAAAATTCGTGTTCGCTCATGCGGCGCGGCGTGCGGCTATGTCCGTGGCAAAAGGAGCAGGCCATATTACAGATATTGGTGATCTCTACGTAAACGCGTGCGTACATATCAAAGCTGCTCCTTTCTGTGTTTATTTCTCAACGTCCGCCCACAAAAGCAGGTGGTCGGAGTGGTGATTTTGCAAAGTGCCCGTGTCCACGATGTGCCAATTGGGGCTGCAGAGAATGTTGTCAATGCCCTCACCGGACTCGGGGAAGGTGGCGTACTTACCCGGATTTGCAAGGCGTGCACCGGGGAATACGTCAAAGCAGGAAAGATCGGCGGTATTGAAATCGCCTGTCAGTATCCACGCAGGGCATTGAGCAGTTAATTCTGCCAGCAACTTGAATTGCGGCACGCGCAGCTCGCTTGATTCAACCGACAGGTGCGTGTTGAAAAAGTCTACGCGCTCACCACCAACGTCCAAGACGGCGTGTCCGGCGGATCTCGCCTCGTGTGCCTCTTGACTCGGCAGCTCGGTCACGGTAAACGAGCGAATGGGAAAGCGGGAGAGAATGGCCGTGCCGTATTGCCCGCCCGCAAAATCAATGGCGCGGCAAAAGGCGTAATGCTTCCACCCAAGCGCACGCGCAAGCTCGGCAAGCGTATCGTGGCCGCCTGCACGCGAAGTGCACACGTCTACCTCTTGCAAGCCAACGAGATCGGCACCTACCGATAAAATATCGGCCGCCAAAAGCGACATATCGTGGCGCACGTCGTACCCATTGCGGATATTGTAGCTGACCACGCGCAGTTTCATAAGCCTGACCGTTCCTTTCATCCATATACGCCTATTATAGCATGAAGTGCGCATGAATACAAGGATAATTTTGATTTATTTCGGGGGACATCATTGCCGCAAACAGCGAATGCTCCACGGATATGCAAACCGCCTGTCGGTAGAGGGCGTCGAGGACGTCGCCCCTACCGACAGACGGTCTGCATAAAAATGTTTTAAGATTTCATCGAAGCGTGATACTACGAAAGATATTATTGCTTTTTCATCTGTCTTAAGAACAGGAGCACCGCAAGCGCGATCAGCACCACGGTATAGCCCAGCACCCACCAAAGGTGCGGAAAAATGCCCGCAAAGTCGCCCGCGATCAGCGCGCGCTCCATTTCCACCGCGTGCACAAAGGGCAGGGCGTAGGCGATCTTTTTAAAAACACCGCCCACAAGCTCAAGATCAAACCAAATGCCAGAAAGCCATGCAGAGAGGTTGGTCAGGATAGAGCCGCAAACCGCCCCCGCCTGCTTATCGGTCAGAATGCTGCCGAACAAAAGCCCCATGGCCACGTAGAGCAACGCAACGGGAATGATCATGGCAAGTGCGTAAAGGATATTGACCGAGGGAGTCAGTCCCAAGGGCAGCGCGACCAGATAGCAAACCGCGCTTTGCGCCAAGGAAATGGGCAGCATGGGTAAAGTGTATCCCAAGATAAAGTCCAAGGGAGTCAGCGGTGTGGTGTAAAGTCGCTGCAAAAGCGCGCTGCCGCGATCCTTTGCGATAATGACGGACGAGAACATGGTCATAAAGGAAAGACCGAACACGGTCACGCCGGGCGTCAGATGGTCGATCTCAAACAGCGAAACGGGAATGTTTGCTTGAATGATGCTCAGCAGCAAAATCAATACCACGGGAAAGCCGAGGCCGAAAAAGAGATTGAGCGGATCGCGCAAAATCTCCAGCGCGTTTCTCTTGGCAAAAGTCAGCATTCTCATGCGCGCACCCCCTTTACGATGTTGATAAAGGCCTGCTCAAAGCTGTCCGTGCCCGCGGCTATTTTGATGGCGTCGGCCGTGTCGCAGATCAGCAGCTTGCCGTCCTTCATGATGGCAATGCGGTCGGAGAGCGCCTCGGCCTCCTCCATGTAGTGCGTGGTCAGAATGACCGTCACCTTGCCCTTGAGCGCACGGATGATATCCCAAAGGTCGCTGCGCGCCAGCACGTCAAGCCCCAGCGTCGGCTCGTCCAAGAAAAGGATCTCGGGCTCGCTGATCAAGGCCATCGCAATGCTCAGGCGTCTTTGCCAGCCGCCGGAGAGCTTGCCGGCTTTCTTTTTCATAACCTTTTCAAGCCCTAAAAGTGCGGTCAGCTCGGCAATCTTACCCTCTCTTTTGTCTTTGGAAAAGCCGTGCACGCCGCAGATCAGCTCTAAATTTTCTCGCACTGAAAGCCCGGGCGCAACCGCGGTTTCCTGCGGGGAGACCGCGATCATGGCTTTGACGGCAGACGTGTCGGTAAGAATGCTTTTGCCAAGCAGGAGCGCGTCACCCTCGGTGGGTGCGGTCAGACAGCATAGCATTTTGATGGTGGTGGTTTTGCCCGCACCGTTGACGCCCAGGAGCGAGAAAAGCTCGCCTCGGCGCACCTCGAGCGAGAGGTGATCCACCGCCGTGACGTCTTTGTATTGTTTTGTCAGATTTTTGATTTCAATGGCGTTTGTCATACGGTTTCCTCCTTGACGTATTTTGCGCGCAGGCCGTGGTAGACGTCGCTCAGCATACTGCTGATCAGCTCGGGATCAAGCGAGAGGTAGGACGTGGCCAGTATGGTGCCGATGCCGTGCACAAAGCACCACATCTCCAAGTGCCAGAGCTCAGCCTCTGCGCGGCTGATACCGTTGGCGTTCATGATCATGTCCACCGACTGTGAATAATCGGACGAGGGGAGCAGGTCTTGGCCCTTGCGGTCACACATGAAAAGCATGCGGAAAAGCTGCTTTTCCTCTTTGGCAAAGCGGATATACGCCATGCCGAAGGCCTTGTAGGGCGGGTATTGACCGCTTTCCATCTCGTGTGTCAGAAAGCTGTGATAATGGCTGTATGCAGCCGAGAACACAGATTGCTGCAGGTCGTCCAAAGAGTCAAAATTGGAGAAAATGGGCTGCGTGGAGCAACCGAGCGCGGCGGCAATGGTACGCGCGTTCATGGCCTCCTCGCCCCGCTCGCGCAAAAGAGAGAGCGTGGCGTCCACGATCTCCTGCTTTGTAACTTTTACCTTGGGTGGCATGGTACCTCCATAAAATAACAATTGTTATATATCAAATGCTATTATACACGTAAAAAAGAAAAAAGTCAAGAGATTGCGCTAAAAAACACCGCGGAAAAATCCGCGGTGTTTCTGATTGGACAACCTGTCTTGTCGTAGGGGAGGATGATCCTCTCCTACGAGAGTTATGAGCCGGATATACGTAGGAGAGGGGCTTGGTCCTCCCGAAATCATTTTCCACGTATCCTCGCTACCCGTATTACTTCATCTTTCTGTACTTGACCGCATATAAAATGACAAACGCCACAAAGCCCGCGAGTACCACGCCGATCAGCAGCATATTGAGCGGATCGGACAACATTTTTTCGGCATGCGCCAGGTATTCGTTTTGGGTGGTCTCCTCCACAGTCTCGGTTGCGGATGCGGCAAGAGTCAAAAAGGGGATCGATGTGCACAGACTGAGCAAATATGCGAAAATTTTCTTCATGTCAACTCTCCTTTGTGATCTTTTTTTGGGGGACCGTCAATGAGTCGGAAGCAGCACCGCCATGAATCCTCTCAGTCAATGCAAGAGATTTTATTGCGAATTCCATTGATAGATCGGCAAGCTTATTTTCTCTCATGCCAAACTCCTTTTGTGAATGAAATCTCGCCAAGCGTTGCTTGGCGAGATGAAATCACTTGGTGATGAAGTCCGCCCGGCGGCGGATGAAGTCGAGACTTCGTCTCGGTGAAATATTAGCATTATATGGAGTGAATTTAGGTCTTTTCGCGCGGTTTTTCGGGGAATTTGACCGCCTTTTTCTGCTTCGTCTATGGAGTCTGCGAAAAAACGGTATCAAAATGGTATCATCGATACCATCCGCCTTCTGCCTCTCACTTAGCGTAAATCCTTTTCTGTGAATTATGCGCAAAGTTCTTATTTTACCAGTCTATATTCAACGGTAAATGCCTCTTCCTCGGCAGGCTGAAGACGAAGCAGCGTGGCATCGCCTGCCTCCAGGTGAAGCGAAAGCATATTGGTACAATCGTTTTTAACGTATTGCAGACCGTCGTTACGGCATACTTCATAAATACGGTAGCATTTGTTGAGTTTCAGCGTAACGGTCTTATCGGAAAGATAGTCACGGTTGAGTACCATCATATAGCGATTGCCGTAGGAATCGCCAAACTCACCGACGGAAGTGCGATAGGGAAGCTTACCCTGAAGAAATGTGCTGTCAGAGAGCGGCTCGGCGTATTGCTTCATCGGCTCAAAGTCCGGAAGGCAGGCATCGTCGTGGAACACGTGCTTACATTCAAGAGCCATCAGCGTATCACCAAGTGCTTTGAATTCTGTGTTTATCTGTTTTTGTGGTTCAAAAAAGGGCAGACGATTTCCGTCATCATCGACAATGGCATCGGTTGCGCAGTAGTGCTGGAGCGCTTTTGCCCCGTGCATCGCTCCCGCGTACATCGACAGACGGATCATCGGGAAGGTAAAGAGGGGCACTTTATGTAAATTCACACCCTGGTAATAAAACCAAAAAGGCATTTTACGCGAGTCAGCGATGCGCTTAACTGCGGCAAGATCGCACCACATCGGCGAGTTGTCGAGCTGAGCCTCCTCGTTTTGCTCGGGAGTGCCTATCGGATAATAGTCAAAAGAGAGAACAGGTGGATCAATAATATCGGCAAAGCGCTCGACGTAGGCGGGGAAAGCGTTGTCATCCCAGTGAAAATAGGGATTGTAGCTGGGATTGGCAACCGTAAACGGCAAAGCCGACGCATCCTCGTTCTCGCAGTCATCGGTCAGCTTGCGGCAGATCTTAAACTGCTCCTCAAAAAAGGGCTCATCCCAAACGTAATAGCCGACAACAGAATTCCATTTTCTTTTTTCTGCAATTACCTTGCGAATGTCAGTCTCGCCTTTGAAGGAGCTCTCTTTCCACGAGCCTCTTCCGACCATGCTTTGATACATATTCGAGTAATATGGGCCATGGTTTCCGCCTATCGGATCTCTGTCCCAGGCACCGCCAAAGCGGCTCATATTCTGGTAGATGAGGCTGAGACCGAATTGCTCGCAAAGCTGAACTGCGGCATCTGCCTGCTCGTCCGATGCCCAACCGAGTTCAACGGTATCAAAGCCTACGTCAGCACAGGCTTTGATGTGCTTGCGCATATTGTTTCCGTGCGCCTTGAACTGAGAAAGTATGAAATGATCCTGTGTCCATTTGCGGCGCGGGTTTCCGATCGGATAACGGTTCAAGATTATTTGTTTCATGTCAAATTCTCCTTATGCTTTTATGACCTTCAGGACAATCTGCAAAAAGTGGCTTGGAATAAGGCTTCCAAGCCACTCAAAAACCTTATTGTCTTATTCCCACTCGATGGTGCCCGTAGGCTTGGGCGTCAGGTCGTAAAGAACTCTGTTGGTGCCCTCAACCTCTGCGGTGATTCTTGCGGTGATCTTATGCAGCACGGGGTAGGGGATCTCCTCGATGGTGGCGGTCATGGCATCCTTGGTATTGACGGCGCGGATGATGGCCGGCCAGCCCTCGTAGCGGCTGTCGTCCTTCACGCCCACGCTCTTGATGTCGGGAATTGCGATAAAGTACTGCCAAACCGTCTCTGCAAGACCTGCGTTGTCAAATTCCTCACGCAGGATCGCGTCAGCCTCGCGCAGCGCGTGCAGTCTGTCGCGGGTGATGGCGCCAAGGCAACGTACGCCAAGGCCGGGGCCGGGGAAGGGCTGACGGTAAACCATCTTGTGAGGCAGGCCGAGCGCTTCGCCAACCACTCTGACCTCATCCTTGAACAGCAGCTTGATGGGCTCAACCAGCTCAAACTGCAGATCCTCGGGCAGACCGCCCACGTTGTGGTGCGACTTGACTGCCTTTTTGCCCTCTGCAGCCTTAATGCTCTCAAGGATATCGGGGTAAATGGTACCCTGTGCCAAGAAGGAAATGCCCTCTTGCTTGGAGGCCTCTTCAGCAAATACGTTGATGAATTCCGCGCCGATGATCTTTCTCTTTTTCTCGGGTTCGGAAACGCCTGCCAGCAGATCGAGGAAGCGGTCGGTAGCGTCCACGTAAACAAGGTTGGCATCCAGCTCCTTGCCGAAAATGTCAATAACCTGCTCGCTCTCGCCCTTGCGCATCAGACCGTGATTGACGTGCACGCAGACAAGCTGCTTGCCGATGGCCTTGATCAGCAGTGCGGCAACGACAGAGCTGTCAACACCGCCGGAGAGTGCCAGCAGCACCTTTTTGTCACCCACCTGCTCGCGGACGAGCGCAACCTGCTCGTCAATAAACGCATTGGCAAGCTCGGGGGTGGTAATGCGAACCATAGATTCGGGACGAATATTACTCATAAAAGCCTCCTTGACTTTGAAACAAATATACAAGAGAATTTTATCAAAAACGCGGCCAAAAATCAAGAGGTTAGATAATATTTTTTGCGCGCATTACACACTTTTTTCAAACAGTACGCCGCCGTCAAGGTCAAAGGCCGTGAAGGTGCGGTTTTCGTAGATCATGTAGGACGGGGGATTGCCGCCCTTGGGAATGGTCACCGATCCCGGGTTGAAGTAGAAAAGACCGTCCTGTTCGTGATGCTCCACAACATGCGTATGTCCGTACAGTACCACCGTTCCGGGCGCAAGGTCGGGCAGATCGTGGTGGCCGTGGTGTAAATAGATGCAAAGGTCACCGTCGTATAGCGTGCGATGCTCGGTCAGCACGTCAAAATCCAGCACCATACCGTCCACCTCGGCGTCGCAGTTGCCGCGCACGCAGAGAATTTTGTCGGCAAGGTCGTTGAGCATGGGGATGACGCGTTTGGGCGCGTAGCCCTTGGGCAGATCGTTGCGCGGACCGTGATAGAGCACGTCGCCAAGCACAATCAGCCGGTCTGCGCCGCTATGGGCAAAGATATCGCACAGCTTGGCGCAAGAGTCCGCGCCTCCGTGCAGATCGGATGCGATGAGTAGTTTCATGGTTTTGTATCTCCGTTTCGTTGGATGGGTGGGTATGCACAATGTGAACGTAGGGGAAGGTATTACCTTCCCGCACGCGATGTGCAAGGATGGCGTACGGATGATGCGTTCTAAAACCGTTTGCGTGCGGGAAGATAATATCTTCCCCTACGAGCAAACTGTACGGGACGGAGGAAACTCCGCCGGATGTTATTCCTTAACCAGCACCTTGGTGATCTCGCAGATATAGACGCGGTGGAAGTCGTCAATGGGGTAATTCTTGAGCAGCGCGGGATCCAGGAAATTGGCCTTCTTGAGGTCGTCCACGTACAGCTTTTTGCAGATCAGCACCATGCGCGCCTCGGCAAGGTAAGGGGTGTCGCCGTCAAAGACGGGGGTCAGTCCCGTTTCGGCATATTTGTCGATATCTCTGCCGCTCTTTCTGCCGCAAAGCTTGAGTGCATCGCGCCATTGCTCGTCAAAAAAGGTCAGGGAAAGCGTGTCTGCGCTCTCGCAGAATTCGTACGTGTAGCGCTGCGGGCGCACAAAGCAGATGGCGATGGGCTTGTTCCAAAGAATGCCCAAAGATCCCCAGGACGCGGTCATGGAGTTGGGGCAACCGTCCTTGGCCGCCGTGATCAGCATCCAGTCCTTATCAATGGCCTTGAATACGTTATCCTGAATTTCATAAGGGGAAATCTCGTAAAACATGGTATACCTCCCAAAAATATTATAGTAAAGGAATGTGAGCAACCTCTCCTGCATACAATATATGCACTTGGCCGTCGTCCGCTTGCACACGCAGCGCACCCTCGTCGGTAATATCCAGTGCGGTTGCAGGGAACGTACCGCCCGAGGTCATACAATTCACGCGCACGCCGCGCAGCATAAAGCGCGCGCGGTAGCCATCCAGCCAAAGCGAATTGTCACCGCTTTGCAGGTAAGGGAGCAGGAAATCGCAGATCAGGAGCGCCAGCTGCTCGGGGCGTGCATCGGTCTGCAGACTGCCCGCAATGCTGCCGAGTGATTCGGGAAAACCGCGGGTGGTCAGATTGATGCCAACGCCGATGGCGATCGCCGTGCCGTGCTGTGTGCCGAACGACTCACACAGAATGCCGCATACCTTTTTGCCGTCCAGGTAAAGGTCGTTGACCCATTTGATGCGTGGGGAAAGACCGGTCAGCTGCTCGATGGACACGGCACTTGCCAGAGCTGCCGCACAGGTCAGCCCCGAAAGCTCGGAGATGGAGCGGTCGGGGTAAAAGAGCAGCGTCATGTAAAGCCCCGTATCGGCAGGAGAGTAGAAGGAGCGATCCATGCGTCCGCGGCCTGCGCTTTGCTCACGCGCGATGATCAGCGTGTTTTGCCGTGGCCCGTTTGCGGCTACGCGGCGCGCCTCAAGATTGGTGGAATCCATCTTGTCGTAGCGCAGAATGCGCAAGGCTTGCATTTGGCTCATGTCCTCCCTCCTTTCCGTGTGCTTTCCTTTTTATTATACCCCGAATGACGTGCTGTGTCAAGAAATTTCAGCATGCAAAAGGGCGACCGCAGGTCGCCCTTGGGTTTGTAATCGTTTGGTGCGTCAGTTCTGCTTTTGCACGCTCTTGTATTCGTCGTAAAAACGGTAATAGGGGCAATGTCCGGTGTTGCGCGAGAGAAAATCGCACATGTCGTCCTCGTCCAAAGAGACCAAACAAACGTATGCGTCGTATTCCTCGTCGTAATCGTAAAATTCGCAGCTTTCGCAAGTGCCCTGAACCTTCTTTTTTTGCTCGGTTGCCATACGCTCGCCTCACTTTCCTTTACATATTATATCACACGCGCGAAAAAGTGTCAACGCCCGCGCGGGATTTTTGCTGCACTACTGGACAAAGCGCGCGGAATGTGATATAATAAAGCCAGTTTGAGCAAAGGAGCGTGATCCGGATGGCAAAGCAAGAGAATATCAGCCCCGCAAAGCCTGCGTCGCCGATCAAACGCGTGTTTGATCGCATCGGCTTTGATTGGATACGCGTGGTTTTGGGTATCCTTATTTTAAGCGTATTGCTGGGCGTTTCCTTGAATATGATCAACGATCAGTTTGCCGAGGTACAGGATAAACTGATCGAGAAAAAAATGAACCACTTTGGCTGGATCGCAATCGTGATCGGTTATACCGTGCCGCTCATCCTTGCGTGTTCCGTGCCCGTTGTCATGTGTCTTGGCTCCAAAAAGGACGCGCAGCGCAAGCATCTGATCAAGGCGTTGATCGTTCTGGGCGCTTTCATTATCGTGATTTTGATCGTTTGTCCAAAGGAGATCACCGATCTTGTCGAGCAAAGGGAAATGTGCCTGGCTCTTGAAGAGATGGAGGAGACCGTGGAGGATTTCGTCTATCCCGAAACGCAGCTGAGCGTCAAGGAGGTCACTCTGCTTTTGCAGCGTGCCGTGGAATGGACGGCCAAGGCAGGACTTGGTCTTGCCATCGTGGGGGCATACCAAGGCGTGCGCTATAAAAAGCTGCGCGATGGGGACGCGGACGAAGAGGTTCCCGAGGATGAGCTTGCGGACGACCTGCCCGACGTGGATTGGACGCCCGGCAAGAGAGAAACAAAAAATTCCTGAAAGATTTTTTCGCAAACCTATTGACAATTTCATAAAACGTGATATAATTAAGACACAGTCTTAATAAGGAGCGGCTATGAGAACAAGAAAAACGCATCAGACGGATCTTGTCATGCAGGTCGTATCCGCGTTGGATCACCCGACGGCAGGGGACGTGCTGGGAGCGGTGCACAAGCAAGACCCCGCTATCTCCCGAGCAACCGTGTTCCGTGTTCTGGCCGAGGCGGCCGAGAGCGGCGAATTGCAAAGGCTTGTTTTGGCAGGCAGCTCGGATTGCTTTGACGTCACGCTCGGGCGGCACGCGCACATGGTGTGCAGGCGCTGCGGAGCGGTCAGCGACGTCGAGATTGCCGATACCGAGGCTCTTGAGCAAAGCGCGGTGCCCATGCAGGGTGGTCGCATAGACGCGTGTCACGTACAATTTTTCGGACTTTGTCCGACCTGTAATCAAGAACCCAATTAAAAATCATAAATCAAATAATAAAGGAGAATTTTCACAATGGAACTCAGAGGATCTCAAACCGAAAAGAATTTGATGGCTGCATTTGCAGGCGAATCTCAGGCAAGAAATAAGTACACCTACTATGCATCCAAGGCAAGAAAAGAAGGCTACGAGCAGATCGCAGCAATCTTTGAAGAGACCGCAAACAACGAAAAAGAGCACGCAAAGCTGTGGTTCAAGGAACTGCACGGCGGCGATATTCCGGACACCCTGACCAACCTTGGCGACGCTGCTGAAGGCGAGAACTACGAGTGGACCGATATGTACGCAGGCTTTGCAAAGACCGCTCGCGAAGAGGGCTTTACCCGCATCGCTTACCTGTTCGAGGCTGTTGGTAAGATCGAAAAGGAGCATGAGGAAAGATACAGAAAGCTGATCGGCAACGTAGAGAACAAGATTGTGTTCTCCAAGGACGGCGAGGCTACCTGGGTCTGCCGTAACTGCGGTCACATCGTCATCGGTAAGTCCGCTCCCGGTATGTGTCCCGTTTGCGCTCATCCTCAGGCATACTTCGAGATCAAGGCTGATAACTATTGATAACGTCTGAACGATCATAAACGTATTCCTTCCAAGTATTTGGCATCAAGTGCCCCGCGGTTTTCGCCGCGGGGCTTTCTTTATGCATAAAAATATGCAAAAATTCATGCATAAAAATACCGAATATTCATTGAATGGTGAAAATGCTACAAAACGAAGCCATGGAAATAGGGAAGTTTGTACATGTTTTTACTGAAAAAGGGTTGACAAAGCATGAATAACGGTGTATAATTATGCACATATTCCAAGTGCAACAGATGCACCGGTTCCAAAGGAGAAACTACCATGAAAAAGATTATTGCAATGATGATGGCTCTGATGCTGGTTATGACCGGTATCGCCGTATTTACCGCTTGTGACGGTGGCGAAGAAAACAAGGGCTCTACCGAGACCACGACCGCTGCTGCTACCACCGAGCCCGCCGAGAACGAAGCTCCCAAGGTTCTCAAGATGGCTACCAACGCTTACTTCCAGCCCTATGAGTTCTACGACGGTGACAAGATCGTAGGTATCGACGCTGAGATCGCAGCTGCAATTGCAGAAAAGCTGGGCATGACCCTGGAGATCGTGGATATGGAATTCGATTCCATCATCACCGCAGTAAACGCAGGCACCGTTGACTTTGGTATGGCCGGTATGACCATTACCGAGGACCGTCTGAAAGAGGTTGATTTCTCCATCTCTTATGCAAACGGCAAGCAGGTTATCATCGTAAAGGAAGATTCCCCCATCACCACTGCTGACGATCTGTTTGCAGAGGGTGCAGCTTACAAGGTAGGCGTACAGCTGGGCACCACCGGTGACATCTATGCAACCGGCGACTTCGGTTCCGAGAAGGTTTCCACCTACTCCAACGGCAATGAGGCAGTGCTTGCTCTGCTGAGCGGCAGCGTTGATTGTGTTATCATTGACAACGAGCCCGCAAAGGCTCTGGTTGCAGCAAATGCAGGTCTGAAGATTCTGGAAACCGAGTATACCAACGAGGACTATGCAATCTGCGTCAAGAAGGGCAACTCCGAGCTGCTGGCTAAGATCGACCAGGCAATCAAGGAGCTGACTGCTGACGGTACCATTGACGCCATCATCGCAAAGTACATCAAGTAAGACCCAAAGGGCATCCGAAAAACGTGGGATGGGAGCACCATCCCATGTTTTTTGAGGTTTAGAGAGATTTATTGTAAGGAAATATTTGTATGAAAAAGCCTTTTTCACAAAAGAAAAAAAGACTGATAATCAACCTTTGCCTTGTAGGTCTTTGCGTGCTGCTGGTCGCGGGCGTGTTTGCCGTGGACGCGATTGCCAACCGCAAGGGGGATTTGGAGCTGACCCGGGAGAGCGCACAGGCCTATATTGAGCAAACGCTTGCAAGTTTGCCTACCGCAGGTGCCGAGTGCTCAAAATATACGGTAGAGCATACCGAGATCGAGGTTGTCTCAATTGAGAGTGGTGCGGCGCGCGAGTTTATCGCGCACGTCAAGTACACCACGCCCGATGTTGGCGGTATGTACGAGGCGCATAAGAACGATCTGTTCGTGTCTGTCAAGGAATACGCAAGCAAAAGAGAAGCGGCAGGACAGAAGGTCAACGCGACCGGTATTCAGATTCAGGTGGAGAGCTACGTACTCTCGCTTCTGGAGGCGCAGCCCAAGACCAGCGGAGAGCTCGACGTGTATTTCTACGATACGCGCGGGGAGCAGCCCGTAATGTATTTGTCCGACGAGGCGCTGGACGCGCTGCTTGGCGGCTACGTGACGGTCAAGAACGACATCAGCGCCACCAAGACCTTTACCATGAACGGCGAGGTGGTTTCGATCGAATATGACAACACCTTCCGTAACGGTATCAACCAGTGCTTTGGTCTGAAGAATTACGACGCCGAGATCCCGGACACCTCCTCGCCTCTGCAGCAAAAGCTCAACGATCTGGGCGACGAGTTCTACCGCAACTTTATTGAGAAGGACCGTTGGCTCTACTTGGTTGAGGGTCTTGGAAACACGTTGGCTATTACCGCTCTTGCACTGCTGCTGGGTATTGTGCTTGGTATCGTGACCTCGCTGATCCGCATTGTGCACGATAAGACGGATAAGCTGTATTATCTGGATAAGGTTGTCAAGCTGTATATCTCGGCAATCCGAGGCACCCCCGTTATGGTGCAGCTGCTGATCATCTATTTCGTGCTGCTGTCGCCTCCGCCCCTGAACGTCGGCACTTTTCCGGCGGCTGTGTTGTGCTTTGGCTTGAACTCGGGTGCATACGTGTCTGAGATCATTCGAGGCGGCATTATGTCGATTGATATCGGGCAGACCGAGGCGGGAAGATCGCTTGGCTTTGGATTTTGGCCGACCATGTGGCATATTGTGATCCCGCAGGCGTTCAAGGTGGTGCTGCCGTCCTTATGCAACGAGTTTATTACGCTGCTCAAGGAAACCTCGGTGGCATTCTACATCGGCGTGGCTGACCTGACCCGTGGCGGAAACAAGATCCGCTCGCAAACCTACAGTAACTTTATGCCGCTTTTGGCTGTGGCAATTATCTATTTCGTACTGGTTTTGGGTCTTACAAAGCTGGTTGGAATCTTGGAAAGGAGGTTGCGTAAGAGTGAACGCTAACGAGACGATTATCAGCGTCAAGGAGCTGAGAAAGCATTATGAAGGCGGCGTGCACGCGCTGGACGGCGTAGATCTGGACGTCGCGCGCGGCGAGGTTGTGGTCATCATTGGCCCTTCGGGCAGCGGTAAGTCCACGCTTTTGCGCTCGCTCAACCTCTTGGAGGTACCGACCTCGGGACAGATTCTGGTCGGTGGCGTGGATCTGATGGATAAGAAGACCAATATCAATCTGCACCGTCAGAAGATGGGCATGGTATTCCAGCATTTCAATCTGTTCCCGCACATGACGGTGCTCAAGAATATGACGCTCGCCCCTGTAAAGCTGCTCAAAAAGAGCAAGGCAGAGGCCGAAAAGAGAGCCATGGAGCTTTTGCATACGGTAGGGCTTGCGGACAGAGCAAACGCGTACCCCAGCCAGCTATCGGGTGGACAGAAGCAGAGAATTGCGATCGTGCGCGCGCTTTGCATGGAGCCCGAGGTAATGCTGTTTGACGAGCCGACCTCGGCACTTGACCCCGAAATGGTAGGCGAGGTGCTGGAGGTTATGAAGGATCTGGCGAGAAAGGGCATGACCATGCTGGTGGTCACGCACGAGATGGGCTTTGCACGCGAGGTAGCAACGCGCGTGGTGTTCATGGACGAAGGCGCGATTGTGGAGCAGGGCACACCTGCAGAGGTATTTGACGCACCCAAGAGCGACCGACTCAAGAACTTCTTGGCGAAGGTGCTGTAAATCACGGCGGGAGCAAGCCCCCGCCCTACAATAACGGACAACCGTCACCCCAACGGTTCACCTCCACAGGATGAAAGTTTTCGCCCGCCTTTTTCAAAAGGCGGCAAACCATCACTTACACGATTTATCAGCGCAGTTGCACCGCCAATGAAACCGTATCCATCCCTTCGGGTGGAACCTCTTCCACGATTGTCTTTGGCAAG
>JAZNYL010000083.1:0-7490 GCA_045594445.1 Eubacteriales bacterium
GGCTGGTCAAATTCTCCCTGCATCAGTTTCATCTGCCCTTGGAATTGTACTCTACCGGGTGGCTACAAACTAACTTCTCAAACGGACCGTCCGGGAGGCCGGTCCCTACAAAAGATTGTTTGTGCCTGCCCGGGGCGTCGAGGACGTCGCCCCCTACGCTTGTTGATTTTTACATGAGAAAAACCAACACGGAAACTGCTTTTGATACAGTTCCCGTGTCAATTTCTCCGCTAATTTTGCACGCCCATCGCCTTGCTCTTCTTTTTCAGGAGCAACTCAATCGTCTTTGGAGATCAGCGTATCCACGTGACCGTCACCGTCGGTGTCCACACCAACAGCGTCAATCACACCGTCGCCGTCCACGTCTACAGCTACCGAGTCAACCACGCCGTCACCGTCGGTATCCACGCCAACGGCATCTACCTTGCCGTCACCGTCCACGTCCAGCGCAATCGCAACAGGGTCCTTCGCAGCCTTGGAAATGCCGACCAAGCCCACGATCAGGTTGACGATGGCGAGAATTACGGTCAGCGCACCGACTACGATCAGCGAAATACCGATCATATCGTTGAGTACGCTGGTCAAAAGTCCGCAGATCAGCAGAACCACGATCAAAACACCCAAAATCAGCTTGACAAGCTCTGCCTTGAACTGCAGCATCTTCTTCTCTGCCTTGCAGATGCGGATGATGGGCAGCACGATCAGATACAGCGCAACCAGACCGCAAACCACCCATCGGATGATGGTCATAACCGTCCATACAACGGTGGGAACGGCTGCACCGGTCACACCGATGTTGATCAGCGCGGTGATGATGCCGTAAATGGCAAGCACAACGCCGATGAAAATGGTCACGATCGAGAAGATCAGGTCAAATACGCCCTTCTTGTGCTTGATCGAGATAATGCCGCCGATCAGGTTGGGGATGGTGGTCAGCGTCAAGGAAATGCCAATCAGGGCAAATGCTGCGCTGAGCACGACATGGAAGATCTGCGGAAATGCAAGCACGAGTGCACCCGCACCGATCAGCAGTCCGCCGATCAGCAAATTGATGATCACGGCGATAATAATGTTGGTAATCACAGCTTTTTTGTTCATAACAAAGCTCCTTTATGTAATATTTTTGTTGACGAATTTTATCAATGGTCGCAATCGGCGACCTTGCATGCTGCGGATAAGCCCTTCAGGCCTACGATCAGATGCACAACGGAAAACGCAGCCACAAGCAAGCTCACAACAAGCATGGCGTATCCCGGAATGCTCGGCGGATCCAGCAGCGCGATCCACAAATGAGAGAGTAAGGCGAGCAATATCACAGCACCGTACACGGGCTTGTGCATCTCGACTCTGTATTGCAATGCCCTGCCCGATGCTTTGCGCATCCGCAGGATAGGCAGCACAGTCAGATAACACACGATCCCCAGCCCCACAATCCCGCGTAGGATCACGATGCAAAGCTCAACGGCAGTAAACTTGGTTCCGAAAGAATCAAAAAACAGATACTGCAATACTTCGCATACAAATCCAAACAAGATCAGAAAAACGCCTGCGATCGGATCAGCGATTGCGTCAATCAGACGGTTTCCCTGCTTTATTTGATAGATACAGAGCGGCAGCGAGCAAACAGTCAGCGTGATACCGATCAATATAAAGGCAAAGTGAACCGTAGAATCCATCATGCCGTAGTGGAATGCTGCGGTCAGCATGCCAAGCACGAACAGTCCCAAGCTGCAAAGCAGCGTCGCAACGGCAGTAAGTATGACGGTAGCTCGGATAATCGCTTTGTTCATCGGACGCCTCCTATCATTTATTCTGTGTAATCCTCGGTGGAAAGACGATGACGCGATTTATACGATCAAGCAAGGTCATCCGCATTGACGCCCGCGGGCAGGTCAAAGGGCTGCTCTTCCGGTGTCTGCGCTTCCGGCTTCTGCGTTTCGGTGTTCTTTCTGAGGATCAGGCCAAAGATCAGCACAAAGGCTGCGCAGGCAAGCGCGAGCAGCACGGTCAGCGCAAATTGCGCCATGATCACGCCGTTGCTGAACTTGACAAAGGTCTCAGCTCCCAGAATTTCATACAGCTTGCCGCTGAAGAGCCTGCGCGCAAGCATGATCAGATTGGATCCCCAAATCAGCGCAATCGCTGCAGGCTTATGCAGCTCGGCCTTGATCTGCCACCACTTTTGCTTGGAAATCAGCACGTTTACGACGAATGCGATCAGCAAATAGAGCGCAACAAGCGACGTAAAGATCTCGACGCCAAGCGAAATATAGGACTGCGCGACGGTCAGCTCGGTCGGCAGCATGGCCGCGGTCAGCTGCAGATTATAATAGATGCTGAATATCCAGTACAGCGTGCTGATCACCAGCCAGACGCCGCAGATCAATGCGGTCACGACATAGGATATCAGATCGTAAACGCCGCCCTGCTTTTTCTTGATTCTGACAATGCTGCCAATCAGCAGCACGACGGTGGGAATCAGTACGGACATGTTAAGCACAAAACCCGCAGGCAGCCACGGAATGCCTCTTGGCACGAACGAGGTAAATACGAAATTGAGCACAATGCAAATTGCATACAAGGCCAGCAGCACCGAGGTGGTCACAGAGCAGATTCTGACGATTCTTTTACTCATGATCATTCTCCTTTTGTGTTGTTTTGGATCCATGCGATCGCGCTTTCGGCAAGCACGCCCTCAAGGCTCTCACCTTTTTGCAGCTTTTCGCGCGCGAGCGTGGAGCTAAGATGCGCGTAGGCGGGATCGGACGGCAAATATACGGTTTTTGCGCGGGGATTGTGCGCCAGATTCCACGCTGCATGGATCTGCTCGTAGGCAAAATCCGCCTCGTTGCGCACCCCCTTGACGATCACGTCAGCATCAAATTCGTCAAATGCGTCGATCAAAAGCCCGCCGCGCGTCTCCACGCGTACGTTTGGGAGATCCGCGCAGGTCAAGCGCGCGATCTCGACGCGCGCACCCGTATCAAACAGATATTCCTTGACCTTGGCGTCTTTGACGTACTTGGTCATGTCGTTGTTCATAACCAGCACGATCACCTCGTCAAAGATCTCGGCAGTCGCCTTGACAACCTCAAAATGCCCCAGCGTCATGGGGTCAAAGCTCCCCGGAATGATGGCGCGACTCATGCGTCTTCCTCCATCACGGGCTCGAGAATGGTGATAAACGAGGACGCGTGATGCGTTTTGCCCACTACGCGATAGCGGTCACAAAGCGCAAAATGCTTGCCCCAGATGTTCTCCTCCCCCGACTCGCAGATCACGCGCGCGCCCGGCTTCAAGAGGTCGTAGCGCAAAAGCAGCAAAAGCGACTCGGAAAGCGCATCGGATGCGTAGGGCGGATCCAGGAAAACGATGTCGTATTGCTCTCTGCCCTGTCTGCTCTTGAGAAAATCGGCATAGTCTGACTTGACCACAAAGCAATCGGGCGCAAGCTTGGTCTTGAGCATATTCTTGTAGATGACGTCCACAGCCGCCTTGGATTTGTCCACGATAATGGCGTGGCGTGCACCGCGGGAGACCGCCTCAAGTCCCATCTGGCCAGAGCCGCCAAACAGATCCAGCACGTCTCTGCCCTCAATATCAAATTGGATCATGGAAAAGACAGCCTGCTTGACTCTCTCGGTCGTGGGACGCGTATCCGTGCCCTCCAGCGTATAAAGCTTGCAGCCTCTGGCTTTTCCCGTAATAATTCTCATCATGATCGTTTATTTCTTCCTTTTAAAGTGTTCTATGATCGCGTCGGCATCCTTTTCTCCGATGCCCTTGATAGCCAATAATTCCTCTCGACTCGCCCGCTTGACTGCTTGCAGCCCACCCGGCATTTTGAGCAAGGCCGCGGCCTTGGCAGGGCCGATGCCCGGGATCTGCGTCAAGGATGAGGTGACCAGCGTTTTGCCCTTGGCCTTTTTCATAGTGCCGATGGTGTATCGGTGCACCTCCTCCTGAATGCCGTAAATGAACTGGAATACGGCAGTTTCCTTGGCAATGCTGATCTCGTCTTTATCCGTGCAAAGCGCACGCGTTTTATGAAAATCATCCTTAACCATACCAAAGATAGGTATGTCTATGCCCATTTCTGCCGCCAGCTCGCGGACTACGCCCACGTGGCCTTTGCCGCCGTCCAGCAAAATCAGATCGGGATATTCGGCAAAGCTGCCCTCGGGATCACTCAGATGCGCAAATCTGCGCGAGAGCGCCTCTCTCATGCTGGCGTAGTCGTCAGTCGTGCCCTGCACGCTTTTGATCTTGAACGAGCGATAATCGCGCTTGGCAAAGCTGCCGTCACGAGTCACGATCATGCCCGCGGTCAGGTGCTCCTTGCCAAGGTTGGAAATATCGTAAGCCTCAATGCGCGCGGGATAGCTCTCCAGCTCCAGTATATGCGCAAGCTTGAGCAAAACGCCCTCTTGTCGGCTCTCCTTGGTAGCACTTTTCTCGGCAATCTCTTTTGCATTGGCGGTCACGGTCTCGCAAAGTGCACGCAGCACGCCTCGCTCGGGCGTGCGGATCTCCACCTTGCGGCCTGCCAGCTTGCCAAGGTACTCTGCCACCATGCTTCTGTCCTCCTCCTCGGGAGAAAACGAGATCAGAATCAGACGCGGAATATCCGATCTGCCGCGATACAAATCGCAAATAAATGACAAGAGCGACTCTCTGTCGGTAATATTTTCTTTGTCAAACAAGTAGTCCTGCTTATCGGTACAAACGCCGCCTCGCACGAAAAAGACGGACAGCGCGGACAAAACGCCGTCGTCGTAAAGGCCGAACACGTCGTATTCGTCGTCCGGCGCACCCACTACGCTCTGCTTTTGCGAGAGTCGGTCGAGCGCCGCAATGGTATCTCTGCAAACGGCCGCCGCCTCGTATCTCTCCTGCTCGGCAAGAGCGTACATGCGCTCGGTCAGTCGCTTTTTCTCGGCCGCCGTGTTGCCGCGCAAAAGCTCTGATGCTGTATGGATCTTTTCGGCGTATTCCTCGGGACTTACCTTTCCCGTGCAAACGCCGCAGCACTGCTTGATCTGATAATACAGGCAAGGACGCTCCTTGCCGATCTGTTCGGGAAATTTGCGCTTACAGCTTGGCAGCTGCAAGGCCTTTTGCAACGAGCCTATGACCGAATATACGGTCGCCGTGCCCGAATAAGGGCCGAAATACTTGCCCTTATCCGCTTCTCTTTTGCGCGTCATGACAAGGCGCGGATAGGTCTCGTCCGTGATTTTGATATACGGATAGGACTTGGCATCCTTGAGTCTGATATTGTATTTGGGCGTGTACTGCTTGATCAGCGTATTCTCCAAGGATAAGGCCTCGATCTCGGTCTCGCACAGAATATAGTCAAAATCCTGCACACGCTCCACCATGCGAGCTGTCTTGGTATTCTTTTCGCTGTTCTGAAAATACTGCGACACGCGGTTTTTCAGCTTGCGGGATTTTCCCACGTAGATCACCTTACCGGCGGCATCCTTCATGATATACACGCCGGGTGAGATGGGCAGCGAGTTTGCTTTATCCAGCAATCGCTGCAATCTTGCGCCATGGTCGGACATAGCAACCTCCCTTCAAAATGAAAAAAACGGTGCAGGGACATTTGCGCATCATGTCCACCACACCGTTTTCTTGCAAGCTTTACGTTCTTATTCGGAAAAGCCGGAATTGATCAATGCCTGCAAGCCCTGCAGCGCAAGCTCTTCATCCTGTCCGTCTGCACTCAGAGTCACAGACATACCCTTAGCAATTCCCAAAGACAAAACGCCCAATAGGCTCTTTGCATTGACCTTGCGCTCATCCTTCTCAATCCAGATAGAGCATCTGTAGCTGTTTGCCTTCTGAATAAAGAACGTAGCGGGTCTGGCATGCAAACCGCTTGCATTGGTAATAACAACTTGACAAGACTTCATATATTTCTCCCTGTTCCTTTAATAGTTAGTAATATACAGTGACAGTTTTAACTATTATAAGTATAACAAAAGGCGGCGTCAAAATCAAGCGTCATTCTATAGGAATTTATGACAAGTGGACAAACATTTTTTCGTCATATTGCACAACTTTGCGCAAACCGCTGATAAATCATGCGCTTACGTCCCCGTATTCCGCGCGATTTACGGCTCGTCCTCAGCAAAAATGGCGATCTGATCGGTAATATGCATAATACGCACCTGAATCGCAACCGTGTCGGTATAAATCTCCACGACCTGTCCGGGCGTCAGTCTGTACGTGCCGTCCAGCAAAAGGCTTCCCTCCTCCAGCGAGCCTGAGCGGGAGCGGAATACGCCCTTGACGGTCAGGCTGCCATCCTGCTCGTTCTCCAATACCTGAACGGCAGAGCCAAGCTGATTGCCGTTGTGCACGGCCAGCGTACCAAGGCGAATGCCTTCTTCACTTTCATACACGGCAGCACCGCCCTTAAGGAAATCCGCATATTCGGGCATAGCGTCCACGATCTCAAAATGTACCATGTACGACTCACCCTCGGTAGTATCCGCAAAAGGCGTATAGATAAAGCAACGGTACACAATGCCCGCAATGCAGGCAGCGATCAAAAGACCGATAAAAATATCAACGAATACGCCACCCGATGACATTGACGGCTTGCGCTTCTCTTCTTTATTCATGTCAAGCCTCCTCATTCCTGTACTTGCAATCCCACGATCACAGCCTCGCCCATAAGGTTTTCAAATCGGCAAAGATAGCTCTTGCCAACCGCGATCTTGGTCTGCTCAACAAAATATCCCAGCGTATGGTTATAGTTGGCCGTGGTTCTGACCACCACGTAAACGTCCACGGGCGCATTCGGGTCCTCGCTTGCGTTCACCTCAATACCGGTGGACATGACCTTGCCCAGCACGTAGCCGCCCTGCTCGTCAGCCAGATAAACGCTGCTGTTGAGCGGAACGGTGCACTTGCCGCGGTCGTCCAGCGCAATTTCGGGATCCACGTCACGCAAAAGCAGCGTGTAGGTAATCTCCGCCTCCGTATAACGGGTGGAAAAATACTTGGTTGCGGCATAGATTCCGAACGCTGCACCGGCAATCGCCGCCAGCATCAGTATCATAATCAGGATATCCAGAACGACGGGAATTCCCTTTTTGTTCTGCTTCTTCTTTTTCACCTTGGGGGCTTTTCGGATTTTTTTCTTGGTTTCTGCGACAGGCGACGGGGCATTTTCCGGTGCAATACTGGATGCCTTTTGATCGTCCGCGATCGTCAGATTCTTTTTCTGATCAGCCATGGAATAAGTTCCCCTCTCTCATTATTTGGATAGCCGAAGATAGCCGAACTCACACGGTTTTGAGCGGCAAATATCTGCACCTGCGGCAGAGAAAATGCTTGCAATATCTTATATTGCTTCGCATTTTCTCTTTGCATCTGCGAAATATTTGCTCGCGCAAAACTGCGCAGCACCCTCCGGCGTTGAATTTTTTGATGGATTTTGTCAAAGCGAGTCGAAGCAAGATACACATCTTGCGAGG
>JAZNYL010000084.1:0-28706 GCA_045594445.1 Eubacteriales bacterium
GCGCGCCATGATCAGGCCAATATCGCCCGAGCCGAGGATGACAACCTCTTTACCGGGCATGTAGCCCTTGATGTTGACGTATTTCTGTGCCGTGCCCGCGGTATAAATACCGGACGGACGCGAGCCTGCAATACCCAGCGCACCCTTGGGACGCTCACGGCATCCCATGGCAAGAATGATGGCATCTGCCTTGATATGCATAATACCGTCCACAGGATTGATAGCGGTGATCTCCTTATCGGGGGTGATCTTTGTGACCATGGTGCCCACTTTATAAGGAATACCAAGCTGCTTGACCTGCTCTGCGTAGCGAGCTGCATACTCGGGGCCTGTCAGCTCTTCACCGAACTTATGAAGACCAAAGCCGTTATGAATGCATTGACGAAGAATACCGCCCAGATGCGCTTCGCGCTCCAGAATCAGAATATCCTTGACGCCTGCCTTGTGCGCAGCAACAGCCGCGCTCATACCTGCAGGACCACCGCCAACGATGACAAGAGAAATCTTATTCATGGTCCTCTCCTCCTTTGGTTCTTCCGTAGTTGATGATTGAACCGCCGCCCGACTTGGTCACCTGCTCGTAAGCGATACCCAATTCGCGAGACAGAATCTCGACTACGATGGACGAGCAGAAGCCTCCTTGGCATCTGCCCATGCCGCTGCGCGTGCGTCTCTTAACGCCGTCCACGTCGCGTGCACCGGGATTGGTGCGGATCGCGTACACGATCTCGCCCTCGGTAACCTCCTCGCAACGACAAACCATATTGCCGTACGCGGGATCCTTTGCAATGACCTCGTTCTTCTGCTCGTCGTCAAGCTTGCGATACCAGCCCGACGGCTTGCGAATGGGGTTCCAGTTTTCTTTCTTTTCCAGCGCAAGGCCTTGCTTTTCAAGCAGCTCGACGCAGTACAATCCAAGCGCGGGTGCGCTGGTCAGACCGGGGCTTTCAATGCCGCCGAACGTGATAAATCCGGGTGCGGACGCATGGATGATAAAGTCTCCCGTGCTGCCGACTGCGCGCAGTCCCGTAAAGCTGGTGATCACGCCGCCGAACGGTATGCCCTTGATATATCTTGCGCTCTGCTCACGAATGCTTGCAGTACCCTCTGCGGTGGTGTCAAGGTCTTCCTTGTCTGTCATATCTACGGCCGTGGGGCCAAGCATGACGTTGCCGCCCGTGGTAGCCGTGACCAATATACCCTTACCCTTGGGCGTGGGCGTAGAGAACAGCGTATAGGAGGTCAGAGAGGGCGTGTACGCCTTGTCCAACACCATGTACTCACCGCGTCTGGGATGCACGTCAAATGACTCATCCCCTACCATAGCGGCGATCTTATCGGAGTAAAGACCTGCTGCGTTGACCACGTATCTCGTTTCTACCTTCTGCTCGCCCGCATACAGCGTATATACGCCGTCCGCGGACTCGATGCGGTCAACTTCAAAGCTGCGGATAAACTGAACGCCGTTATCCATAGCGTTTCCAAGTCCTGCGTCGCAAAGTCCGAACGGACTGACGATCGCGCCCGTGGGTGCCCAGAGCGCACAAGTCACTTCATCTGTTACGTTGGGCTCAAGTGCCAATACGCCCTCGCGATCAAGCACTGCAAGACCCTCGACGCCATTCTTGACGCCGCGCTCGTAGAGCTCTTCAAGAGTGGCCTTATCCTCGTCGCCGTAGCCAAGCACCAAAGAGCCGTTGCGCACGTACTTGACGCCAAGCTCTGCGCAGACCTGCTCCATCATTTTGGAGCCTGCAACGTTAAAGCGAGCCTTGAGCGTGCCGGGCTTTGCATCAAAGCCTGCGTGCACGATGGCGCTGTTGGCGCGCGATGCACCGGTGCATACGTCGTTGGCTCTCTCCACAACGCACACGTCCAACTTATATGCAGACAGGGCTCTTGCGCACATGGCACCCACAACGCCCGCGCCTATGATACAAACGTCAAACATATCGTAATACCTCCAAGTACACACAGTAATCCTATTATAAGTATTATAACACCATTGTTTGCTTTCGTCAAGAAATCGGTGCATTTTTGTTGACAATTTTCTTTGGCTGTGATAAACTGAAATTATCATACAGCCGAAAGGAGCATACTGATGAACAAGCATTTCAAGTTAAGCCTTCCCGACTCCGGCAAGGATATTTATATGCCCCGAAAGACGCAGACCTGGGGATACCGCTATGGCCCTTCGATCATGGTCGAAGGCGACGTTTGCCGCGCCTGGTTTGCCTCGCCCGGTGACTGCTTTGAGGCAGACTGGTTTACCTATCGCGAATCCCGTGACAAGGGCGAAACCTGGACAGACGAGCGCGTGGTACTGACTCCCACGCCCGATTCCATGGACTGGTTCTCTGTTTGTGACCCTGCTGTATTCAGATACGGGAAATACTACTACATCGGCTATACCTCCACCATCTTTGCGGACGGTGGTGGCGTTTGCAACAACGGCTTTGTGGCAAGAAGCGAAAACCCTGACGGCCCCTTCTTCAAGTGGACGGGTGACGGTTGGGGCGAGATACGAGGCGATTGCGCATGGATGGGTAAGCCTGCTCCCATTCTCTACTACGACGAAGACTGGAAGCACTGGGGTGCAGGTGAATTCTCCTTCGTAGTTAAGGACGACGTGCTTTACATCTATTACACCTGGACGTCCAAGAAAGCCGACGGCACGGGATATTCGCAGACGCGCGTAGCAACAGCCGACATCACGCGCGAGGATTGGCCGCGCACCATTGTGCAGCACGGCGTGGCTGCAGTGCGCAACGGTGGCGGCAACGATTCCTACGACGTGGTCTATTGCGAGGAGCTTGACAAGTTCATTGCACTTTCCACCGACAAGCGGTTTTCGAGGGACAGCTTTTTGTCTGTTTCCGAGTCGGACGATGGCCTTGTGTTTACAAGAGTCAACGACATTCGCACCAACACCTGCTTTATGCTGCACAACTGCGGCATTTCGGGTGACGCACAGCACCATATAGGGCAAGGCGATACCCTGCTGCTCGGCTATGCATACGGCAACCAATGGGGCAAATGGGGCACGAGATTACACAGATACGAGTACACATTCATGGACGAGGACTACTATTCCGAGCTGGATCTGCCCAATCTTGCCATGGAAAGCGAGCTTTGGGAGCGCGACCCCGACATGCAGCCCATGATCCTGACAGCCGTGAAACCGCACTACATCCGCGTCAAGCCCGGCACGACCGCACCAATTGAAATGAAGACCTACAACTCCTGCTACGAGCCGGAAATGATAGATCCGTCTCTGCTCACGTTTGACAACTTTGACACCGAGATCGTAGAAATCAAGGACGGTGTGGTTACGGGCAAGCAGGTGGGCTACACCTACGTGGATGCGCATCTTGGCAACCTTTGCGGCACGGTGCTTGTGTACGTGGATGCGCCCGATACCTGCTACGATGCGGGCACGCGCACGGTGGTTTCGTTTGAGCCGATGCTTGACACTTACGTCATTTCCCTTTCCGAGGGTGTTGCCAAGCAGCTGCGAGGACTGGCGCATTGGTCGGACGGCAGGTGGTACGAGATCTGCGAGGTCAAGGATGGCGTGACTTATCAGAATCACAATCCCGAGCTGATCAGCGTAGACGAGCGCGGCATTTGCAAGGCACTCGGCAGCACGGGCACGGCTAAGGTCACCCTGCGCGCGGGAGATTTGGCATTTGACGTTAACGTGGTAATTACAGATTAAAACAATAAAATCCCTCGTTCCGAAATGGAGCGAGGGATTTTATAATTTTTAATTCTGCAGCTCCGGTGTATCTGTGAACGTGATTACGGGATCGGTGTAGCCGTCCGACTCAAAGACCACGATCTCGTTGTCACCCGTGTGCAAGAGTGGCGCAGGCAGGTACAGCGTTTTCTGCGGACCTGCGGGATTATAGTAGCGGCCGATATTGAAGCCGTTGACCGTGACAAAGCCCTTGGTAAAGCCGTCAAGGCGAACGAAGGTATCCTTGGGCGCCCCATCAAGATGCAGATTGCCGCGCAAGAATGCGGGCCCTGCAAAGCCGTGCTCGGGTGCATAGGAGAGGCCCGACAGATCGTCCATGGTCATGGGGTACATCTCCCAGCCAAAGTGATAACGCTGGCCAAGGCGCACGCCACCCAAGATTCCCTTCTTATCAAGCAGATTGATGCCATAATTGACTCTGCCCATATTCTCGACCAAGATATCTACCACGGCGGATTCGCCAAAGTCAAGTGAAATGGTAATCTCGTCATTGCGGCGGTCACGCTCCTTAATACCGACGAATTTGCCGTTGACAAATACGATAGCGCGGTCATGCAGCTCGCCAAAGCAAAGCGGCAGCGGCTCGACGGGGCCTTGGATGGTGGTGCGATACAAGGTAAAGCCGAAGTCCTGTCCAAGCTGCTCCATGGTTTTGGGGAATGCAGCCTTGACGGGCGTGGACAGCTTATCAAGATTTTCAAACAGCTCTGCCTGCTCGGTCAACGCAAGCTTGCCGTAGGCAGCCTTTTCGGAGTTGCTACCCTCAATTTCAGGCGCGGGCTTGCCCGTTCTGCGCGCGATCAATTCCTTGACAGCCTCGTAAAGCGGGGTGATATCCCCTGCTTCGGTCAGCAGTGCGCGATAGTCGTAGCTTGTGATGGTGGGCTGATACTCACCCGGATGATTTGCGCCATTCCAAAAGGCGAAATTGGTGCCTCCGTGGAACATATACAGATTAAAGGACGCGCCGAGATCAAAGAATTTTTCGATCTCGCGCACGATGTCCTCGATGGGGCGCAGCTGCGTGCCCGACTCATACCAATGGTCAAACCAGCCGTCCCAGAATTCACCGCACATCAAGGGGCGATCCTTCTGGAACTGGTTCAAGGTCAAAATCTGCTCGGTATAGCTGCCGAAATTGGCCACGGCCAGCACGTCCGGCAACGTGCCACCGCTCAGCATCCATTTTGCCGTGCCGTCCGAGGTGAACAGCTGGCAATCGATGCCGTTTTCGCGGTAGATATCCACAATCTTTTGTAAATAGACCTTATCGTCGCCATAGCTGCCGTATTCGTTCTCAACCTGCACCATGATGACGTTGCCTCCGTTGGTGCACAGATGCGGACGGATGCGCGAGAGCAGCTCGCGATAATAGGGCTTGACCTTTTCCAGGTACAAGGGATCGTCGCAGCGCAGCGCGATATCGGGATAAGAGAGCAGCCAGGAAGGCAGGCCGCCGAAATCCCATTCGGCACAGATATAAGGTCCCGGACGCAGGATGACCAAAAGCCCCAACTTTTCGGCTGTATCGATAAAGCGTTCGATATCCAAAATCCCCGAGAAATCAAACTGCCCTTCCTTGCGTTCGTGCAGATTCCAGCAGGTATAGGTCTCGACAGTATTCAGACCGCAGGCCTTGAGCTTTAAGAGTCTATCCTCCCATTGCTCGGGCATGGTGCGAAAATAATGCATAGCGCCCGACATGATGGTGATGGGCTGGCCGTCATAAAGAAATTGCGCGTTTTGGTATGTAAAGGTATGCTTCATGTCAATCATCAATTGTTGCTTTGCGGAATGTAAGGAGCGATGGCAGCCGCCGTTGCTACGATGGGCATGGACTGTACCCAGATCTTGCCGGGGCCGGTGACGCGCGTATTAAAGAAGCCCTCGCCGCCAAACAGCACGTTTTTCGCACCCTTGACACTCTCCAGATCCATGGTGCAGGTCTCGGTCATGGCTGCAAGATAGCCTGTGCCCAGAATGATGCTCTGCCCTACGGCAAGCTCATATTCCTTGCAGTAGCCGTCGATCTCGACAAACACAAGGCCGTCTCCCGTGATCTTCTGCATGATAAAGCCCTCGCCGCCGAACAAACCCTGGCCGATCTTTTTGCGGAAATGGATGGAAAGATCCAAGCCCTTTTCCATGGCCAAAAAGCCCTTTTTCTGCACGATAATGCCGTTGCCGGGTGTGACGTGGAAAGGCAGAATAGAGCCCGGGAAGGAAGATGCAAACGCGATCATGCCTTCTCTGCCCTCAGCGGTATATTCATTCAAAAACATGGATTCGCCTGAAAACAGTCTGCCCATGGCCTTGCCAAAGCCGCCGGCGTTTGTTTCCATTCTCATGTTGGGGCTCATCCAGCTCATAGCACCTCTCTCGGTGCAAAGCGTTTGCCCTGCCTCGGGATAGCAGATCACAACGGGAAGCGAATCGCCTTGAATTTCATACTTGATCATAATATTTATCCTTTCATAAGCAAAGCCCCGCACGTTGGTTTCCGTGCAGGGCTTGATGTAAGTTATCAGTAACCGATCACGGTCTGGTATACGACCTGTGCGTAAATTCTTGCCAGGAAGTCGTTGGGATGGTTGATATTATTACCGGTATGGTCGCGGAAGCGCTTGTTCTCCAGAATTCTCTGGCTCATGGTGGTCATCTTGGCGACGGCACAGGACTTACCGTCCTCTACGTAATCTGCCGCAAGCGTTTCAAACACGTTCTCAAAGCGGTGCTGATTGCCGTACCAGCCGTTGGTAGCCTCGGGATTGGGGATCATGGTCGCTACAAGCAGCATCTCTGCCTCGGGTGCGATCTCATACAGCTTATCCGAGATCTTCTTGATTGCCTTCTGCTCGTTCTTGGGGGAATTTCCTGCATCGTTCATACCGAATGCCAGCAGGAAGAAATCACAGCCGTACTGCTCTACGAAGGGCTTGACGTATTCGTCAAACTTGTTAAAGCCGTCAGCACTGGTCCAACCGCCCACGGCGGGATTGATATAGGTAATGGTACCGTTTGTACCAAACACGGTGTCCTCTGCGGGAGGAACTGCAGCACCGGTAAGGCCGGTGTTGACGTACTTGACGGTATAGCCATACTTCTGCGCGAGATACTGCGTAAACAGCTGCGTATAAGTGGGCATATAGGGCTGAACGTTAGCAAGGCCGGATGCGGATGCGCCGAAGGTGATGCTGTCGCCATAGAAGATCATAGTAGCATCCTGACCTGCCTCCAGCTTTGCAATCAGCTTTGCAAACTGATTCGAGGTCTCGGGTACAAAGCCCTCCCAGGTCTGGCTATGGGTATAGGTCACGGCGATCTGCCACTTGGTCATGGTCTCGCCCTCACCCCAATAGGTATAATATTGCTTTCCGTCATACTTGGTAACAAGCTGTGCGGGCATACCGGGGATCTCGGTTTCATGATAGTATTCCTCAAAGGTAATGACGGGAATGCGCGTGCCCTCAAGCAGCACAAGCTGACCGTCCACCACGTCGTAGTCCTTGCCCTGCTCATAGACGGTCTGAAGATCGTAAGAGGTCACGGAAAGGATCTCGTCGGGCGTATACAGCAGCGACGCCTTATCGTCCATGCCGACAAACATGACGGTTTCATTATACATGTACTTGCCCTTCCAGATGGGCTTCATGTAGGTGTTGAGATAGAAAGCGTCGTAAGCCTGCAGCTCCTCGGGAGCTTCGGGCTCGGTGGTCTCTTCCTCGGTAGTCGCTTCAGTGGTCTGCTCGGGAGCTTCGGTTTGCTCGGGAGCTTCGGTATCCGCATTCGTGGTGGTCTCTTCACCGCTCTGATCGCAACCCGTAAAGCATACGCCAAGCATCAGCGCTGCAAGCAGCAGACAAAGAATCTTGATGGTTTTCATAATTTCCTCCAAAACAGTAATTATTTTCATATCTTATTTCGTTCCGGTCGATCCGAATCCGCCCGTGCCTCTCTCGGTGTCCTGCAGGGCGTCCGTCTCGCAAAACTGCGCTTGATATACAGGGGCAAACACCATCTGTGCCACTCTCTCGCCCGGCTCTACCGTCTGTGGCTGCTCGGTGTGATTGTGCAAGGAGACCATGACCTGGCCGCGATAGTCGCTGTCGATCACGCCGACCTTGTTTGCGGGTGCAAGTCCGCGCTTGGTGGCAAGACCGCTGCGCGCATAGATAAATCCCGCAAAGCCCTGCTCGATCTCCATCGAAAGCCCGGTGGGAATCAGCACGGTCTGACTTGGCTGTATGGTCACCGCCTCGTCAATACATGCATACAAATCTGCGCCTGCTGCGTCGGCGCTGCCGTAGGTGGGAATACGTGCATTTTGGTGCAGCTTCAGGATCTTGACTGTCACAATTTTCCTCCCGATATGATAATACACATCAAGTGTATCAAATATTTTTTAACACGGTGTGAACATCTGTAATAATTCTTGACGAATCGGTCAAAAAGGAGTATAATCATGGTAACAGTTTATCAAGGAGGACTATCCCATGAGCAAAACAAAGGTTGCCGTCATTGGCTGCGGGACGATTGCGAACAGCGCACATATTCCCGCATATATGAACAATCCCGAGGTGGAGATCAAGTATTTCTGCGACATCATTCCCGAAAAGGCGCAGGCTGCCGTGGAAAAATACGGCTGCGGCACCGCCATCGTGGACTATCACGAAATCTTGGACGACCCGGAGATCGAGGCAGTTTCGGTCTGTACGCCTAACCGTATGCACACCACCATTGCCATTGACTTTTTGGAGCATGGCAAGCACGTGCTTTGCGAAAAGCCCGCTGCACGCACTTATGCAGAAGCTAAGCTGATGCAGGAGGCGCAGCACAAGTCGGGTAAGGTGCTCAACATCGGCGTGGTCAACCGCTTCAATACTGCCGTCAACGAGATCAGAAAGCTGATTGAGGCAGGCGAGCTTGGCGAGGTTTATCACGTATACGTTTCCTTCCGCGCATGGCGTTCGATTCCCGGTCTTGGCGGCGCGTTTACCACCAAGGAAATCGCAGGCGGCGGTGCTCTGATCGACTGGGGCGTGCACTATCTGGATATCGTCATGTACTGCACGGGCGACCCCAAGCCTCTGACCGTTTCGGGCAAGGCGTTCTCCAAGCTGGGCGTGGATATGCCCAACTACGTTTACGAGGGCATGTGGGCTGAGGACACCAAGGATCTGAACGGTACCTACGACGTGGACGACAGCGTAACCGGCTTTATCCGCACCGAGGGTCCGACCATCACCTTCAACGGCGCGTGGGCGCAGAACATCGGCATTGGCGAGGCTTACATCGACTTCCTTGGCGACAAGGCAGGTGTGCGCCTCAATTACGGCGGCAATTTCACGGTATTCGGCACCAAGGATGGCAAGCTGACCAAGGAAGTGCCCGAGTATGACAGCGTGCATATGTTCCAGAACGAGATCGATTCCTTCATCCGCTGCATCAAGACTGGTGAAAAGCTTCCCTCTCACATCGACCAGGTCATCATCACCGCGCGTATGATGCAGGCCATCTACGACAGCTCCGAGCAGAACGAGGAAATCAAGCTGGAGTGGTAAAATACAATTCCATACAAAAAAGGCATTATTTTTAGAATTTATTAAAATTTAGTTGACAAATATTTGCTCATTTTATATAATTACGTTGGATATTTTCAGTAAATTTCAAAAGTTTTTAAAAAATCGGTATTGACTACCGATTTTTTTTACATTATAATGGTGGTGTCATATAAAAAATTTATTGGGGGAAAATTTTTTATGAAACACACACACGAAATTGAAGAGTATATCGAAAGCTTAAAAGAGAATGCTCTTAAACTAACCGCCGGTATTGTTACAGTAGCCACTATAGCTACCGGCTCATTAGCACTAACTGCTTGTGATAATACTCAAAGAGTAAACGCAAGCGAGACAACAACTCAAACTACTACAACAGAAGTTGTGACAAATGATATAACAACTGAAGAAACAAATGAAGAAGTAACCACAGAGGAGACAACTACTGAAGAGATTACTACCAACTCTCCACCAAAAATATCTAAAAAAGAAACTGCTCTTTTAAAAATGCTTATTAAAGATTATCCGGAATTTGAAAGTGGATTATATGGTTTTAATATCTCAATATCACCATATGGAGACGGTACGTACAAATATGGATTAACCGCAATGCCTAATGGTAACGATGATTCTTTTGGATACACAACGATAGGACCTGTAGGAATTACAAAAGAATGTTATGATGAGATGATGAATGATTTTGAAGATAGAATTATTCAATATAATAAATATCAATTAATTCTAGAAAGAAATAGTCTGACTAGCGATGAATTGGAATATCTTTGTTCTATGTATAAAGACCTTTATCTTCAAAAAAATAAACATTAGAGTAAACAAGAAACACTTAATTTTAAAATTAAGTGTTTTTTATTTTATTGCTGACCTACGATTTCGTCAATCTTGTCCTGGGCTTCGTTCAGCTTGGTTTCCAGGAACTTGACGATGGGACAAAGCTGCGCTCTTGTGATGGTTGGGTCTGCTACGGGGTTGCCGTTTGCATCCACAGTGAAGTACGGCTCGGCTCTTTCGTAGGCTTCCTCGACCACAGTGATACCCGTGCCTGCATAGGTGGTATCGTCGATCATGGACTTGGCGCGATTGAGCAGGCTTTGGAACTCGGCGGTCATGCTCGCATCCACAGTCTGCGTCAGCGTTTTGATGGTGGTGCCATCCGCTACGTAGTCGATACGGTCATGCGGAAAAGCCTTCCCCCGCCCGGGATGCGTGAGCGATACGGGGGACGCCTTTGCAGCGCGCATCCGTTCTGTTAGGCATAAGCAAACAGGAGCTACCAAAGCAGCTCCCGTTATATGTTTATTCACCTTTTATATAAATACGTATCTGCGCAGGCGGTCAAAGGCCTCTTGCACGCGCGAGAGCGGCAAGGCGAGATTGAGGCGGATGTGTGTGGTGCCGCCATGCACGCGGCCGTCCTGCCAGGTCACGCCCACATCGCAGCCTGCCGCTACGATTTCGTCCAGCGTTTTGCCGTGCTTCTCCATGTATTCGGCGCAATCTATAAACAGCATATACGTGCCCTGCGGGTGGAACACCTTGACGCCCTCAAAATGCTCAGCGATATACTTGCAGGCAAACTCCACGTTGCCGGACAGTACCTCGCAAAGCTCGTTCACCCATTCGTGGCCTTCGTCCTTGTATGCGCCGATCAGCGCGTACATAGACAGCACGTTCATGGAATTATAGTGCGAGAGCGAGGATTCCTTGAGTACGCGGTCGCGGATGCGATCGTTATAAATGATATGGTATGCACCGATCAAGCCCGCAAGATTGAAGGTTTTGGAGGGTGCGTACAGTGCAACTGTTCTCTGTCGCGCGTCTTCGCTGACCGACTGCGTGGGAATATGCTTGTGACCGTCAAGCAGAATATCCGACCAGATCTCGTCCGAAACCACGTAGACGTCGTGCTTGCGGTAAAGCTCCATGATTCGCTCAATCTCCCATCTTTCCCAAACGCGGCCCGTGGGATTGTGCGGTGAGCAGAAAATGGCAGCGTGAATATGATTTTGCACGAGCTTTTGCTCTACATCCTCAAAATCAATGCGCCAAACTCCCTGATCGTCCTGCACAAGGCGACTTTCCACGATGTTATAGCCGTTGTTGTGCAGTGAGCCGCGGAAACCTACGTACAAGGGGCTGAGCACCAGCACGCTGTCGCCGCGCGAGCAGAAGGTATTCAGTGCAGCCAGAACGCCGCCAAGCACGCCGTTTTCGTAGCCGATGTGCTTGGGCTCCAAGCCCTCTGCGCCGTTTCGCTCGGTCTGCCAGCGAATGATGGAGGAAAAATATTCCTCGCGAGGATCAAAATAGCCGAACGCGGGGTGCGTCACTCTTTGCGCGATGGCCTCTGTGACGGTCGGAACGGTGGGAAAATTCATGTCCGCCACCCACATGGGGATGGCGTCAAAGCCCTCCTTTGGTGCCGCAGGCGCCCAGCCCTGCCCCAGCGCGTCAACTGCCAGGGCATCCTTGCCGTGTCGGTCCATGATTGTCGTAAAATCGTATTTCATAGGTGTCTCTCCCCTTTTTTGTCATTGTATATATTGTAGCATAAGAGTAAATGAATTGCAAGAGATTGCGGAAAACTATCTCGGATATTCCATTGGTGCGATTCAAGAATCGCCCGTATTTCATAGTTGCGCAATTAATAGAAAAGGCGAGCGCATATCGCGTTCGCCTTTTCTATTTTTCTAAGATTAGATTCTTTCCTTAACCTTAGAAGCCTTACCAACTCTGCCGCGCAGGTAGTACAGCTTTGCACGTCTGACCTTACCACGACGGATAGTGTCAACAGCTACTACGTTGGGAGAGTGGATGGGGAAAGTCTTTTCAACACCGCAGCCGTAAGAAATTCTTCTTACAGTAAAGGTAGCGGAGATACCTGCACCGTGCTTAGCGATAACAGTACCCTCGAAAAGCTGGATTCTCTCTCTGGAACCCTCTTTGATCTTGTTGTGAACACGTACGGTGTCACCAACGTTGACAGAAGGAATTTCTGCCTTCAATTGCTCGTTTGTAAAAGCCTCGATCAGATTCATTTTGATGGCCCTCCTTATATTATCGGATGTTCATGCGAGCATGCAGCGGACCACCCGTTCTAATGCCGTGCTCATGGCACGCATCGGTTATTATAACATATCTTTTCGGAAATTGCAAGAGTTTTTTGAAAAATATTTTACATTTTTCTCATATTTTTTTGCATTTTCAGCGTTTGATTCTTCCCTTCAGCATCTCGGGTAGCATTTTGAGCATGGACAGCAATGCCGGCGCGTTGAGACCGACCACGGCAGCGGTCAAAAGGCCGATATAAAGCTGCCAGAGCGGGAGCTCCAGCATCATAATCACGATCATGCCGCCGAGCAGCACAGTGTTGATTGCGATAAGCGGCAAGCGCAGATTGAAGCGGATAAAGCGATGCATGGTAGCCGCGCGCAGCACAAATACCGCAAAATAACTGACGAAGGTTGCAACCGACGCGCCAACTGCACCCCAAGACGGAATCCAGAGCAGATTGAGCACGATATTGATCACCGCGCCGAGCATTGAGGTATAGAACGACACCATAGTCTTTTTCTTGGTGAAATACGCGGTGGCAAGGAAGGAATCAAATGAGGTAAACACTGTGGCCAGCACCAATATCGGCACGTACAGCCACGCATCAAAGTAAGAATCGGCAAACAGCAGCACCGAGGCAACCTTGGCAAACGCGATCAGGAAAGCACCGCCAACGAACACGATGGCCACGTAATAGCGGAACACCTTGCCAAAGAAATCGGCACACGCGTCGGGATCGTCCGACTCCTTGACCGCAGACAGACGCCACGCCTCGTTGAATACCGATACCATATAGGTCAGCAGCGTGGGGATCTTATAGGCAGCCGCATACAAACCGTTCTCTGCATCCGAGCGCATGCGAGCGACCAGATAGCGGTCGGAAACGCCCGTGATCCACCAGAAAACCGTGGTGGGAATCAACGGTAAGGAAAAGCGCAGCATCTCGCCCATAATTCTTTTGGAGATCTTTTTGAAGGAGAAGGCGCGCCACAGTCTGCAATACACGATCAAAGCCAGCGTGGTGACAAAATCGGCGCATACGACGCTGAGCACGTAGCCCTCGATCTTCATATCAAAGCCCAACAGGAACAAGAGATTGAAGCCGATGTTGAGCGCGGTGTTCAGAATTCCCTGGAAAGCAAAGGTTTTGGTTCTGCCGATGGCGCAAACGTACTGCGCGCATACCGAATGAAAATTGGAGCACAGCACGAAGATTACGATCAGCCAGACGTAAGACGCAAAATACTCAAGCATCAAAAGCAGCGGTGAGAGCAACAAAAAGCCTGCGGAGCTGATGGCCAGAATGGCTATGCCGCTTGAGAAAAATGCCTCTTTATCCCCTTCCTTGGCGGCCGCGCTGCGGAAAAGTCCCTCGGCGATACCGAGGCAAGCAAGTGGGATAAGGAGATTTGCAAGCTGCGTGATCAGATCCGCGGTGGAATACTGCGCCTCGGAAAGGCATGCGGTATACAGCGGCATCATCAAAAAGACCAACATTTTGGATACGAATTTTCCAACCGTAAAGATCACGGTATTTCCGAACAGTCGTTTGATTCTGGCGTCCACGCGCTCACCTCCCTTTTTTGGCGACTATTCAATATTTTACCACTTCGCTGCGCGGGTGTCAAGGCGACTTTGCGTAATTTTACACATTTTCCAGCCAAAAACCGCGCGCGGGAGTTTTTGGTGCAAGCACCAATCCCGAAAGTCCCGGCAAGTCGGTCGTCAGCATTCCGTCGGCATCAATTTGCAGGCACACGGGCATTACCGAATCCTGCGAGCAAAACACCTGCTCGTAATACGGATAGCGTCCGCCCACCTCCACGCGCAGGTCGCACGCACTCCTATCGCTGAAATTGAGTACGATGCAAAGCTCGTTCCCCGCGCGGTCAAAGCGTTTGAAGGCCAGTACACCCTCGGAGTCAAGATTTGTGCGCACGAGCGTCATGCCCTCCTTGGTGCGGTCACATTCAAAGAGTGCGGGCGTTTGCAGATACCACCGATTGAGCGATCGGACGTACTCGGAAAATTGACGGTGCATATCCAGCTCGCGCACAAACCACTCCACGCCGTCGTGTAAACGCCACTCTGTCGTTTGACCGATCTCGTTGCCCATAAAGCTCAGCTTCTTTCCCGGCAGGCAGGTCATAAACAGATAAAGCAAGCGCATGGCCGCGAATTTTTGCTCGTACGTGCCCTGCAGCATGCCGAACACCGAACCGGCACGCTGACGGATCAAATTGCCCGAAAGCGCAAGGATCTGCGCCTCGGCGTAAAGGTCTTGCAGCGGCTGCCTCCATGCTTGCCTGCCAAGGCGAAGCTCCAAAGAGGTTGCAAGGCTATCCACAAGCGCATCTTCCGTGCGCGAATTGATCACCAGATCATAGCCAAGACCACCGTAAGACGCGTCGGTGCTCAGTCCGCGATAGCCCGATGCGCGCAGGATCAGCAGAGCATCCGCCGCTCCCCTGCGCACGTTTTGCGCCATAGTCCGCAAAAATTCACCCGTATGCCGATCCGCCGCCATGCCTTGGGCACACAGAGAAAGCCCGTCCAAGTGAAACTCGCGCAGCCAGAACATGGCCGAAGAATACAGCAGCGTGGTAGCGTACGGATCGGCATAATCAAAGCAGACACGCCCATCTTGTTCGGATGTATACACGCCTGCGCCGTCAAAATTGATCAAACCGCCCACGTGCGCACCCGGTGTGCGACATTCCAATTCCATCAGCACGCCAACGCCTTCTTTGTGCATACGATCCACGAAATAGGCAAAATCATCCGGCGTGCCCAGCGCACCGTCGGGTGCAAAATAGGACACAATGCCCTCTCTCCCTGCTCTTTGGCGGCATACGCTGTGGATCAGCACGTGAGTATATCCCATATCCGCGGCGTATTGCGAAAGCAGATCGGCAATCACGCGAAAATTCGCAACCGTCCCTACGGCATCGCGGTCAAACCATCCCGAAAGCTCCGCCTCGTAAAGATTCATGGGGCAAGCGTGCCGCTCGCGCTCTCCTTGCAGCGCTCTTGCCTCCAGATAAGCACGGTCATGCCAGACGTAATGCCCCTCGGTGCAAATGACCGACGCTCCCTCGCCGCCGCTCTCGCTCGCGCGGGCATACGGATCGGCCTTATAATGACTTTGTTCCCCGGTTTGCACCAGATATTTATATCGCAAGCCCTCGGGGCAGATCTCTGCGCGCACGCATAGTTCCCACGTGCCGCTATCCCCAAGTCGGTGCATGGGTGCCGGCTCCCAACCGTCCCATTCGCCAACCAGACTGACAAGATCTGCCCCGGGGGCGGCAACGCGGAACACGTAGCTCCACTCGGGCTTATCAAGTATCATGTGCACACCGAAATAACGATAAGCATGCGTACCCTTGCCGTTTTGCAGATAATAATCGGCAAGAGAGGCAGAGCCGCTCGCCGCTTGCGCTTCATAAATCATAAAAAACCTCCGTGCGGTAATACGGTAAGTATTCCCCGTGCACGGAGGTTTCTATCAATATTTTGATTATTCGTCCTGGTTTTCCCAGTTGTGGTATACCGACAGAACGTCGTCGTCCTCTTCCAGCTTTTCAAGAAGCAGGTTCATGAACTTCTTATCGTCGTCGGTGGTCAGCTCAACGTAGGTGGAAGGAATCATGGTCTGCTCTGCGGAGAGCACGTTGTAGCCCTTTGCCTTGATGTCCTCTGCGACTGCGAAAACGTCGGCAGACTCGGTGTAAACCTCAAATACCTCGCCCTCGGCTGCAAAGTCCTCGGCACCTGCCTCCATGGCGTCCTCCATCAGCTTATCCTCGTCGATGTCGCCATCCTCGTTGT
Organism: Eubacteriales bacterium; assembly: GCA_045594445.1. Lineage (GTDB taxonomy): Bacteria > Bacillota > Clostridia > Oscillospirales > CAG-272 > SVQP01. Next base: position 16,222 of record JAZNYL010000084.1, read on the forward strand.
CAATGACGATCAGGCCTTTTTCGGAGAACATGAAGCTGACGCTGCCGGTAGTACCCAGATTGCCGTGGTACTTGGAGAAAGCAGCACGCACGTTGCCTGCGGTTCTGTTTCTGTTATCGGTAGCAGCCTTGACGATGACTGCCACGCCTGCGGGGCCGTATCCCTCGTAGGTGATTTCTTCAAAGTTGTCGCCGCCTGCGCCAAGTGCCTTTTCGATGCTTCTCTTGATGTTATCGTTGGGCACGTTGTTTGCCTTTGCCTTAGCGATCAGATCTCTGAGCTTGGAGTTGTTGTTAGGGTCGCCGCCGCCTGCCTTGACGGCTACTGCGATTTCCTTACCGATCTGGGTAAAGATCTTACCCTTTGCGGCGTCGGTCTTTTCCTTCTTGTGCTTGATGTTGGCCCATTTGCTATGTCCGGACATGATATATTACCTCACTAATTAAATTTTTTCTGTTTTCTTTAGGCAAATCATTTCAAACGCGCTGCCTAGCACGTGATTGGTGGCAAGCGTGAGAGCGATTCTGGTCTGCTTGACGCTCTCGTCGGTCTCCGACAGGATGCGGCAGTTATGATAGAAGCGGTTGAACGCAACGGCGACGTCCAGAATGAATCTGGTGATGACCGAGGGCTCGTAATCGCGCAACGCCAGCAGCACCTTTTCTTCATAGGTGGCAAGCACCTTGAGCAGCGTCTGCTCCTCAGGTGCGGTGATCTTATAATCCATCGCTGCAGGCTCGCCTGCCTTTTCAAGCACCGAGCAAGCACGTGCGTACGTGTACTGCACGTAAGGACCGGTGTTGCCGTCAAAGGACAGCGCGTCATCCATGTTGAAGTCGATATCCTTGATGCGATTGTTGGTCAGATAGTAGAACACGATCGCGCCAACACCCACAGCCTCGGCTACGTCCGCTCTGCCCTTCATCTCCGGATTCTTCTCTTCCATGATCTCGGTGACCTTTTCAATGGCTGCGCCGAACAAATCGCGCAAAAGCACCACGTTACCCGTTCTTGTGGCAAGCTTTGCACCGCCGATGCTGACCGTACCGTAGGGTACGTGCACAAGCTGATCGTGCCAATCGTAGCCCATCAGCTCCACAACCTTGAACCACTGCTTGAAATGCAGGATCTGCTGGGTGCTTGTGACGTAGATACATTTATCAAAATGATAGTTTTCCTTGCGGTAGACCGCTGCTGCGATATCACGCGTGGGATACAGCGTGCTGCCGTCACGCTTGAGGATCAGACAAGGAGGCATGCCGTATTCGTCCAGATCCACGATGGATGCGCCGTCGTCCAGCTTGAGAAGTCCTGCGTCGCGCAGCTTTTGCACCTGCGCGGGCATCTTGTCGGTATAGAAGGACTCGCCAAGGTAGCTGTCAAAGGTGATGCCCAGCTGTGCGTAGGTTTTTTCGTATTCCTCCAGAGAAATCTGAATAAACCACTTCCACAGCGCAAGGTTCTCCTCGTCGCCCATCTCCATTTTGTGGAACTCGGCACGTGCGGCGTCCGCAAGATCGGTCTTGCCCTGCTCCTTTTCCTCGGTGATGGCGTTATTGATCTTGACGTAAAGCTCAACCAGCGTGTCAATACCGCCCGTCTCCACCATTTGCTTGCTGCCCCACTTGTTATAGGCCAGGATCAGCTTACCGAACTGCGTACCCCAGTCACCAAGGTAGTTGATACCAAAGCAATCGTAGCCCGCAAACTCGTGGATCTTCTTGAGCGAATGGCCAATGACTGTGGTGCCAAGGTGACCGATATGGAAGGGCTTTGCTACGTTGGGCGAGGAATAGTCCAGCACGACCTTCTTGCCCTTGCCGATATCGGGGGCGCCGTACTTTTCCTTTTTCTCAAGCACGGCACAAAGCACGTGGCTTGTCAGATAAGCGGGGCTCAGACGGATATTGAGATAGCCGTTGACAGCTTCTGCGCGCTCAATGCAATCGCAATCCAAATGCTCTGCTAACGTCTGCGCGATCATAACGGGCGCGCGACGCAGCGTTTTGGAAAGCTTGAAGCAAGGCAGCGCAAGGTCGCCCATGCCCGCATCGGGGGGATATTCCAGCATGCCTGCCAGCTCGTCTACCGTCAGCTCTGCTGCGGGATTGATGGCAAGAATGCCCTTTTGAATGTTACTTGCAATGTTTTGTTTGATTTTCAGCATAATATGTTCCTTATATGATGATTTTCACAATTTCGTATTATAACACATCCGACGCGCGAATGCAACAGGCTTTTGCGAATTATTCGCAATCCTTTGTGCAAAGCATGTCTCTTGCGGCCTGCATTTGCGCATCCGTGATATGAATACCGCCCAGAATGCGGGCGATCTCACAAACGCGCGCCTCGCCCTGCAGCTCATCCACAGAGGTAAAGGCTCTGCCCTCTCGCTCCCGCTTGGAGATATGCAAATGCTGCTTACCAAGAGATGCTACCTGCGCCGAGTGCGTGATGCAGATGATCTGCTGACTCTTTGCCATATCGGCCAGCCTGATACCGATCTTACGTGAGGTCTTGCCCGAAATACCGGTATCCACCTCGTCAAACACGGTGGTGGGCACGCCTTCCCTTTGGTTCATGACGCATTTTATCGCCAACATGATGCGCGAAAGCTCACCGCCGGACGCGATGCGGATCATGGAGGAAAGCGGCTCGCCCGGGTTGGTGGCGATCATGAATTCCACGCGGTCAATGCCACCGGGATTTAATTCCTTTTCTCTTGTCACGGCGATACAGAAGCGCACGCCCGCCATATCCAGATAGGATAGCTGATCTGCAATCTGCTCTGCCGCCTCAGCAGCCGCTCTTTGACGGATTTCGGACATTTGCTCTGCAATTTCAAACGCACGCGCGTGCAGCGCTGCGATCTCCGTATCGAATTGCTCTGCGAGCACGTCGGAATTCTCAATCTCGTCAAGTCTTTGCTTGGCGTTTTCCAAAAACTCCAGCACAGCCTCCACCGAGCCTCCGTATTTGCGTTTGAGCTTGGAGATGCTCTCCAGTCTGTCCTCAATTTTATCAAGCATTGCCACGGGATCGTCGTCCAGATCGTCCGCGTAAGCCTCGATGCGCTCCGAAAGATCCTTGACGCGATACGCAAGATCGATCAGCTCCTCGCCCACCTCTGCAGCGTCCTGCACGTAGGCCGCCAGCGCGTTCATGGATGCCGCGCAGCGCTCCAGCATATAGGATACGGCACCGTTTGAACCAGCACCCGTGAGTACCTTGGTGGAAAACTTGACCTGCTTTTGCACCTTTTCGGTGTTTTGCAGCTTATTTCTCTTTTCAACAAGCGCCTCTTCCTCGCCCACCTTGAGCTTGAGCGCGGAAATATCGGCGATCTGATAATTGAGCATTTCCATGGTGCGCAACCGCTCACCCGCGTCGCGCGAGAGCTCGTCACGCTTTTCGCAAAGGCTGTGCCATTGCTCGTATAGCAAGCCGTACTCAGCCTTAAGTGCATCCAGATCGGCGTAAGCATCCAGCAGGTCCATGTGATAGCGCAGATCCGAGAGCATGCGGTTATCGTCTTGCCCGTGGATTGAGATCAGATACGTGCTCGCCTCACGCAGCATGCCAAGCGTTGCCGCCTTTCCATTGATGCGCGCTTGGCTCTTGCCGTCCGCTCCCAGCGTTCTTTGCAGTACGACCTCGCCTTCCTCACAAGCAATGCCAAGCCCGGAAAGCCCCTTGACGGCACCTGCCGCAAGATCGGTGAAATGCGCGGTCACGCAAGCACCGCTCTCTCCCGATCGCACCAGCTCGCGGTCTGCTTTGGCTCCGCAGACAAGCAGAATGCTGTCCACGATCACGCTCTTACCCGCACCCGTCTGGCCGGTCATGACGCAAAAGCCGGACGAAAAATCAATATCCGCGCAGGATATGACCGCGATATTTTCGATATGCAGTCCCTTTAACATTACTGGCCTCTGATGATTTCCTTGATTTTACTGTTCAGATCGGCTGCAGCCTCGGCAGAGCGAGAGATCACGATGATGGTATCGTCGCCCGCCACGCATCCGAGAATGACAGGCAGTCTGAGATTATCAATTCCCACGGCAACGGCCTGCGCCATGCCCGGGAAGGTTTTGATCACGACCGTGTGAAGCGCATAATCCACCGAGGTGATGGATTCGGCCAGCGCATGGTTGAATTTGAAGTTGCCAAGCGGCTCGCTTGCTTTGGGCAGCTCGTAACGGTAAGAGCCCTTCTCTCCCAGCACCTTGGTCAGCTTGAGCTCACGGATATCGCGCGAAACGGTGGCCTGCGTGACCTCGTAGCCCAGCTTGCGCAGATGCTCGATCAGCTCGTCCTGCGTTTCTACGTCGTACCTCTCCACGATCTCTATGATCTTTTCATGTCTGTTTTTCTTCATTGGAAACTACTCCGTTTCGTTTATTCGTTCTCGGTCATCTTCTGGCGCAGCTTTTTATAAAAGCCGCAGCTCTTGATGCGCACGAGGTTGGTTTTCAGGGGAGATTTGCTGATACGGACGATATCGCCCTTATACATTTCATAGTTGGTTCTGCCGTCCACGGTCAGAAACAGCATCTTTTCGCGCTGGCAGATATTTTTGATCTCAAGGATCGCGCTGTCCGGGAAGATCATTGGTCTTGCCGCCAGCGAATGCGGGCATATCGGTGTGACACAGAAGCAGGACACGCGCGGATCCACGATCGAGCCGCCTGCAGACATGGAATATGCGGTGGAGCCCGTGGGCGTTGCCACGATCAGACCGTCTGCGCGGTAGGAGGTGACCGGAACGCCGCCCTCGGAAAGCTCAAGATCCACGATGCGCGCGATCGAGCCGTTGGAGATGGATGCGTCGTTGAGCGCGTAACACGAGGAGCGCAGATTGCCCTTGGAGCCGATCAACTCCACGGTCAGCATCGAGCGCTTTTCCAGTGTATATCCATCCGGCTCAAATAGCTTGTCAATATCTGCTACGTCGCGCATCTCCAGCTCTGCCATAAAGCCGAGTCTGCCGAGATTGATGCCCAGAATGGGTGTGCCGCGCGAGGCAGAGCGTCTGGCAGCCTCCAGAATCGAGCCGTCACCGCCAAGCACCACGATCATTTCTGCCGTTGCGTACACCTCGTCGATGGGCAGCAGCAAAAATTCCGCCTTGCCCTGCGCCATTTTGAGAAAGCGCTCGCGGTTATAAACGGCGGCCACTACCTCGCAGCCGTGCGAGATCAGCCTTTGCGCCACCGTAATGGCGGCATACGCCTTTTCGGTGATATTGAAATTGGTAATAATCGCAACTCTTTTCATGTGTTGCCTACTTTCCCGGACGTGCAAATAACGCCTGCACAGCGCTTTGACGCACGCTGCTGCTCTGTCCGTTTTTGATATAATATGCAAGGTATTCCACGTTGCCGTCGCCGCCCTGAATGGGAGATTCGATCAGCCCGCACAGGCATAGCCCGAGTGCATCGGCCGATTCCAGCACGCGCTCGACCGCCACGCGGCGATCCTTGGCGCTCTTGACGATGCCGCTTTTATTGAGCGCGGCTCTTCCCGCCTCAAACTGCGGCTTGATCAGCCCGACGTAAACGCCGCCGTTCTTCAACAGACGTGCCACCGCAGGCAAAATCAGGGTTTGCGAGATAAACGATACGTCCATGACCACGATATCCACGCAGCCGCCGATCTCGTCCGGCGTCAGATTTCTTGCGTTGACGCTCTCCATATTGGTCACGCGCTCGTCCAGCATCAGATCGGGATCCAGCTGATCCCTGCCCGAATCAATGGCGTACACGTGTGCCGCACCCGATTGCAAAAGGCAATCGGTAAATCCGCCCGTGGATGCGCCGATATCGGCTGCGCGCAGGCCGCGCACGTCAATTCCAAAGGCCTGCAGCGCGCCCTCCAGCTTTTGTCCGCCGCGGCTGACGTATCTCTCGCGCTCCAGAATCTCCACGGTATGCTCTGCTTGCTCGTCGATCTCCTGCGAGGGCTTTTTGATCACCTCGCCGTCAATGACGGCATGCTCTTGTTCAATGTACTTTCTTGCAGCGGTACGGCTTTTGACGTATCCGTACTCCACAAGGTAAAGGTCTGCTCTCATAAGCCTGTGCCCTGCAGATATGCAATGCTTTCGCGGAAGAACGGAATAAACTGCAAAAGCAACGGTACGATGATACCGACGCCGCAGCCTGCCCACACCTGCAAGGGGGTATGGCCAACCAGCTCCTTGAGGCGTTTTTCTCTTTTTTCCTCGTTCTCTGCGTTGATCACGTCGATCACCAGCTTGTTGATAATGGCCGCCTGCTTGCTGACTTCGCGGCGCACGCCCATCGCGTCACGCATGACGATCATGGCAAGCACGCCCGCAATGGCAAACTCAAAGGATGCGGGCGAAAACACGATGGCCGTGGCCACCGCCATAGATATCACAGCTGCGGTATGCGAGCTGGGCATGCCGCCCGTGCCAAACAGGATATTGGGAATATCCAGCTTTTTTTGCTTGAAGCCGCGCGTAAACATCTTGAGAATCTGCGCAGTAAACCACCCGACCAACGCGGACATAACGATATAGTTGGTGAAAAAATCCTTGACTGCTTGCATGTTGTCAATCCTCTGTTTTATCAATAGTTTCTTTGTGCAAGGTATTCTGCTAAAGTCACCAAGTTTTGGCTGTTCTCCAGTGTCTCTACCGACGCAATCGCGTCACGCGTCAGCCTTTGTGCGTATGCGCGCGCACCCTCCACGTCATAAAAGCGCATAAACGTGGTCTTGCCGTCCTTTTGGTCGCTGCCCACGCTCTTTCCGAGTGCCTCTGCGCTCTGTGTGCAATCCAGAATATCGTCAATGACCTGGAAAGCAAGGCCGATATTGCGTGCGTAAGCCACCGGTGCTTGCAATCTCGCATCGTCCGATGCAAGTCCCGCAGCATGGCAGCCGAGTCTGACGGCGGTCTCGATCAAAGCCCCTGTTTTGCCGCAATGCAGCTCCAGCAGCTCATCAAGCGTCAGCGCATTCTTCTCGCCGAACATATCAATGACCTGCCCTTTGACCATACCAAAGCTGCCCGCACCGCGCGAGAGCGCAAGTGCTGCATCCGCACGGCTTTGCGCAGATGCATACGGACAGGACAGAATGACGCCAAACGCATCTGTTAAAAGACCGTCGCCCGCAAGGGTGGCAATATCCTCTCCAAACACCTTGTGATTTGTCGGTCTGCCGCGGCGCAGGTCGTCGTCGTCCATGCAAGGCAGATCGTCGTGGATCAGCGAATAGGTATGCACCATTTCCACGGCTGCTGCATAGTCCAGCGCAATTCTCTCGTCTCCGCCAAGCATGCGGCAGCATTCCAGCACCAGGACGGGACGAATGCGCTTTCCGCCTGCAAGCAGGCTGTATTTCTGGGCGTCGTACAGCACCTTGGTCGTACGGCTTCCCTCGGGATATATTCTTGCAAGACGCTCCCCCACAAGGGCTGCGTCCCGTTCTATAAAAGCAGGAATCATAACACTTCCCTTATTCATCGGAATCGTCGGTAATAAAATCGACGGCAACGATCTCGCCCTGCGCGTTCTGCTGCAGGATCTTGATCTTTCTTTCCGCCTCGTCAAGCTCGGCAGACAAGCGACGCACGATGGAAACGCCCTCCTCGTACAGCTTCAAGGATTCCTCCAACGGGATTTTATCGCTTTCCATGGCACGGATGATCTGCTCCAGTCTCGCCAGTGCCTGCTCGTAAGTCAATTTCTGTTCCATAATTGCTCCTTTTTGATAGCGTCCACGGTAGCGTCCACCGCTCCGTCCGCAAATCTGACCGTGATTCTGTCACCTGCGTCAAACGCAGCGGCACTCGTGGTCACCTCGCCGTCCGCATTCTGCGCCACGGCGTATCCTCTTTGCAGCACCGCCAGCGGGCTGAGTGCCTCCAGCTTGCCGACCGAAGCCGCAAGTCCTTGCTTTTTGCGATCCAGCAGCACCTGCCCGGCCGTATGCATACGCACGGCAAGCTCGTCAAGCCGCATCTGCTTTTCGGCCGTGACGGCTGCGGGAGAGCGCATGGCGCGCGAGGATGCCAGCACGCGAAGCTGATCCCTCTTGGCTGCAATATCCGCGCGCACCAGCGCACCGATCTTGTTAAGTCTTGCGTCAAGCTCTGCTTTGAGCGCAAAGCGATCCGGGAAAACCAGCTCTGCCGCGGCACTCGGTGTGGGTGCTCGCAGATCCGCCACGAAATCGCATATCGTAAAATCTGTTTCATGTCCGACCGCGGAAATGACCGGAATGGCAGATGCCGCGATCTCTCTTGCCAATCGCTCGTCGTTGAACGCCCACAGATCCTCGATCGATCCGCCGCCGCGTCCGATGATGATCACGTCCACGTTGGCTGCACGATTGAAATAGCGGATGCCGCCCGCCAAATATGCGGCGGCCTGCTCGCCCTGCACAAGCGACGGAAAGATGAGCAGCTCACCCTTTGGGTATCTTCTGCCGGTGATATTGATGATATCGCGAATGGCTGCACCCGTGGGAGAGGTAATGACGCCCACACGCCGAGGCAGGCTCGGAATGGGCTTTTTGCGGCTCTGATCAAACAATCCCTCGGCAGCCAGCCTTGCCTTGCATTGCTCAAAGGCAAGGTACAGACTGCCAAGGCCGTCCGCCTCCATCATATCTGCATAAAACTGATACTGGCCGCCCGCCACGTAGGCCGATACCCTGCCGTGCAGCAGCACCTTCATGCCATCGCGCGGCTCAAACTTCAGCCTTGCTGCGTTGGAACGGAACATGACCACGCGCAAGGTCGCACCTGCGTCCTTGACCGAAAAGTACATGTGTCCGGTTCTGTATTGGTTGGTGAAATTCGAGATCTCACCCTTGATCCATATATCCGAGAGTACAGCGTTGCCGTCCAGCAGCATTCGCACGTATTCGTTGAGCTGTGTTACGGAAAAATACTGCCGAGCGTCTTGCATGATTACTCTCCTTTCTGAGCAATGCCGTCAACCGCGGGTTGACACCATTGCAATGAAATATTTCGCATGGCGAAATGTGAAATTTTTGCTTTCGCAAAAGTGAAATTCGCGCTTTGCGCGAGTGAAATGTTCCGCTTGGCGGAACGTTGCGGTAGAAATTTGCTTTGGGCAAATTTAATTTTTTATTGCATCTTTTATAAATTGATTGCGGCACAAAAGGCTTGTGCCTGCGGCGTTATCCGCAGAGAATGCGGGTGCGCCGAAATAAGCGTGGAACTTGCGCTCCAGCCTTTCGCGAATGCGGCAGTTGCTCATGACGCCGCCTGCGTAAAGCACGGGCATTCTGCCGTATTCGGTCAAAATGTTCTCAGTCATCTGCGACAGCGTCTCGGCCACGAAATCCAACGTGTACGCGCTGACAAGCTCCTTGTTGCCCGTCATGTTATACAGCTTAAGTGCCAGGTTTTCAAGGCCGGACAGGTTACATACGCTTCCCTTGACCGACACGCGCGGCTTGGGAATCTTGCCCGTGGCGTTGGCTGCCAGCAGCTCGATGGCTCTGCCGCAGGGGAACGAGAGCCCCATGGCAACGCCGATGCGGTCAATGGCCTGCCCTGCGTTGAGGTCTGCGGTCTCACCCACCAGCGTGACCTTGCCGATGCTGCCCTGATCCGGCGTGACAAGCACAGCCTCTGTGGTGCCGCCCGACACGTGGAACGCCACGAAAGGCCCCTGCATCAGTCGCTCAAGCTGTCCCGATGCATAGGCCGCGGCCATGATATGGCCGTTCTGATGCGAGAACGCGTAAAGCGGCACGCCAAGCGCGGCAGCAAACGAGGTCGCAGCCGTCTTGCCTGCCAAAAAGCAAGGCATATAAGATCCCTCGGCATCACGCGGATAGGCGGAATAGCCAACGGCTGCCACACGGTAGTCTGCCGTGACCGCACGTAGCACCTCGCAGACGTCCGGCAGATTTTTCAGGTGCGCAAACACCGCGTCACTCTGACGAAGTCCGCAAGCACCCGCCTCTACCGGCAAAGGGCTTTTGATATTGGCAATTACCTTTCCGTCCTCTGTGCAAACTGCTGCCGAGGTGGTATAATTGCTGGTATCAAAGCCGACAAAGCATATGGGCTTATTCTGCATGGGCTTCCAGCTCGGTCTTGATGCCGTTCAGCACGCCGTTGACAAAGCCGCGCGCCTTATCATCGTCATATTTCTTGGAAAGCTCGATCGCCTCGTTGATGGCAACCGCGCAGGGTACGTCCTTGACGTACGCCATTTCATATACGCAAAGGCGGATAACGGCGCGGGATACGCGGGTCAGGCGTGAGACCTTCCAGCCGTTGGAATGACGCTCGATGGTGGCGTCGATCTCGTCCATTTTCTCGCAAACGCCGAAATACGCGTCCTTTACGTAAGTCCCCTCGGGCTCGCCGTTCTGCTCGCACCAGGTCGCATAGACCTCTTCGGGGGTCTCGTCTCTTCTGAAATCACTCTCAAAAAGCAGGCCGAACACTGCCTCTCTTTGCATTTTTCTACTCATTTGTGCCATAGCTGTTTCCTTTCGCACGAATTTGGGCATATATAGTCATTATATAATACTTTATTATACACAATACCGCGCAAAAAGTCAACACAAAAATGCATATTTATTTGCATATATTCACTGCTTTTGTTTTTCGCGCAATTCCCTGTAAAGGATTCGTTAAAATTTTGCGCGTGCTCTTGCATTTTTCGCGTTAGTATGGTAAAGTATATATATATCTGTATATGAGCGGACTTACGTAACGGATTTTCAAGCCCCAGCGTAGGTGTATCAAAACCAAGACCGAACATGGAGATCATCCCGATTATGAATAAAGACTCGATCATAAAAATATTACTCGTCGCCATCGTCGTGCTGCTGCTGATCAATATTCTCTTACTGGCCGCATGGGGTGTGGTTGCACTTGTGACCGGCAATCGCGATCAAGCGCCTTCCCGTCCGACAGAGCGCCCGACCGAAACGCAAACGGATGCAGGAGACCTGCCCGTGGTCGGCACGCCCGATTCTTCCGCGGTGCTTGGAGAGAGCGCGGACATGGGGCAGGAATATATTGACAGCATCATTTTCCTTGGCGACTCTACTACCTACCACCTCAAAAGCCGCGGTGTGCTGACGGGTGGCAAGGATACCAAGCAGGTGTGGTCAGGCTCCGACGTGGACGAGAGCGGCAAGGTCATCCCCGCAGGCACGCTGACGCTGGACGGCAGAATTACCTCGGCGCACGTCTACTATCCGAGAACGGGCGAATCTCTGACCATCGCACAGGCACTTGAAAAGGAAAAACCCAAATATCTGATTATTACGCTGGGCGTCAACGGCATTTCTTACGTTAACCTTGACGACTCCAAATCAGTCAACAATTTTATCAGCTGCTACAAGGCACTGATCAATGCCGCGCGCAAGGCAAGCCCTGACACCAAGATCATCCTGCAATCCATCTTCCCCGTGACCGAGGCCTACAGTCAGAACGGCAACGGCATTACCAACGAGAAGATCGACGCAGCAAACGGCTGGATCATGCAGCTTGCCAAGGATACCGGATGCAAATACCTGGATTCTGCAAGCGTGCTCAAAAACGGCAACGGTGCGCTGGCCGCGATCTACGACAACGGTGACGGCTATCACCTGACCGCCGATGCCTACCGGGCTGTTTTGCAATATATCCGCACGCACGGATACGCCGACTGATATAACGAAAATCACAAGGAGACGAAACTATGAAAAAGATCACTTTGATGACAACCCTGCTGTTTTGCATGATGATGTGTCTGAGCGCCTGCTCCTCTTACCGTGACGACGTGGCGGTCAACGATCTGACCTCAGAAATCCTCAATTCGGTCAGCACCCAGGGTGGCTATACCGCCATGGACGAGCTGTTTCTTTCGTTGGAATTTGCAAATCCTTCCCTGATCGAATCGGACGTTTCCGAGTGGATGATCTGTGCCTCCAATTCGCAAACCACCGTGGATGAATTCGGCATCTTCCACGTCAAGGAAGGCGGCGACGTGGACGCCGTTAAGGCCGAGGTTTGGGATTACGTACAGGCAACGCAGGTCAAATTGGAGGTATTCCTTGATATGTACGAGCCTGCAGAGAAAACCAAGCTGGAAAACGCGCAGATCGAGGTTTACGGCAATTACGTGGTTTACACCATTCTGACGCCCGAGGATACGACTGCAGCGACCAAGGCAATCAAAGCAGAGCTTGGCAAGTAACCACACTAACCTAAACGGGCACGGCGTATGATAAAAGGACAGAGAATTTTCACATTCTCTGTCCTTTTGTCGTAGGGGCGAACTGCGTTCGCCCGCGGGCGTTCACAGAACGCCCCTAGCCGAACGGGAGTTGAACCGAATTGCCCGACGACGATGCATTTTCGCATCTTTCGGCGTGCTTTCACTCGCAAGATTGGTATCTTGCTTCGCAAAATCACACCAAAATCTATCAAAAATGCATTCGCCGGCGGGTGCGAGCAGTTTTGACGCAGCAGATTT
>JAZNYL010000085.1:0-47324 GCA_045594445.1 Eubacteriales bacterium
CGCACCCGCCGGCGAATGCATTTTTGATAGATTTTGGTGTGATTTTGCGAAGCAAGATACCAATCTTGCGAGTGAAAGCACGCCGAAAGATGCGAAAATGCATCGTCGTCGGGCAATTCGGTTCGACTCCCGTTCGGCTAAGCCAAGCTCCTCCGGCTTTAAAATTCTTACGTTTCTCATAGTTGCTTCGATCCAACGAAATTTATTCATCTCGGGCGAGAAAAATCATATCCACGCGATCGCGGATGTTCGTGCCCGAAAAATAGGCGTTTTCAAGCGGGATCCACTCGTCAAAGAAGCGTTGCGCAAACGCGGGCGTGTTGCGCTTTGTAATGCGCTCCCTTTGCGTAGTGGGATCAACGTCCAAAAAGACGGCAAGGTGACAGTATTGCCCGAAGGACGGGTGCAGAGAATAAGCACCCTCGATCACAGTCAGCGCGTTGTGCGGCACCGTGATCCGTTCGCCCAAGGTCTGCGTGCTGCAATCAAACCGTCGGTATTTCACCGACTCTTGCATGCACACCGAGCGCAGCACTTGGTCAGCAAATCGCTCTCTGTCCATATTCCCGCCAATCTCGGCAAGTCGCTTGGGTGTGCGCTGGTGCGGCTGCAAAAAGAAATCGTCGGTGTGGAATACGTTGCAGTCGTACACTTGCGCAAGAAGGCTTGCCAGCGTGGTCTTGCCGCTGGCGCTGCCGCCGTCAATGGCAACAATGGCGCTGCCGTTGCAAAGCAGCTTGTCTATTGCTGCAAAGAGCGGCAGATAGGCGGTGTAACGGTTGGATACGACGCGATAGGCGGGGCGATATGCCGTGCGGAACGCCTCCGAATGATGAATGGCGGGAAAGTTCGCCGCACGCCATGCGTCCAGCTTTTGGGCAAAGTCCGCCTCGTCAAGTGAAAGCTCGCGATTTTGCACCATTTCTTGTGCTACCCGGAGCTTTTGCGCAAGCAGCGCCTTGCCGTCAGCCTCAGTTTGCGCAGACAGGCAGAAAAGTCTTGCCAGCGTTCGGGGCTGCAGGCCGTGACGCAGCATGCCGAGGTGCACGCGACTGTAAGCACCGTCCAATGGCTCAATTGCGTCCTGCGCGGAATCGGGCAAGGTTGCGTATTCCGCCTCAATATAGCGAAGCGCAGCCTGCTCGTCGGATACGAGGTGCTCGCAACCGAGCGCACTGTGGTACAGATATTTGAAAACGTCCTGCGCCTGCAGATCGGGATAGCTTTGGCAATGCTCAAGCAAGCGCGCACGGGTTTGCTCGTTTGGGTGTGTCGACTTCATGAATTCTCTCGTTATTTCTTATTCTTTTCCTTGGCACGCTTGTCGTTGATGATCTTCATGTGCTCCTCGGTGATCAGCTCAACGCCGTTTTCGCGCGCCCAATCCACGCAGCCCTTGAGCACCAGCGGCAAGAATACGCGCGGTACTGCCAGCACGGTCTGCAGCGCCTCGTCGGTGAACTTGATCTTGTCGTCGGCGCGGTCAGCAGCGTAACGCACGCTGGCCAGAGAAGCCTGGCGCATCTGGAGCAGCTCGGCTCTCATGCGAGTCTTGCGATGGAACCAGAAGTTTTTGGAATCGCGATAGCCGTAGTCCACGGGCAGAGCGGGGAAGTCTTTTGCCTTGACGCCGTTGATAATGGCGTCGCGGTACTTTTTCTTCATCAGAATCTTGTCCACGCGCAGAATGAAGTGTGCACCAAACTTGGAGGTAATGCCGTTGAAATCGTGGTAGGGGCCCTCGTAGCCGTTGAGCTCGCCGGGCAAATCCTTGTCCGCGCCGTCCAGCTCGCGCATCCACGTGCACTCAATGGCCTCAATCGCGTAGGTCAGCACCATGGGTCTGACCTCGCCAGTCTCTTCCTGCAAAAGCGATTTTTCCAGCTTGAAGTTGCACTTGGGCATCTTCTCCTCGGGCTTGTCACCCGGCCAGGAAAGCTTGACTGCCTCCTTGAAGGTGGAGGGCTTGTCGTCAATAAAATTCAGCGTGCATTTGCCGTTGCGCAGGATGTTCTGCGCGGTGTTGGAGGAGTTGCGGCAGCACAGAAGCATGGCGTAATAGTCTTTGCCTGCCACGTAGTAGGGCTGTACCAGGGAGTAAGGACCTAAGTTGGTGGAGCCGTCCTCGCAAAGCGTGCTGATAATGACGGTGGGCATCGGGAAAAACAGAGAGGTCTGATAGAAGTTATCCACGATGCGAAGATTTTCAAAGCTGCTCATTTTGTTGTCTCCTTTTGATGTCTTAAAGCTGTTCAAAAAATATTGTACTCCGTTTTGCCCCGAATGTCAAGCGGTGACGACAAATCCCCGTCAACATGAAAGGCTTGGAGCACGTGTGCAGCATCTTTCCGACAAAAAACGACATATACTGAAAAGGGTGCTTCACCAAATTCTGAAAGAAGAGATTTTATGAGCAGACAAAATCCGTATATGCGAAATGATCGCGATCGCTACCGCGGCAATGATCGGGGACGACGAGCAAAACAACTGCTATGACCAAAGATCCTGCTAATAAAAGCCGATGAAGGAGCAATCCTTCATCGGCCTATATTATTCCGTTTTCAAAATCTTATAAAGAATCTCGTAGAGTTTGATCGCCTCGTCCGCCTCAAGACCCACGCATCCTGCCACCTTGGCGGGCACCTCCACGGCGCTTTCCTTGAGCGCTTCGCCCTGCTCGGTCAGAAAAACGCTGACAGAGCGCTCGTCCGCGGTGCTTCTCTTGCGCACAACAAAGCCCTTTACCTCCAGGCTTTTGAGCACGGGCGTCATAGTGCCGGAATCCAGAAACAGCTTTTCTCCCAGTGCCTTGACCGTGATCTCCCGCTGCTCCCACATCACCATCATGGTGATATACTGCGTATACGTCAGATCCAGCTCGTCCAGATATGGGCGGTATTTTTTAACCACCTCGCGTGCGGCAGCGTACAGGGGAAAGCAGAGCTGATTTTCAAGCTTTAATGCATCATATTTGGAATTGCTCATAGGATACCTCCGCGGATATACGTTATCTGTCTGTATGATAGCACAATTCTTTTGTGCAATCAAGTGCCTTTACAAGCACCCTTTGACCGCTTGCTCCAGCTTTTTCATATCGGTCGGCTCAAAGCGCGCCACGATCTCGCCGCCCCTGTCGATCAGGAACTTGGTGAAATTCCATTTGATCTTGCCGTTGTTCTTGTAATCCTTGTCCATCTTTTTGACCACGCCCGACATCATCAGCGCCATGGGAGATTTGCCAAAGCCGTCAAATTTGGTGTTTTCGGTCAGCCACTTGTAAAGGGGAATGGCATTCTCACCGTTGACGTCGATCTTGGCAAACTGTGGGAAGGTGATGCCAAAGCGACCCGTGCAGAAGGTGTGGATCTCCTCATCGCTGCCGGGAGCTTGCTCTCCGAACTGATTGCAGGGAAAATCCAGGATCTCAAAGCCCTCGGC
Organism: Eubacteriales bacterium; assembly: GCA_045594445.1. Classification (GTDB taxonomy): domain Bacteria; phylum Bacillota; class Clostridia; order Oscillospirales; family CAG-272; genus SVQP01. Next base: position 3,439 of record JAZNYL010000085.1, read on the forward strand.
AGAAAATTCCTCGTAAAGCGCTTGCAGATCCTTGTACTGCGGGGTAAACCCGCATCCCGTTGCGGTGTTCACAATCAGCAACACCTTGCCCTTGTACTGGGAAAGAGAAACCTCGCTGCCGTCCATTTTTTTAACTTTGAAATCGTATGCGTTCATATCGCACCTCCAAAAATAATAGCCCAATTCAATTGAACTCAATTGATTATAGCACAGGAGCTCAGGTTTGTCAAGATGAAATTTTGGTCAGGAAACAAAAAAGCTCCGGAAGCTCCCGGAGTGCGATATGAAATTTCCGACAAAAAGAGAAGTGACCCTTGACCTCGGGGCGTAAATCCGAAATCAAGGGTCACTTCTCATCGTTCTTGGTATCTAACATCATTTTCTTTATCCTCTCTTTCTTAATCTGCCTCTTCGTTGCTCATCCTTCACGTTCCCAAACTCACATTACTTCTAATTCTCTAAGGAGAACACCATTATTTGCGTTGTGAACAGATTGCTTCAAAGGGCGAAGGTCGTATGACTCATTGCAAAGGACTTACTTTTTTATGATCGTGATGCATGCTGATCATAGATATATAGGCATCCTGGGCCTTTGTTTGTTTTTGTCCGGACGATTTTCTCTCTCGTTGCCTTTGCAAGGGGTCCGCGCTTAATTCTTCATTGGCGTGTACCTTCCTTTCCTGTGACTATATTGTAGCACACTTTTTTGGGTTTTGCAATACGCAGAGCGCACAAAGTTCACAAGAAAATTTTGTTAAAAGAGCAGAAAGTTGTGATAAATGCTATTTTTCTTTCGAAAACCCCTTTACAAACAAAAAAGAGTGTGATATAATGAAAATGTTGTGGTGTCCGCATTTGCGGACGCCTTTTTTGTTTGGCTTTCGGCTTGTGTTGCCTTACGAGTGTCTTGCTGAACGGCGCAAAAATTCCCAAAAATTGCAAAAAATCACCCTTGTCTAAACTTCGGGTTTATGTTATAATGTCGGTAGCATAAATCAAAGCCCCCATTACATACTAAAAAAGGAGACTTTTATGAAACGTACAATCAGAGCAATTTCTTTGTATCTTGTGCTGGCCTTGATGTTGGGCGCAGTCCTTGTGGCGTGCACGCCCGGGGAGCAGGTGCCCGAGGGTGAGACCACCGATACCGAGGCGGTGCAGGATACGGCCAATCAAACCGAATCCGAAGCACAGCCAAATCCCGGCTTTACGGGAGAGGAATACGAGCTCCCCTTGGAGGACGGATACAATCAGGTCGTGTTCTACTGGACCTACAACGGCACTTATGAAAAGTGCGATATGTGGATCTGGTGGGGTGACGTGGCAGGTAAGGGCTACGTGTTCCACGAGTGCGCGTACGGCGGCAAGGTGGTCGTCAACGTGCCCGAGGACGTATCCGAGGTCGGCTTTATCGTCAGAAAGGATTGCTCCGAGCCCGGCGGTTCTTCCTGGGGCAGCGCAACCAAGGACTACGAGTCGGACAGATTTGCCGTGATCACGGGCAAGCAGACGGTGATTTACCTCAAGCCGGGCGAGGCAGACCAATACAAGAGCAATGATGGAGGAAAAACACTCGAAATGATCAAGGACTTTTCTCTGGCGGCCATGGTGGACGAGCGCAAGATCCAGTATCGCGTCACACCTCAGGTCACCATCAAGGATTATGGTCAGGTCAAGGTATACGAGGGCGACCGTGAGCTTAAGGTCGTCAGCGTATCGACCATGGGCAGAGCAGCCGCTACCGGTTACGTGGAGGTAGAAGAGGCGCTTGACCTTTCCAAGAATTATTCCATGTATATCGAGGGCTACGGCACGCAGCCGGTTGTGCCCACGCTGATCTTTGACAGCCAATTCTTTGCGGACAATTACCATTACGACGGCGACGATCTCGGCCCCGTGATCAACGGCGACAATACCACCTTCAAGGTCTGGGCACCCACCGCATCCAAGGTCGTGCTGGATCTGTATGCCGACGGCCACACCGATTCTTTGATCAGATCTGTTGAGATGGTGCGTGGTGACAAGGGCGTGTGGTCGCACACCGAGGCCTGTGGCCACGGCACGTACTACACCTATACCGTCACTACCTCGGTTGGCACGCAGGTGGCAACAGACCCCTATGCCAAGGCAGCGGGCGTCAACGGCAACCGCTCCATGGTGGTTGATCTTTCCTTGACCGATCCCGAGGGCTGGGAGAGTGACGTGCTGGAAAATCCCATCGAGTCCTATAATGACGCGATCATCTGGGAGGTACACGTGCGCGATTTCTCGAATAAGATCGAGTCCTCGCAGTATAAGGGCAAGTATCTGGCGTTCACCGAGCGCGGCCTTGTCAACGAGCACGGTCAGAGCGTGGGCGTGGATTATCTGGTGCAGCTTGGCATTACCCACGTGCATCTGCTGCCGGTTTACGACTACGCGACCGTGGACGAGTCCAATCCCGATGCAGAATTCAACTGGGGATATGATCCCAAGAACTACAACGTGCCCGAGGGCAGTTATTCCACCGACCCCTATCACGGTGAGGTGAGAATTCGCGAATTCAAGCAGATGGTGCAGGCGTTGCACGAGGCGGGCATCGGCGTGGTCATGGACGTGGTCTATAACCACACCTACGACGCCAACAGCTCGTTTAACAGAATCGTTCCTTACTATTATTACAGATATACCAACACCGGTGCAAACTCCTCGGCAAGCGGCTGCGGCAACGATACCGCGTCCGAGCGTTATATGTACGGCAAGTTCATGGTGGATTCTACCCGCTACTGGGTGGAAGAGTACAAATTGGACGGCCTGCGCTTTGATTTGATGGGCCTGCACGACCTTGAGACTATGCAAGAGGTGGAGTCCGCGGTGCATACTGTTAACCCCAATGCCATTATCTACGGTGAGGGCTGGACCATGGGTGCCACCATTGACGGCTCTGCTCAGGCAAATCAGACCAATATCTCCAAGATCGTTCCCACGGGTGACGCCATCGGCGGCATTGCGGTGTTTAACGATGCGATCCGTGACGGTCTGAAGGGCAGCGTGTTTGATTCCGCATCGCAGGGCTATATCAGCGGCGCGTCCAAGCTGAACTGGAATAAGGTGCTGTTCGGCATCAAGGGCGGTCAGGGCGTTGGCATCGGCTGGGCTGTGGATAACAGCATGGTCATCAACTATATGAGCGCGCACGATAATAATACCCTGTGGGATAAATTGCTGCTCTCCAATCCGAACAACTCGGACGACGAGCGCAACCGCATGAACAATCTGGGTGCTGTGATTAACCTGATCTCCAAGGGCACGCCCTTCTGGCAGGCAGGCGAGGAAATGCTGCGCACCAAGGATGGCGACGAGAACAGCTACAAGTCCTCGGATGCCATCAATAATATCAACTGGTCGGTGCTGGCAGAGGGCAACCGCGAGTATGAAACCATGCTTTACTACAAGGGCCTGATCGAGATGCGCAAGACCTTTGATATCTTTACCGACAACGCAACCGAGATTACTAAGGTTGACGAGCTGGGCAGCGGCATCGTGGCGCTGACCTTTGCCGACGGTCAGGGCGGTATGGCGCTGGTGGTGCTCAATCCTCATAACACCGCGCTGCCTTATACGCTGGAGGGCGAATGGAATCTGGTTGCCAACGACACCGTCGCAGGCGGCAGCGTGATCGAAAGAGTCAGCGGCAACGTCAGCGTCGCAGGCATCAGCGCGCTGGTATTGGTCAACGACGCGCTTGCAGAGTAAGCGCGAAAAGGGAAGAGGCAGAGATATGAAAATCAGACGCATGATTGCCGGTCTGGCAGCCTTGATTTTGGGAATTGCAGGACTTGTTTCCTGCAATCCCGCTCCCGAAACTCCCGACACCCCCGAAATTGCCCCGATCAACACAGATTGGAGACCTAACCAAATGAACGTAAACCTGACATCCGATTCTCTGTTTGTCCAAAAGGTGGAGAATTTGCCCGACGATTTTATCTTCGGCATGGACGCGTCCTGCGTGCCTGCGCTGGAGGCAAGCGGCGTGACCTACACCGATTTTGACGGACAGGTCAAGGACGTATATGAAATTCTGAGTGCCAACGGCATCAATTATATCCGCGTACGTATCTGGAACGATCCCTTCACGGCGGACGGCAAGGGATACGGCGGCGGAAACTGCGACATTGCAAACGCCATTGAGGTGGGCAAGCGCGCCACCAAGTACGGTATGAAGCTGCTTGTCAATTTCCATTATTCGGATTTTTGGGCCGATCCCGCCAAGCAAATGGTGCCCAAGGCTTGGAGAGGCATGGATATTGATGTCAAGAGTGAGGCATTATATCAGTACACAAAGGATTGCCTGACCGCTCTTGTAAACGCGGGCGTGGACGTGGGCATGGTGCAGGTCGGTAACGAGACCAACGGCGCCATGTGCGGCGAGAATGCTTCGTCCCTGGGCGGCTGGAAAAGAATCACGCAGCTCATGAGCGCAGGCTCGAGAGCGGTGCGTGAGGTTTGCCCGAATGCGCTGATCGCCATTCACTTCGCAAACCCCGAAAAGGCGGAGAATTACGTCAGCTACAGCGCAAACCTTGATTATTACGGCGTGGATTACGACGTATTCGCGTCCTCGTATTATCCCTTCTGGCACGGTACGCTGGAAAATTTGGCCGAGGTGCTGAATAAGGTTCATTCCACCTATGGCAAAAAGGTCATGGTGGCCGAGACCTCGTATGCCTTTACCGCCGAGGATTCCGACCATTACGGCAACACCATCGGTGACGGTGGCGGTGTGGTCAAGGATTATCCCTTTACCATGCAAGGGCAGGTCAACCTGGTGCGCAACGTGACCGACACCGTGGTCAACAAGATCGAGGGCGGCATCGGCGTATTTTACTGGGAAGGTACCTGGATCTCGGTCGGCGGCGCGGACTACGCGGCCAATCTGAATCTTTGGGAAACGCACGGCTCGGGCTGGGCATCTTCGCACGCAAAAGAGTACGACCCCGAGGATGCGGGGCAATGGTACGGCGGCTGCGCGGTGGACAATCAGGCCTTCTTTGATGCAAACGGCAAGGTGACCGAGGCGCTGAAGGTGTTCGGCATGATGAAGAACGGCAATGAGATCCCCATCAAGGCCGACGCCATCGAGGACGTCGAGTTGATCTTTGACCTGAACGGTGAGGTGGTGCTGCCCGAAACGGTCAACGCCATCATGAACGATAATTCCCGCAAGGCGATTCCCGTCCGGTGGCAGGAGATTGATATTGCGGCACTCAAGGCGGGCGGCGTTGCAAAATATGACATCACGGGCAAAGCCGGCGGCATGGATGCCAAGGGCGTGATCTCCATGGTCGAGTACAATTTCCTTGAAAACTGGAGCTTTGAGGACGGCGAGAGCGGCTGGACGGCCACCGCCATCACCAAATGCGACGAGCTTTGCATTGAAGATAAGGTCACCGATTCGCTGACCGGCAACAAGCACTATCATTTCTGGGGCGCTTCTGCCAACGTGGTGGAGTTTACGCTTGAGCAAGAGGTGCGTGACCTGAAGGCAGGCAAGTACAAGTATTCCATTTCGATCATGGGCGGCGACGGCGGAGCGACCGACATTTACGCGTACGTCAAGATCAACGGTGAGGTGGTTGCCAAGGCACCTGCGCAGATCACGGTGTATAACGAATGGCACACCGCCACGGTGAAGGGCATCGAGGTTGCTGCGGGTGACGTGGTAACGGTTGGCATCTACGTCAAGTGTGCAGGCCCCAACGCATGGGGCAAGATCGACGATGCGCTGCTCAACTCGGTCAAGGAGAACGAATAAAATGAAAAGAATTTTGAGTTTGCTTATGCTGTTAGCGTTACTTTTGACCTCGTCGGCACTTGCGTCCTGCACTCCGCAGGAGCAACCTCCCGAGGTGGAAACACCCCCGACGCCCGAGGTAGATCCCATCAACGATAACTACCGCACCTTTTATCAGATCTTCGTGGGCTCGTTTGCCGATTCCAACGGCGACGGCATAGGAGATTTGCGCGGTATTATCAACCGGTTTGATTATCTCAACGATGGCAATATCCATTCCGGTAAAAGCCTTGGTGTGCAGGGAATCTGGCTCTCGCCCATTTTCACCTCGCCCACCTATCACAAATACGACGCCAAGGACTACTATAAGGTGGACTGGCGATTTGGCGACGAATCCACGCTCAAGGAGCTGATCGCGCTGTGTCACGAGAGAAACGTCAAGATCATTCTGGACCTTGCCATCAATCATACCTCGGATCAGCACGAATGGTTCCTGCAATTCAAGCAGGCGCGTATAAACGGCGACGTTTCCAACCCATACTATGACTACTATTCCTGTGCCACCACGGCAGAAAAGCAGAACGGCATCAGCTACGGTAAGCTGGCGGGCGTGGACTGCTGGTACGAGTGCAATTTCTCGGGCGGCATGCCTGAGCTCAATTATGATAACCCCGAGGTCAGAGAGGCCATGCTGGACGTGGCCAAGTATTATCTGGATCTTGGCATCGACGGCTTCCGCTTTGACGCGGTCAAGTATATTTACTTTGGCGATACCGCGCGTTCAGTGGATTTCTGGGAGTGGTATATGAGTGAGCTGCGCGCCATCAAGCCCGATATCTATTGCGTGGGCGAATGCTGGTCGGGCGACTCGGAGGTGCTGGAATATTATCCCGCCATGAACTGCTTCAATTTCACCATGTCGCAGGCCGAGGGCATTCTGGCAACTGCCGCCAAGGGCAAGAATATTGCCACCTATACCAATTACGTGCAAAGCTATCAGAAGAGCGTCAAGGCAAAGAATCCGGACGGTATGATCATGCCGTTCTTGTCCAATCACGATATGGACCGCATTGCGGGCGCGTTTATCACGGACAATTATTCGCGCATGGCCGCCAATCTCTATCTGCTTTGCTCGGGCTCTCCCGTCATTTATTACGGTGAGGAGATCGGCATGCGCGGCTCTCGCGGCAGCGAGAACACCGATGCCAATCGCCGCCTTGCCATGCTGTGGGGCGACGGCAGCATTCTGCGCGATCCCGAGGGTGCAACCTATCCCGCAAGTAAGCAGATTACCACCACGGTGGCCGATCAGATGGCGGATGAGAACAGCCTTTACAATTACTATTGTAAGGTGATCGCGGTGCGTCACAAGTATCCCGCCATCGCAAGAGGCGACTATACCGCACTTGCTTGCGGCAACAAAAATTTGGGTGGCTTCCGGATTGATTATCAGGACGAGGTCTGGGGAATCATTCATAATACCTCGTCGCAGCCGCTCTCGGTGGATCTTGCCACCTGCAAGGCGCTTGACGGTCACGCGTTCGCCAAAATCTGCGAGGCGGTCGGTGCAGGGAGCGCGACGCTGGAGGGCACCGTGCTGACGCTGGATGCATACACCAGTGTGGTGTTGGAATAATGCACAAAAAAATTTAGTCAAGTTGGGTTTTTTAACCAAAAATAAAAAGTGACATTTGTAAACTTTGCTGAAAAACAACTTTGGGTTTATTTTCCGTTGACAAAACGGAAAAAACATGTTAAAATCCTTAGAGCGCGAAGTGCGCTCACAAAAAATATTATATTGGAGGTTTTACTTATTATGAAAATGAGTAAGATTCTGGCTCTTTTGATGGTCGCTCTGATGGTTGTTGCTTGCTTTGCAGCTTGCACCACTCCCGAGGGCACCGAAAACGAATCCGGTAACCAGAGTGGCGAACAGACCACCGGTGCTCCCGAAGGTCCCAGCGTAGAAGAGATCGTTGAGGCTTACAAGGGCACTTACGACATCACCATGTGGGTTTCCGAGCTTGACGGCGTTGCTGCTCTGACTCAGCAGCAGATCGACGCTTTCGAGGCAAGGTACCCCGGCATTATCATCAACGCTTCTATCGAAGGCGTTACTGAAGCAGACGCAGGCTCCAAGGTTGTTGCTGACGTTGCAACCGCTCCTGACATCTACTGCTTCGCACAGGACCAGCTGGCTCGCCTGGTTCAGGCTGCAGCTCTTGCAACTCCTCCCGAGGTTGTTGCTAACGGTCTGAAGGCTACCAACGACGCAGGCTCCGTTAAGGCAGCTACCGTTGCAGGTACCCTGTACGCTTACCCCATGACCAGTGACAACGGTTACTATATGTATTACGACACCAGCATCATCTCCGCTGAGGATGCTGAGAGCCTTGAGAAGATCATCGCAGCTTGCGAGGCTAACAACGTAAAGTTCCGTTACGCTCTGGAGAACGCTTGGTACACCGCTTCCTTCTTCTTTGCAACCGGCTGCCATTCCAACTGGTCTATGGACACCGAGGGCAACTTTACCTCTGTTGACGATACCTTCAACACTGCAGAAGGTCTTGCAGCTATGAAGGGTATGCGCAAGCTGGCTCAGTCCACTTGCTACGACTCCAACGCTGATATCTTCACCGATGCAGGCGTTGTTATCACCGGTATCTGGAACGCTAACGCAGCAGCTGAGCACTTCGGTGCAAATCTGGGCGCTACCGACCTGCCTTCCTTCGAGGTTGACGGCAAGTCCTACCACCTCGGCTCCTACACCGGTAACAAGCTGATGGGTGTTAAGCCCCAGTCTGATGAAAAGAAGGCTGCAGTTCTGGCTCTGCTGGCTCAGTACCTGACCGGCGAAGAGTGCCAGATGCAGAGATACGAGCAGTTCCAGTGGGGTCCCTCCAACATCGCTGCTCAGTCCTCCGAGGCAGTTCAGTCCAACGCTTCTCTGGCAGCTCTTGCTAAGCAGAACGCTTACGGCCAGCCTCAGGGTCAGATCCACGGTTCTTGGTGGGATATCGCAAAGGTTCTGGGCGCAGACGCTAAGGCTGCTACCTCCGATGCAGATCTCCAGACCGCTCTGGACACCTACAAGACCACGATCGACGCTCTGTTCACCATGACCGATGAGCAGAAGAACGCATGGGGCGTTATCGGCGGCATCTGCGGCACCAGCTGGGATACCGACTTCCCCATGACCGAGGGTCCCGACGGTACATACACCTCTGAAGTTCTCGAGCTGCACGCAGGCGAGGAATTCAAGGTTCGTCAGGGCGCATCCTGGGACGTTAACTTTGGCGTAGAGTTCAACGGCGCTAACATCGTTGTTGAGGCTGACGGCAAGTACCAGGTACAGCTCGTTTGGGACGGCGCTCAGGGCGGCACTGTAACCCTGATCCCCGTAACCGAGTAATTCGGATTACCATAAGCATACAATCACGGGGAGTCCTCGGACTCCCCGTGTCATAAAAGGCGAAAAAGTCATAAAAAGATAAGGCATTGTTAGCCGACATACAAGGACAACACTTGTCTTGTGTAGCGGCGAATAATGCCTTTTCGCTCTAAAAAGCACGAATTTGGAGATAATCATGAAAAGATTGAATGATTTGGAATATTTGAGGCTTGGCAAATTCAAGGCTTTCCTTTATAACGTTGCCATGTTCTTCTGTGCCATTCCCGGCTTTTTCTGGGGTTTGATCCTCAAGCTGTTCGGGCTTTGCAAGAAGGTCGTGCTGGCAATCAAGGACGAGATCGTGGATATTGTCAAAACCTTTGTCAAGGGTAACTGGGCGGTCAAGCTCTCTTACGTCATCTTTGGCTTTGGTAATTTCTATTACGGCCAGCCCCTGCGCGGCGCGCTGTTTTTGCTGTTTGAGATCGTGTTCGGCGTGTATATGTTCGTGCCCAGCGGCGCACGCCATTGGCTGGGTGCTGCCATCAAGGAAACCTCGCTCTTGGCAAAGAGCGGTCTTGAATGGCTGATCAAGAGTAACTTCTTGCAAAACGGTCAGACGGTTGGTGACGTTCCTCCCAGAAACGAGATCGTTCAGGGTCTGCTTGGCTCTACCACCGTGACCATTTACGGCGATGACTCGGTCAAGGTCATGCTGTACGCGCTGCTTTCCATTTTCTTTATTATCGCATTTATCTACACCTGGCGTCTGCAGGTCAAGCAGTGCCGCATCTGCATGGACATAACCGCAAAGGGTAAGAAGGTCAGAAGCGGTAAGCAGGACCTCAAGTCGCTCTTGGACGACCAGTTCCACAAGACCATGCTGGCGCTGCCTTTGGTCGGTATCCTGGCATTCACCGTTCTGCCCATCATTTATATGGTGCTGATTGCCTTTACCAGCTACGACGCGGCACACGACGGATACGCAAACCTGTTCTCCTGGGTCGGCTGGCACAACTTCAACCAGCTGTTCAACTTCGGCGAGGGCGGCTTGGGTCTTGCATTCGGTGAAATCCTTGCTTGGACGCTGATGTGGTCGTTCTTTGCAACCTTTACCAACTATTTCCTTGGCATGTTCGTGGCCATCATGATCAACAAAAAGGGAATTAAGATCAAGAAGTTCTGGAGAACCGTGCTGGTTATGACCATCGCCATTCCGCAGTTCGTCTCTCTTTTGTACGTTTCCCGTCTGTTTGACGACTCGGGCGTGCTTGGCAAGCTGCTGATCAACACCACCAATACCTTGGTCAACTGGAACATCCTGCCCGATTCCATGGCGCTGGCTGCAAACTATTCGCTCTGGGACGGTGAGTGGTCGGCAAAGATCCTGCTTGTCGTGCTCAATATCTGGATCGGTATTCCGTATATCATGCTGATGGCAACCGGTATTCTGATGAATATTCCCGCCGACCTGTACGAGTCCTCTCGTATCGACGGTGCAAATACCTTCCAGCAGTACACCAAGATCACCCTGCCTTATATGCTGTTCGTCACGGGTCCGTACCTGTTGACCAGCTTTGTAGGCAACCTCAATAACTTCAACGTTATCTACCTTCTGACCGGCGGCGGACCGAATAACGGCATCGCGGGCGGTGTTTCGGTAGGTCACACCGACCTTTTGATCACGTGGCTGTACCGCATGACCATTGAGAGCCCCAAGGCAGAGTACTATACCGCATCCATCATCGGTATCATGGTATTCTTGGTGGTTGCGATCCTGTCGCTGATCGTTTATAACGTCATTCCGTCTACCAAAAACGAGGAGGATTTCAAGTGATGAAACAGATACAAGAAAAAAAGCCTCACCGCTCCCTCCTTGGTGCAAAGGCGAGCAGAAGACTGAGCAACGCCGTGATCTATATCCTGCTGGCTGCAATCACCATCATCTGGCTGTTCCCGTTCTTTGGCATCGTGCTGGAGTCCTTCCGTGTCGAGTCCAAGGCGCAGGTCGGTTACCTGTGGCCCAAGCAGCTCGGCTTTGACAACTATATCCGCCTGTTCAAGGAAACGGATTTTATGCGCTGGTTTATCAATACCGGCATCATGGGTATTGCAACCGCACTCTTGCAGACCGTCTTCGTGCTTTCCATGAGCTATACCTTGTCCAGACTGCGCTTCAAGGGCAGAAAGGGTTTGATGAACTTCATGCTCATCCTTGGCATGTTCCCCGGATTCTTGACTCTGATCCTGATCTACAAGGTGTTCGTAGACTTTGGCCTGACCGCCAATATGGCACCGCTTGGCCTGATTATCGTGTACTGCGCAAGCAGTGGTATGGGATATTACGTGGCAAAGGGTTTCTTTGACACCATTCCCAAGAGTTTGGACGAGGCTGCCCGCGTGGACGGCGCAACCAGACTGCAGGTATTCTACAAGGTGATCATGCCGCTGTCCAAGCCCATCGTCATCTATACCATTCTCATGGGCTTTATGGCTCCTTGGGGTGATTTTATGATGGCAAACTACCTCATTCACGAAAACAGTCAGGGCATGAGCGTGGCTGTAGGTATGTTTGAATGGCTGTCCAGAGCAAATATGAATGAAAAGTACACCATGTTCTGTGCCGCAGGCGTGATTGTGGCGATCCCTGTTGTAACGGTATTCCTGCTTCTGCAGAAGTACTACGTTGAGGGCGTCACCGGCGGTGCTGTGAAGGGTTAAGAAAAGAGAGGTATAGATAGATATGGCTACTGTAAAATTAACCAACGTAAAGAAGATTTACGGCAAGGACACGGTTGCGGTTCAGGACTTCAACCTGGATATTGCCGATAAGGAATTTATCGTATTCGTAGGCCCTTCGGGCTGCGGGAAATCCACGACCCTGCGTATGATCGCAGGTCTTGAGGACATTTCCGAGGGTACTGTTGAGATCGACGGTGTTGTGGTCAACGACCTCCAGCCCCGTGACCGTGATATCGCCATGGTTTTCCAGAACTATGCGCTGTATCCACACCTGACCGTATTTGAGAATATGGCATTCTCGCTGCGCCTCAAGCACGCACCCCAGGAAGTGGTATATCAGAAGGTCACCGAGGCAGCCGAGATTTTGGGCATTACCGAGTATCTGACCAGAAAGCCCCGTGCACTTTCGGGCGGTCAGAGGCAGAGAGTTGCCATCGGCCGTGCAATGGTCCGTGACAGTAAGGTGTTCCTGATGGACGAGCCGCTTTCCAACCTGGACGCAAAGCTGCGTAACCAGATGAGAGCCGAGATCATTCTGCTGCGTCAGAAGATCGACACCACCTTTATCTACGTAACGCACGACCAGACCGAGGCAATGACTCTTGGTGACAGAATCGTTATCATGAAGGACGGCTTTATTCAGCAGGTCGGCACTCCCACCGAGGTGTTCGATATGCCGCTGAATCTGTTCGTCGCAGAATTTATCGGCGCGCCCAAGATGAACACCTTTGCAACCGAGCTTGCACATGAGGACGGTAAGTACTACGTCAAGCCCTACGGCGCAAAGATTGAGGTCACCGGCAAGAAGGCAGCAATGCTGGCTGATAAGCAGGTTGCGTCCGGCGAGATCATTCTGGGCGTCCGTCCCGAGCACTTCAAGCTGACCGATGCAAACGATCCTGCGGCAATTGCCTGCAAGATCACGGTCAACGAAATGATGGGCAGCGAGCTGCACCTGCACGCGCTGACCGAGAACGGAGACAAGCTGATCGTCCGTATTCCCACCGTGTCGCTTGACGACGAGGTTCGTCACAGCATGGTTTACGGCCAGACCATCTACGTCACCTTCGAGGGCAAGGTCATGCACTTCTTTGACAAGGAGACCGAGCAGAATCTGCTGGTTTGATCCAAATAGAGACGGCCCCGACAAAAAGTCGGGGTCGTTTTTTATTTTCCCCCCTTGCGCACAAAACCTGCGTATGTTATAATGAACTCAGAATACTCCAAAGGAGGGCAATATGCAATACATCATTCAAAACGACAAGCTCAGAATTGAATACGAGCCCGAAAAGCTCGCGCTTTGTGCGCACGTGGCGGGCAGCGACGTGACCTGGTCGTGGGCGGATGCGGGCAAGATCCGCATGGGCGACGGTGCACAGATTGCGCTGGGGAATGCCAAATGCGAGAGCCGCGCGTACCAAAACGGCATCATGGACGGTGTCCGTGCGACCTACACAGGGCTTTGCGATGCCGCGGGCAGGGAATATCCCTTCACGCTGGAGACTTACGTGGCCATAGAGTCCTCTTCAGGCCAGCTGCGCGTGCAGGCGTGGGTGGTTGGTGACGGTCGCGGACAGATCGCGGTACTGGAATACCCGCCTCGCATGAAGTTCGAGGCGAACGAGGGCGAGGGCTATACCATTCTGCCGCGCATGCAGGGCACGCTTGTGCCCGCAGGGCATCCCATCCAAATCGTCAACGGCTTTATTTACGAGCGCGACGGCTATATGCCGCTGTACGGTCAGGTCAATAAGGGCTGCGGCTATGCCGCCATTTACGATACGCCCTTTGACGCGCGCTACGCGCTTGTAGGCGAGGAGGTACAGCCCTTCTTTATTCCTTCGCTGGGTACCATGTCCTATAAGCGCGGGATGATCTTTGACTTTTTTGCAAACGGCGATTTCAATACCATTGCCAAGATCTACCGCGCGTACCGTGCAGAGCGCGGCAAGCTGGTCACGCTCAAGGAAAAGATCGCCAAAAATCCCAACGTGGCATATCTGATCGGCACGCCCATCGTGCATACGATTGCGGCCGTGCATATCAAGGAGGGCACGCACTATTACGACCCCGATCATCCCGAGCATAACGATTGGTGCATCCCGTTTGCCACCACCGAGCAAAAGCTGCGCAGACTGAAATCTATGGGCGTGGAGAGGGTATATCTGCACCTTGACGGTTGGGGGCATCACGGATACGACAACCTGCACCCCAGTCCCTTTCCGGTGCACGAGGAGTCGGGCGGTGCCCAAGGGATGAAGCAGCTCAGCGACGCTTGCCGTGAGCTTGGCTATAAGTTCGGCATTCACGACCAGTACCGCGACTATTATTACGATTCTCCCGGCTTTACCTTGGACAATGCCGTGCAGTACTTTGACGGCAGCCATTTTTTGAGTGATTATTGGTACGGTGGCGCGCACACCTTCCTTTGCTCTGCGCTCGCACCCGACTACGTGCGCCGCAATTACGACGAATTTGAGCGGCTGGGCATCAGGATCGAGGGCTCGTATCTGGACGTATTCTCGGTGGTTGAGCTGGACGAATGCTTTAATCCCGAGCACCCCGTCACGCGCGAGGGCTGTGCGCAGAACAGACGCCATTGCCTTGATCTGCTGACCGAGCGCGGCATCATCCCGTCCTCCGAGGAGGCCTCGGATTGCATCATCGATTCCATGGCGCTGTGCCATCACGCGCCCTTCCATTGCACAAGCTTTGACGCGCCCGATAAGGTCAACGTGGGCGTGCCGATCCCGCTGTTCAATCTGGTATTTCACGATTGCCTGGTCATTCCGTGGGACGGCATGCACCGCAGAGGCGCGTGGGGCATTGCCTGCACCGACCAGCCCTTCCTGTGGGCACTTTTGTGCGGTGATACCGTATATTATTTTGTGGATATGGACGAGGACGAGGTCGAGTACGGCAAGATCGCGCTGGAGCTGCACCAAAAGGTCGCGCTGTGTGACCTTGTCAAGCACGAGATTCTGGACGAGACCACCCGCAAGCGCCGCAGTACTTTCTCGGACGGCACGGTCGTGGTCGCCGATTTCGATTCCGGCGAGTTTACCATCACCTATCCCGACGGCCGAGTGGTCAGCGGGAAGGATTAAAGATAAAGAAGGACGCTTTCGCGTCCTTCTTTTTACGTTTGCCCCTGCCTTTTCTGCATCCTTCTCCACGAAATAAACCCGTACAGGTCGTTGACAAGGAAAGCGGCGAAGCAGACCACGACCGAGATATAGGAGACGTCCGAGAGCGAGGCAAGCGTCCACAGCACTAAGAGCACGACGTCGTTGGTGGCGTAGATCAGAGCGAAGTAGGGGCTGCGGCGCCAGGTCAGATAGGCAGCAAGAAAGCTGGTGGTGACCGAGACCGTGCTGGGGATCAGATTGGACGTGCCCAGCGTGCGCAGGATGAAATAGAAAATCACGGTGACCGCGAGAGTGAGCAGTATGGCGACCGTCCAGCCCTTGCCGGACAGAGTCGCAACCTGCACCTGACTCTTTTGCCCCTTGAAGGGGTGGCGCAGCCAGGAGATCAGCGAAAAGAGAGCCATGGGTGCGGTCATGCCAAGATAGGTGATCATTTCGCCGTAGTAGGCAAAGGTCAGCGACACGTAGCCGTAGAGCAGGGAAAAGAGGATCATGAGCACCTGCCCCGCGGGGTTGCCCTTGGCGCAAAAGATCAGCGAGGTCACGCCGATCAAAGAGGCGATCAGCGTCAAGAAATCCGAGCCGTCAAAAAGGAAGAAAAAGACGAGAATGGCAAGGCAGGAGCCCGACCACAACAGCCATTCGCCGAGGGTGAAGTATCTTATTAGCTTTCGCATAAAACCTCCAAAAAAATAAGCACCCGCGGCGCATCTTCTAAGACCTAACGATGCGCGGCGAATGCAAAAAGCATTCATATCTACCCGGTGGCAGACGTATTTTTTTGTATTATAGCACGGACGGCGGGGGTTGTCAAGATGGAATTCATTAAGAATTAAGATTTAAGGTGGAAATCCATGATGGGTATGTCAACCAAGAGGACATGCGCCGCAAAGGCGTCCCCCGAGGGGAAGCTGTCGCGCAGCGACTGAAGGGGAATACGTAAGTTTGAGTTTGAATTGTTATACCCAATCGGGCAACCTTACAGTTTCGTCCGCAACTCCCCTTCAGTCGCTGCGCGACAGCTTCCCCTCGGGGGACGCCTTTGCGGCGCGCATCCGCATTGAACGCGCATCTTTCCAGGGAAGCCTTTATTCAACTTATTAAAAAAGGAACTGAATCTGATTTTCGATTCAGTTCCTCATATTTTTTACATCATCGCCAGATATTCCTCTGCGTGGTGCGCGGCAACGGCGCCGTCTGCGGCGGCGGTGACCACCTGACGCAAGGTCTTGGTGCGCACGTCACCTGCGGCGTATACGCCGGGGATCAAGGTCTTGGTGCTCTCATCGGCTACCACGTAGCCCTGCGCGTCAAGCTCAATCTGATCTGCAAACAGCTCGGTTGCAGGGCAGCGGCCAATGCTGACGAACAAGCCGTCGATCTTGACCTCGCGCTCCTGTCCCGTGGGGATACCGGTTAGCGTGACCGACTCAATCCGCTTGTCCGCGTGCAGCGCGGAGATCTTACTGTTCCAGCAAAATTCCACGTTATTTGCCTGCATGAGCGGCGCGTGATAGATCTTGGTGGCGCGCAGCGTGTCGCGGCGGTGTACCAAAATCACCTTTTCGCAAAGGCCCGAGAGGTACAGCGCGTCGGATGCGGCGCTGTTGCCGCCGCCAACCACCATGACCGTCTTGCCCTTGTAAAAGCGGCCGTCGCAATGCGCGCAGTAGTGCACGCCGCGGCCAATCAGGGCTTGCTCGTTCTCAAGGCCCAAAGCGCGCGGGGAAGCACCCGTGGCAATGACCACGGTGCGACCGAGGTACTCGCCGTCGGTGGTGACCACGCGCTTGATTGCGGGCGCAAGCTCTACCTCTGTGACCTCGGCATACGCGGTTTTTGCGCCAAAGCGCTCCGCGCCTGCGGCCATTTTCATGCCAAGCTCAATGCCGTCCACGCCCGCGTCAAAGCCGGGGTAGTTATCAATGATATCGGTGGTGGCCATTTGACCGCCGGGGCAGATCTTTTCCATGACCAGCACGTCAAGTCCTGCGCGCGCGGCGTATAGCGCGGCCGTGTAGCCTGCAGGGCCGCCGCCCAGGATCAGCATGTCGTAAACGTGTGCGTTTTCCATATTAAAGAAGTGCCAGAATTGCTGCCTTGGGGCGGGAGCCCGTGACCTGGTTGGTGATCTCGCCGTTCTTGAGCACGACCAGCGTGGGAATGCTCATCACGCCAAACTGCTGTGCAAGCTCGCCCTGTTCGTCAACGTTGATCTTGCCGACTACGATGTCGTCTCTCTCGCCTGCGATCTCCTCAATGATGGGAGCAACCATACGGCAAGGGCCGCACCAATCTGCATAAAAGTCCAGCAGAACAGGCTTTTCGCCGTTCTTGATCTCTTCAAAATTTTCCTTTGTTACGTGAATGACTGCCATTTGTTTGTTTCCTTTCTTATATGATGATATTTGTTTATTCTTATCATTGACGTTTTCTTTGTCTTTATTTCATTATATCACATTCCAATGCCGCTGTCAATGAAAAAAGCAGCCCCCATGGGGCTGAGAAATAAGTGGGGGAATATACGAAAAATTCGTTGCCGCAGGCGCGGGCGAACGCAGTTCGCCCCTACGGGAAATCGTGTAAAAGGGTTTCAATATAGTACCCCATATAAAAACACTCGTAGGGGCGAACTGTGTTCGCCCGCACCTGCAGCTACAAATTTTTTGCTGCCCCATCGGGCTATTTTATTTTAATTCTCGGACTTGTCCTCGTCCTTCTTGCCGCCAAGACGCGCCTTGGCCTCTTGGACGGTCTCGCCTTCCTTGGTAAACAGGATCTCAACTGCCTTGTCGCTGACCTTCTCAAAGCCCTCAACAACACTCTCTTCAATCTTCTTGTAGCCGTCTGTGACGCCCTTTTCGATCTTCTTGTAACCGTCCACAACGCTGTCCTTGATCTTTTCATTGGTATCTGCAATTTTTGACATGATAAAAATCTCCTTTTCACTTGGCTTTGTTATGGGTATATGATACAGCTCCGATGTTTGAAAATGTTTTAGGAGATATTTTTGTTTTGTTAATTCATTAAAAAAGGAAGCCGCTTTCGCGGCTTCCCATGGGGTATATGTTTTTTTAGTCCTTCTTCTTTTTCAGCACAACTGCTGCGGCTGCGGCCATAGCGATTGCTGCGCCTGCTGCTGCGAAGGACTTGCAGCCCTTCTTTGCTTCGGGCTCGGTTTCGCCTTCGCTCTCGTCGGGAGCCTGCGTAGTACCCTCGGAGAGGCCGGGAGCGGAGGTTTCTGCCTCGGTGGAATCGGTGGTGTCGCCCGTGGTCTTCTCGCCGCTTACGTAGCTGAACTTGAAGCGTGCGCCGGGAGCAACGTCACCGGAGATGTAGAAGTCCATGATATCGCCCGAGAACTTGGAGTAATCGCCCTCGTCGTGTACGTTGTCGGTCCAGGAGAAGTTGATGGTGTAGTCGTCGCCCGAAAGGCCGAGATCGCTCTTTGCAACCTTGACGGTCATGTATCTGCCGTCCACGGTGTAGGAGCAATCAGCAACCTTGACAGAGTCGTAGCCGTTGCCCGAGAACTTCTCAAGCACGACGGTATCTGCACTTGCAGCCGACTTGTTGATGACGTATTCAAAGGTCTCCCAACCCTGGTTGCTCTGATCGGTGTCGAGGTAGAGCGTCATCCAGAGTGCGTCGGTGTAGGGGGTGATATCGGCTGCGCACTCTACGTTGAAGTAAACGTACTCGTCGTCGCGCGCCACCTGCGCACCGATGATGTCGTTACGGCCGGAGGTCTCGGTGTAGATGAGGTCGCCGTAGCCTGCATGATCTCTGTGCTCGGTGTTGCCGATGTATGCGCCAAAGTAGGGCTCAACTGCCTTCCACTGCTCCTGACCTGCGCCAATGTCAATGGTGGTCTTTGCGCTGGGAGTGGGAATGGGGTTAGCACCCTTGTACTGACGGACGAAGTTGACCAGCTGATAGTAGTAGTGGTCCTTGAGATCGCCCTTGGTAGGCTCAATGTCACGGGAGAATTCGTCGTTGTACTGGTCGGGGAATGCGTTGGTAACCTCTGCCGGGCTGCCTTCGGGCCAGGTCTCGTATCTGCCCACGCGGAATTCGTTCCAACCGGTCACGAATACGACTGCGGGGTCAACCTCAAGCGCGTAATTCCATTGCTCTGCGAAGTTATATCCCCACTTGGAGGCCTCTGCGCCTTCCTTTTCAAAGCGATCCGGGTAGGTGGAGGAGTAGGAACGGCCTGCGATCTTGTTGCCGCTCATGGCAGCCAGCTCGTGCAGCTCGTAGTTGTGGTTCATGGCAATGCCAACCGTGATCTGTTCCACGATGCCGTTGCTCTTGTCCTTGCTGGATGCGTAGTACTTAGCCTGCGGGTACATGGACAGCCAACCCCAGGTTCTGTAATCGGTATTGTTTACCACGTAGCCGGGCTGACCTGCACGGAAGGTGAAGAAGTTGGAAATTTCCTTTTCAAGAGGAGATTGGTTGGGGTTAAAGGAGGCGGGAATGGCCATAATCATAGGCTTACCGTCAAGGTAGTACCAGAGATTGGGGTACTTATTTGCGCGGAAGAGATCCTGATAGATCGAGGAAACCTGCATGTTGGTGTAGGACTGGTCCCAGAAGGGGAGCATGAAGGAGAGCTTGGGAGTTTTCAGACCGTCGGTCATAGCGTCATCCCACTCTGCAAGCAACGCGTTGTAGGCATTGTACCAGGTGTGGTCGCCGTTGGTGTTGTCGGTAAAGATGACGTCAACGCCTGCGTTGGTCAAGAGCTCTGCTTGCTTGCGCAAAACCCACGGGTCGTCGCCGCGGTAGAAGCCGTAGATGGATTCGTTCCACCAGTAGCTTTCGTTCTGCTTCCAGATCTCGTTGTTAAAATCTCTCATTGCCTCGGGGTACTTTTCGCTGTACTCCTGCAGGTTGACTACGTTGTTGGTGGTAAAGCCGTCGATGTGCCAGGTCCAGTAGAACATGGCAATGGTCTTGTTATCGCGAGGATTGCCAACCTCCTTGTTTGTCAGCGAGGTTCTGCCAAGACCGTCGGTAAATACCCAGGTGTCGGGGTAGACGGGGTGGGTGTAAATCAGGGAATCCTCGGGGATAACGTACTGCTCGGGGGGCTTGTGGTTGCCGTCAATGGTGTCCTTGGGCTCGGAGCACTGCAAATAGAAGTCCTTGCCGGGTGCTTCTTCTGCAAAGATTACGCGAACGTCGGGATAAGTCACCGAGCCGGATGCAGGGAAGCCGTCCTTGTAAACGTAGCCCTCAAAGCCGGTCACCTCAGTAAAGGTGTAAACGGCGGGAGACTTGTTTGCGTTATGAACCAAGAACAGGTAATCGCCTGCAGGCAGCTTTTTAAAGGAAATGCCCTGGAGGGCGTTGTCGATGAGCAGAATGCGCTCGGTTGCCACGGGATCTGCGGCAACGGTTGCTGCATACGTGTCTTTCCATGCATAAACCGAAATATCAACCTCCATATCGGTTGCGGTGTAGGTTGCAAGGTTGAATTCCACGCCCGAGAAGGCTGCGTTGGTGGTCATACGTACACCACAGGAGACAGACATGCTGGAAGGAGCTTTGGCGTCTGTCGAGGTATAGGGCGACTTCGGAATGACTGCGTCGGCAGATGCCTGGCAGGTGCCGAAGGGCTCTTCGGGCACGTTGTCGTTTTCAAAGTTGAAGTGCAATTCGGGTTCTCCTCTCTGCTCAACGCCGTTGAGATACAAAAATCCTTTGGAGTCCTTGGGATTGCTGTTGGTCCAGACGCCTACCTGACCTTTGACGTCAGAGATGTGGAACAGGTATTCGCCTGCGGGCTGGGCCTCAAATCTGACCCAGTTGGTGGCATTGTCCTTCATGGCAACGAATCTCTCGGAGACAATAGGCGTTTTTGCCACGGTGTCTGCGTAGTTACCTTCCCATTTGTACATGGAAATGGTGCATTCCGCAGTGGTGGTGTTATAGGTGGGCAAGCAGTAGCCAAAGCCGTCAAACGAGCCGTTGACGATGGCACGGTAAGAGTAGGTTTTGGTGACTGCGACGGCACCTCTTGTACCTGTGCCGTTCTGTACGCTGATGCTTCTGGGCAAGCCGTCCTCGGCAAACGCAAGAACCGAGAGCGTTCCTGCCAGCATGCAAAGGCAAACAAGCCAGAGCAGCAGTTTTGTGATTTTGCTTTGTTTCATGTTTTTCTCCTTTCGTAAAGGGGATGTTTCTCAAAATGATTACAATAAATTATATCATGGAAAGGAATTCTTTGTCAATGTTGCAAACGCCAATATGAAAGCGGCATTTTTGTGCAAAAAAGCAAAGGCAAGAAGAATGAAGAGTGGTATTTTCGCTGCGCGAAAGTGATATTATGGCGTTGCCATAGTGATATTGCACCTTTGGTGCAGTGATATTGTATTCGCTACAGGCGAATACAGTTTGAGCAGCCTTGGAAAGGCTGCTCAAACTCCGTATTTGATCTTGATCCTTTGCAGCTTATCTCCGATTGGCTTTGCGCAAAGAAGCAGGAAAAGCAGATTGGATGCGACGTATAGCGCGGTGTGCGGCAGAGCGGTGACCAGCGCTGCAAGGTATGCAGAGAGATCGGGGCTGCCTGTTGCCCAAAGCACGCTCCATACGTCCATAACGACCGAATACGCGATTCCCGCCAGTACGCCGTACAGCACAAGCAGTACGCGGCTTTTCTGCAAGGGCTTGGCCAAAAGGCCTGCGAAAAGGCCGATCAAGCCCCACGCCAGCATTTGAAATGGCGTCCACGGGCCTTGCCCGAACAGAAAATTGGACAAAAGAGCCGCGAGCGCACCCGTATAAAAGCCCGCCTGCGCGCCAAGATACATGGCGCAAAGCACCACGAGCGCGGTGACAGGCTTGAAAAACGGAATCAGACGTCCGACGATGCAAAGCGCGATCATGACAGAAACCAGCACCGAGCGGCGCGTGCCGATCTCCTTTTTCTCGAAGCCTGCAATAAACAGAATCAGCGAAAGGATGGCCACGGCAAGCGAGACGTAAAGGTAGGTGGATTTGCCGGGTAAAAACGCGCCTGCGATCACAACGGCAGGGATGAGAAGCGCGGGGATGAGTATCGACAAAATCGCCCGCAGCCGGGGGCTTTTGACGTACATCATGGCGTGCCCTCCCCGCCGCACAGCGCGATCAGATCGCGTACGGTGACTGCGTTTTGAAAATATCCGCGACTCATGCGACGCGCGGCCGTGGTATAAAAGTTGTTTTCTGCAAAGAATGCGCGGGGAAGACCGTCCGAAACGGCAGCGCCTCGGAAAAAGAGAACGCAGCGATCGGCGCAAAGCGCGGCGAATTCCACGTCGTGCGTCACGATCAGAATGCTGACGCCGCGCGCTTTGAGCGTGCGCAGAATATCCAGCAAATGCTGCTTTTTCTCGGCGTCCAGCCCCTTGGTAGGCTCGTCAAGCAACAGGATTCTGGGCTTGGTGGCAAGCACCTTGGCAAGCGCCACCAGCTGCTGCTCACCGCCCGAGAGATCGTAGGGGTGGGTGTTCATGAGGTGCGAGAGATCATAGGGCAGCGCGGACAGCTCCGCGCCCGCATCGTCAAGCTCCTCCCTGACTGTGTTATGCAAAAATACGGTCTGCACGTCCTGTGGCAAAAGGGAAAGGTTTTCGCGATAAAGCGATTGGTTTTTGTATTCCTTGAGCTTTTTGCCGAATACGTAAACGCTGCCCGCGTAAGGCTTGCGTACGCCGGACGCCACGCCAAGCATGGTAGATTTTCCCGAGCCGTTGCCGCCCAGCACGCAAAGCGTCTCTCCCTCGTAAAGCGTCAGCGAAAGATCCGCAAGCGTATCGGGCAGCTCGCGCGCGTAGCGGAAATAGACGTGCTCCAGCTCCAATGCCTTGCCGCGCTCTGCCCCGGGGGCACTTTCGGGCAAAATTCGTGCGGGATCTGCGTATTTTGCAAGCATTTCGCGCCCTTCTTTGACTGAGAGCGGATAAGATCGGTTGCCGATCGCGCAGCAAAGGCGCGTAGCTGTTGGCATGGATGCCAGCAGCGCAGGGCTTTGCGCAATGCGCGGCATCAGCGCGCGGGGGGTATCCGTGCCCAAAAGGCGGCCGTTTTCCAGCACGATCAGTCTGTCGCACATGGGCACAAGCTCCTCAAGGCGATGCTCGGCGATCAGCACGGTCAGCGAAAAGTCGCGGTTGAGTTTTTTGAGTGTGTGCAAAAATTCGGTAGCCGCGATGGGATCGAGCTGCGAGGTGGGCTCGTCAAGAATCAGCAGATCGGGATGCATGACCATAACGGATGCCAGGTTGAGCAATTGCTTCTGACCGCCAGAGAGCGTGCTGACCTTCCGATCAAACCAAGGCTCAATGCCAAGGTAACTGGCCATTTCGGCCACGCGGCGTGCGATCTCACCCTGAGAAAGCCCCAGATTTTCAAGGCCGAACGCAAGCTCATGCCATACCTTGTCGCAAACGATCTGCTGGTCCGGCTGTTGACAAACAAACCCTATGCGCATAGCGGCATCTCTGTCGGAAAGGTGCTCGGTGGGAGTGCCGGTAAACAGAATTTTGCCGCTCTTTTGGCCAACAGGTGAAAGCTCGCGCTTGCAAAGGCGCAAAAGCGTGGATTTTCCGCTGCCGGTCGCACCGCACAGCACGCAGAATTCGCCTTCCTCTATGGCAAAGGATACGCCGTCAAGAACACGGTGCGCATTTTGCGGGTAACAAAAGGTCAGATTTTCGATCTTAAGCAGTTCCATTTGACCGTGTCCTCCGTTTCAATCAGAATAGGGAGCGCGACCAGCGCGCCGTAAGAGAGATAGCAAAGATAGGAGAGTGCGCCCGCGTGGTGCAGGTGCAGCGTGGGATAAAAGGTGAAGGTCACCGCACCCAACGCAAGCGGAATGGCCGCGCCTGCCGTCAGAAGCAGCGTGACAAAGATCAGCAGCGCGTCGCGCCACGTGAACTTGAAAATGGAAAAATGGGTGCGCTTGCCCGTGCCGTATCCGCGTGCGGCCATGCTGCCCGCGGTCACAATGCCGTTTTCCAGCGCCCAGGAGAGCAGAACCGAAAAAATGCGCAGCTCGCCGCGTGCGCGGTCAAAAAGGTTATCGTCCTTGTAAAGTCCAAGAGACATCTGCGTCTGTTTGATTTTTCCCCATTGCTCCGAGAACAGGGCAACGTATCGCAGCCCCATGGAAAGAATGAGCGAGAGGCGCGGCGAGAGCTTGCCGAACAGGTAGAGCAGCTTGTCGCTTTGCATGATGGCGCCAAACGAGCAAAACAGGTAAAGTGCCGAGAGAATGGCTGCGCCCGAGGTCATTCCCCAGAAGATCGACTCGGCCGTAATGGGAGCGTTGCCCACCACGATCAAAACACTTGCACCGTTGTGCGAGAGCAGGGGATTGAGCAGCGCGGCAAACGCAAAGACGGCAAAGAATCCAAGGTGCGTGCGCACGCTTTTGACGTCGTGCCGCAGAATGCACAGTGCCATTGCACCGATCAGCGCAAGGCAGAGTAAAATTGGCTGTATGCAAAACATGGCAATGCCCGCCACAGCCAAAAAGTAGACGGCTATGGTGAATGGGTTGTAGTTATCCAGGGCTTTCATAGCCGTTACTCCTTTCAAAAAATGATGTTTATTGTCCTACGGTCAGGGTGTATTCAAACACCACCTCGTCTCCGTCCGAGAGCGTATATGCGCCACAGCCGACAGAGGGAGAGGTGCCGCCTATCTTGTAGGTCCAGCCCGAAAGATCGCCGTACTCTTGCTCGTAAAGGTAGGAGATACCGCGCACGTAGGCGGACTCGCCCGTGCCCGAGGTATCTACGTGCAGGCGATACGCACGCGCTGCCTGCATCAGAATATCGTAAACCGTCTCGCCCTTTGCAAGATCGATGCTGGTCGTGGCCAGGATCACGCCGTCGTCGGGCAGGTGATCAATCTCTGCAAGATTTGGCACCGCATCGCAGCGGATGGTCAGCGTCACGGTACCGATGGCGTCCGGTTTGGCCTCCAATTCTCCGTGGTAGTAATCCTCGGGCAAGCGGATATCAATCAGAATTACGGCGACAAGTAACAGAGAAACTGCTATGCCGATGGCAATAAAGTTTTTGTAATGCTTTTTTTGGAGCATCAGCAGCACAAGGCAAGCAACGCCGCCAAGTGCGATGACGATGCCGCAAGCCACGGGCTTGTAGGAAAGGTCCTTGTGCTCGTTATGCGCGGGCTTTTCTGCGAGTGATTCGCTTTCACTCTCTGCGCTTTGCAGCTCGTCGGGGCGCGCGTGATCCAAAGAGTACAAGGGTGGCTTGCCCTCGGAAAAACGCAGATATGACGTCATGGCGCAAAGCACCTGCGCAGTGGCAGACGCGCTGTACGCGCCGCCTGCTTGGTGCGCGTAGCTGCCGTTGCCGAGTGAGAAGGTTGCGATGGCGTCAAAGGCGGAGTTGCCGTTTTTGATAAAGCGCGCGTCGGTCGCAGGATCAATGCCCAAGGCGCAAAGCGCCATGATGACCTGCGAGGCGCTCTCGGGATTGGATATACCGTAGCTGACAAAGCCGCCATCCTCCTGCTGACGCGCAGAGAGGATGGAAAGTGCGGTATCCACGGCAGCGGTCACCTCGGCATGCTTGCCGTAATAAGGGGCAAGAGCTTGCAGCACCATGGCGGTCACGTCAACGTCCGCATTCGTGCCTGAAATTGCCCAGCCTCCGCCCTCTTTTTGCAGGGCAAGAATTTTTTGCACGATCTCACCCTGTGAAAGCGGCGTTTGGTAGCCGTTATTGGTCAGGTGAAGGCCGTATGCGTAGCTCATGATGCCGAGATAGCCAACCGTCGTGTCGGCCGTCTTGCCGATGTACGCGTCTGTGCTTCCAACGGCCGCAAGCACCAGCGCGTATTTTTGCTTGGTTGTGGCAGAGGGGACGGTATTTTGGTCAAGGTAGGTCAGAAGAGCGGATTCGTAAGCGGAGAAATCATATTCACCGCTTTGTGCAAGGCAGAGAATATACCATTCCGCGCCCGTGCCTGCTTGCGCACAAAGCGCGGTATCGATCCATTCTTGTGTTGTACGTTCGCCTTGTGAAAAGGCTAAAATGCTGTCATAAACGTCTTGTGCATGATTTGGCGGACTCTCGGCACTTGTTCCGAGGATGCCTGAGCAAAGAACCAAGCACAAAAGGCCAGAGACAAGTGCCCAAAGTCTTGCTTTCATGCGTCAGCTCTCCTTACGCTTGATACAGAGGTATGCAAGAGGCAACAGCGCGATCAGGGATGCGCTTGCGGTAGCCTTGCAGCCACCCTCGGGCTTGTTGACCGTCACGGTACATGCGGGAGGCACAAGCGTCATGGTAGTGTGTGTTGCACTGATGACGTGCTCACCTGCTTTTGCTGTCAGCGTGACCTTTCCCTCGGCATCGGTTACAAACGAGGTTGCCTGACCGTCTATTGTGACAGTTGCACCCTCTACGGGATAGGTGATGGGGTTCCAGTTCTCGTCGTAGCCTGCAGCCATCAGGGTCAGAGTGATCTCGCCGTCCGGCTCGCAGGTGGCGGAGGGAACGTCGAAATACGTGTAAACGTCACTCCAGTCCGAGCTTGCGTAAACGAAAGCGGTGACGTGGTCACCGTCCTTGACCGTGTCAACGAGACTCATGCAGGAGGCGTTATTGAGATAGTAACCGAAAGAGCCGGACTCGTCGCCCCACAGCTTGCTCATGCTCAGGCCGTAGTCGC
Source organism: Eubacteriales bacterium (assembly GCA_045594445.1). Classification (GTDB taxonomy): domain Bacteria; phylum Bacillota; class Clostridia; order Oscillospirales; family CAG-272; genus SVQP01. The sequence goes on from JAZNYL010000085.1 coordinate 30,203, forward strand.
TTTGATAAGAGGCATATCCTGCGGCAGCGCCGCCTTCATAGGACTTTTCGTGCAGACCGTACAGCGCGTCGTTGACGGTGAGTGCGCCGTCGTTATCGTAATCGTCAAGTACGACAGGTACTTGCACGGCAACAAGCTCGCCCTTGACGGCAACCGTGACGTATGCGGTGTCCAAGGTTGTCTGAACGCTTGTGGATTTTTCCTCGGCAGAAGCACCGATTGCAAGCAGAGAGAGCAGCAGCGCAAGAGTTGTGAAGAGTGTGATGACTTTTTTCATGGGGAGTTCTCCTTTTTTTGATTGTTTTTGTTGCTCTGCACAGGCGCTTCATCCTTTGCAGATGCGCGTTTTGCCAGCTTTGCCTCGGTACGTAATCTTTTGGATCGGATGTGCTTTTGTTTGTTTTTCTCGGCGCGGCCGTCGTCACGGGGCTCTTTGATACCTGCGGCTTCCAGCGCGCGCGGCCAAGGGCCGAGAAACGCCTTGATGGCCACCACTTCGCGCTCGGAGAAATCCGAACGCTTGGGAAAACGCTCACCGCCAAGCTCTGCGTGCTTGCGCACGAGCAGATGGATGCAGTCTTGCTTTGTCAGCTTTTCGCTCATGACGATCTCCTTCTCTTGAAAGTTTTTGATCGACCTTTTTTCAAAAAGGTCGCAGGTTCCAAGGGCAGCGCCCTTGGTCGCCTCCGCAGAGGCGAAATAATCTTGGCCTTTTTGGTTCTTTTTGGGCCTTTTTGCTCAAAAAGAACGGAAACGGTTTTCTCACATAACCCCTCGAGAAAACCAACAAAAAACGCTCTTTTACCTCTGTAAGGCAAAAAAGCGCAGCAATCCCGTCCGAACAAATGGGTACACTCACCCCTTTGCGCGAACGAATTATTGGCTACACTTTTCATATCCAAAAGTAATTTCCTTTGGCGCGACCGGCGGGTATTCCGACTTTGACGGTAATGATGGTTGCGACGGATTTTCACCGAACTTCCCCCTGATCCGAGGCTTGTACCACGGAGCCTGACCGCGAACGGTATTCAGTTGCATTTATTGTAACACGCTTTTTTGCCAAAGTCAAGGGTGTGACGTTTTTTTTGGCGCAACGTCTTGCAAAGAGCGGGATTTTCCTGTATAATGAAAGAAAAAAGCACACGGAGGCTGAAAATATGTTATATAAGAATTTGAACGGCGTGGAGCTCAGCGCACTTGGCCTTGGCTGCATGCGTTTGCCGCAGAAGTCCGAGAATGGCGCGGATATCGACGAGGTGGCTCTTGGTGAAATGGTGGACTATGCCATTTCCAAGGGGGTTAACTATTTTGACACCGCATGGGTGTACCACCAGGGCAAGAGCGAGGAGTTTATCGGCCGCGCTTTGGCAAAGTATCCAAGAGAGAACTTTTACGTAGCGACCAAATTTCCGGGCTTTTCCGCAGACTTCTGGGGACGCGGCAAGGAGATCTTTGAGGAGCAGCTGCGCCGTCTGGGCATGGACTACGTTGACTATTATCTGATCCACAACGTGTCCGAGCACAACGTGGAGCAATACATGGATACCGAGAAGTATGGCGACGTGGAGTACATGATTTCCGAGAAGAAGGCCGGCCGCATCAAGCACCTCGGCTTTTCCACGCACGGCACGCTTGCTACCATGAAAAAGTTTCTTGATAAGTACGCGTCCGAAATGGAGTTCTGTCAGATCCAGCTTAACTACCTGGACTATAAGCTGCAGAGTGCCAAGGAAAAGATCGAGCTGATCCGCTCCCACGGCCTTGGCGTGTGGGTTATGGAGCCGGTACGCGGCGGTCGCTTGGCAGCTCTTGAGCCCGAGTACGCGGCAAAGCTGGACGCGCTGCGTCCCGGTGTCAGCGCACCCGAGTGGGCGTTCCGCTTCCTGCAGACCATTCCCGAGGTGGTGGTTACACTGTCGGGTATGTCCAATATGCAGCAGCTGAGCGAGAATATTGAAACCTTTGAATCGGAGAAATCCTTGAACGCGGCCGAGTGGCAGGCAGTCATGGAGATTGCGGACGATATGATCGCCAAGAAGACTTTACCTTGCACTTCTTGCCGTTATTGTACGCCTTATTGCGCACAAGGGTTGGAAATTCCACAAATGATTAAGTTATACAACGCGCAAATGTACCCCGAGAACGTCGGAGAGGTCAGAGCGCAGATCAAGGCGTTGCCTGATGAGCAAAAGCCCTCTGCCTGCATCGCCTGCCGCGCATGCGAGGACGTTTGCCCGCAGAATATCAAGATTTCCGAGATGATGGCGGAGATGGCAAAGAGATACTGCTAAGGCAGTATCTTTTGTCAATGCAGAATTCGGAATGTAGAATGCAGAATGTAGAATGAGACTTCGGAAGGAGACAAGCACATGAGCGTCGTATTTGAAACGTTTGAAATTCGCGGGAACGTGCCAAAAGGGCAGAATCCGTTGCCGAAATTCCGTGCAAGAAGAGCAGATCCTGCCCGTACCGACGGGGATTTTCCCGCGTCCTTGCGTGAGCACTTGGGTTGCATGACCAAGGTGCTGCCGTATATGACGCAGGACAGATACGATCGCAGCCGCGGTCTTTTGCAGCTGCCCTCGTACGTGCTGGAAAACGAGTATCTGCGTGCGCGCTTTTTGCCCTCGTTGGGCGGCAGACTGCACTCGCTTTACGACAAGGTCGCAAAAAAGGAGTTGTTGTTTGCCAATCCCGTCATTCAACCGGGCAATCTGGCCATTCGTAACGCCTGGCTTTCGGGCGGAATAGAATGGAACGTGGGTAACTTTGGCCACACATACACCACCTGCGATAACGTGTACGCGGCCGTGCTTTCGGACGGAGCAGGCAACGATTTTCTGCGTATTTATGAGTTTGAACGTAACAAAAGTATCTTCTGGCAGGTTGATTTCCACCTGCCTGCAGGCGAGAAACGCCTGTATTCGCATGTCAAGCTGATCAATCCCTTTGACCGCGACACCACTACCTATTGGTGGACCAACATTGCGGTGCGTGCAGAGCGGCGCGTGCGCGTGCTGGCGAGCCATAAAGAGGTGATTTCGTTTGTGGGTGGCGCTTGCCGCTATGAAACGCTGCCTGCTCTGGTTGCCATGGACGGCATTGACGCGACCTACCCCGAGAATGCCGATCGCGCGTACGATTATTTTATTCAATGCGAGGACGAAAACGCGTCCACTTGGGAGGCTGCGGCGTACGAGGATGGCTCGGTATTCTACGAAAGATCAACCGCACCGTTACTTTTCAAAAAGCTGTTTACATGGGGCACGCACAATGCGGGCGTGCATTGGCAGGAATATTTGTCGGACGGCAAGGGAACGGGGTATTATGCAGAGATCCAGGCCGGCATTGCGCCCTCGCAGCTGCATGATAAGCCCATGCCTGCGGGCTGCGTGTACGAATGGACGCAGTGCTACGGAGGCTTACAGCTGGATGGCTCGCGCATGCTGGACGTGGACTACGACGACGCAGTTGCTTATATGGGCAAGGCGATTGACGACGTGATTGGCGCCGAGGACATCCGGAAAATCCATGAAAATATGTGTAAATTGGCAATTCTGCCGGTAAATGAAGACCAAATCGGGCATTACGGTTCGGGATTTGGCGCCGTGGAGATTGTCAGAATGGCGCAGGACGGCGACGGTATTGCTCCTGCATCTATGTGCTTTCCGCGCTCAGCTATCGGCGAAGCAGAGCGGCCTTGGCTTACGCTGCTTGAAACGGGCAGTCTGCCTGATCGGGATCCCGCGGCGGTGCCGGTATCGTATATGGTCAGCCCCAAGTGGCTCTCTCGCCTGCAAAATGCACCCAAAACGTGGCATAACCTGCTTCATCTTGGCGTCGCGACCTACGAATGCCACAATACAGAGGTCATTGCGACCAAGGCTTACGACAAGGCCGAGGACGATGCGGCAACAAGGGCGGCTCGGGAGGCGTGGGCGTTGTCCGCGCAGCTTGTCCAAAACTGCTGGGCGCTGCGAAATCTGGCCATTCTGGAGCGTCGCGCGGACAATGACGCGGGCGCGCAGGCATATTATGACCAAGCAATCGCGCTGCCGGGAGCGTATGCCGACTTTGCGCTTGCAAGTGAGTATCTGCAGTATCTGAACGGCTGCGGATACTATGAAAAAGCGTGGTATCTGTACGAGTCGCTGCCCGAAAACTGCAAAAAAGACGACAGAATTTCGATCACTGTGGCAAAAACCGCGCTGAAATTGCGAAAAATCGACTATCTTGAGACCTTTTTTGGGGCGGAGCACCACGCCATCAGCGAGGGAGAGACCACGCTGACCGATCTTTGGTTTGGCATGTGCGCTTTGCGTCTGGCGGCAGAACGAGGTGTGAAAAACCCGACCGAGCAGGAGCTGGAAATGCTTGCGGACGAGGCGTGGGACTTGTGCCCACCCGACGAATCCATTGATTTTCGCATGTCCTTGGACAGAAGAAACAAGTATAGAATCTGACGTTTTTGTCGTAGACAAGTGACGCATAATGTATAAAATGTGAACGAGAAAAGAACGCATATTTATGCAATTCGCACGCAAACAGCGAGGTGGGCGTTGAAAACGCGTTGAAATTTTGAAGGGCTTCGGTTGCATTTTTTGCCTCGAGCCATCCGGAGCTGATTCGCTGTCGCATCAGGTGCGCGTCACCTTGATAAGAAAAATCGGAAAAAGTGCCCCGGACCAAACGCGTGCCCGGGGCACTTTCGATTAAATAAGACATACTATAATAAAAAGGTAAAGATTTTTTGATCGGCGACGTGCGGAAACGGGGCGAGAAGTGCAGATTTTGCGTACCTCATCCCATGGGTAGCTTACGGGCTTGCAGCGGAGGATGCAAGGGCGGCGCGAACGGAATTTTTGCACGGGTGTGATTGCCGACTTTTCGGGGTGTTTATGCAAGCAAAAAAATAAAACTTGCAAAAAATTTTTTGAAAAAATAAAAAATTTTCTAAAAATTCCTTGATATATTTGAATTTTCGTTCATAAAAAGGTTGACAAAAGAAAAATTATGTGATACAATGTTCACGTTCATATAATCACGCAGTCTGTTTTTTATATTGAATGTAGGGTTTTTCTGAGGGATCACGCATTCAGTACGAAAGAGATTCTGTGAGATCGAGATGAAACAATAAACAAAATTTCATAAATGGAGGACATATTTATGAACAAGAATTTCAGATCCATTCTTACTATGGTTATGTGTCTGGTTCTGGTTGCACTGATGGTTGCCAGCTGTGGTCCTAAGACCCCTGACGTTGAAGAAGGCTCCACCGATGCTGAAGGCAACACTCCTGTTGAACAGTACGTTCCCAAGCAGGCAGAGTACAACACCACTACCAGCGTAATGCCCAGTAACTGGAATGAGCTGACCTACGCTGACAACAATGATACTCAGATCATGAGCTACATTGGTTCTTCTTTCTTCGACTACGACTATAAGTTCGAGAACGACCAGAAGTTCAATGCGGACGGCTCTATCAACAAGGACGCGATCGTTCCCGGCGCGTACACCACCAACTACTCCGCAGCTACCAAGCTTGAGGACGTAACCTCCACTGTTGATGCTAAGTGGGGCTACACCGACGAGCAGAAGGCTGAAGGCGGCTACGCTTGGAAGATCACCCTGCGTGACGACCTGAAGTGGGATGATGGTACCCCCATCACCGCTGCTGACTTTGAGTGGACCATGCAGCAGGTTCTGGACCCCGATTTCATGAACTTCCGCGCTAACACCTACTACGATACCCTCAGAATCAAGAACGCTAAGGAATACTTCTTCTCCGGCGCTCCCATTTACGCTCCCGTCGTTCCCGCTTACGGCGCTGAGGACACCCCCGACTACTCCTTCAACCTGGATGGTGCTGAGATTTACCTGAACACCACCACCACCGGCATGACCCTGGCAAGCTACTCCCTCAACGAGCTGATCAACAACTACGTTGGCACCGATGAGGCTATTGCTGCTCTGAAGGTTATCGAGGATGCAGCTAACGAGTATGGCTACACCCTGATCACTGCTGACAACATGGATACTGCTAAGGAGCTGGTTGCTTACGCTCTGATGCCCTTCGGCATGGACTGGAGCTCCATGGATGCAACCACCCAGGAACAGCTGTTCATGGAAACCCTGTTCTACCTCTCCGGCTACGGCGATGAGGTTGCTTGGGACACCGTTGGCGTTTACGCTATTCCCGAGGAGAACGCAATCGTTGTCTGCATGGACATCAACTTTGAATTCCTGAGAGAAGACGGTACTCTGTCCGTATGGGCTCCCTACTACTTCTCCAGCCTGCCTCTGGTTCACAAGGCAAAGTATGACGCTGCAAGAATTGAGCCTGCAGCAGGTGCTACTCTCTGGACCTCCAAGTACAACTCCTCTCTCGAGACCACCGCTTCCTGGGGTCCCTACAAGCTGACCCAGTTCGAGGCAGGTTCTCACTACAAGCTCGAGAAGAACGAGTACTGGTACGGTTGGAACATGGAACAGTACAAGAACCAGTACAACATTACCGCTATCAACTGCCGTAAGGTTGCTGAATTCGACACCAAGTGGATGGGCTTCCTGAACGGTACTTACGACGACGCTTCTCTGCAGACTGAGAACGTTGAAGAATACCTCGACTCCAAGTACGTTTACTTCACCTCTACCTCTACCGGTACCTTCGGTATGCAGCTGTACTCCAACCTGGATGTTCTGAAGAACAGCCAGAACAACAACGGTATTCTTGCTATCCAGGAATTCCGTCACGCATTCAACCTCGCTCTGAACAGAAGTGACGTCGTTGAAAAGATCTGGCCCGGTTCTGCCGTTCCTTGCTTCGGTCTGATCAACGTTGCTTACTACTATGACATTGAGAACTCTCCTGAGCTGGAAGACGGTGGTCAGTATCGTAACACCACCATCGCTAAGGAAGGTATCCTCCGCGCTTACGGCTTCGAGCAGAAGGACGGCAAGTGGTCCAGCGGCGAGCTGACCAACCTGACCACCGACGAGGCTTACGACGCACTGACCGGTTACAACCCCACCCTTGCTAAGGAAAAGATGAAGGCCGCTATCGACATTCTGCTTGCAGATCCCGACAAGTACGGCTATGATTCCTCCAAGAACATCACTCTCGTTTACGGTTCTTCTTCCGATACCGATAAGCAGAGATTCAGAGCTGAGTACCTCCAGGGTATCCTGGACGATCTGACCAAGGGCACTGCTCTTGAGGACAAGATCGACGTTGTATTTGACGCATCCGCTGGTTCTCAGTGGGCAGAAGCATTCCGTTCCGGCGCAACTCAGATCGGTTTCGGTTACGGCTTCTCCGGTAACGCATTCAACCCCTTCGACATCATCGGCGCATTCGTTAACCCCGATGACTCCCTGAACTACCACATGTACTGGGATACCAGCTCCATTCCTATGACTCTGACCATGCCCGCAGGTGACTACGAGGGTGCAGGTGAGACCATCACCATGAGCATCCAGAACTGGTACTACTGCCTGAACGGTCTGGCAGCTTCCGAGGAACAGGAAAAGACCTACAACTGGGGCGACGGTTTTGCTCCCACCGAAGCAAGACTGATGATCCTCTCCGCTCTGGAAGAGGTTACCATCAAGGAGTCCCGTTCCGTTATGCTGATCGCTGACGGCGGCGGATCCTTCCTGGGCGCTAAGTTCTCTTACTTCTCTGAAGACGAGCACACCTTCATGGGCTTCGGCGGTCTGAGATACATCGAAGTTCAGTACACCGATACTGAATGGGCTGAATTCGTTGCTGCTAACGGTAACGACCTCTCCGCCGAGTACAAGAAGTCTGAGTAATTCAGAAAACGATTTAATAAGATTTATTAAGTCATAAAAGAGGCGGTGGGCGAACTCCTTTCGCCCACCGCTGATTTCGCCTTTATTGTGCTGTGAAAAACGGCACAGAATACGCGCTATAGCCGAAGAGAGACGAACTTTCGTCCTTTCGGCGAGTTATTTCCTTGTTTTTTTTCGAGAAGCTCGCCTCTCTTTGGCTATATCATACCATGCGGCTATGAGCCGCGCAAAGCTTACGTTACCTTCTATATCCCGCGCAAGCGTTTGCGCACACCTTGCTGATGGCCCCCGGAACCAAGATTTCGGTGCGGTGTGCAAGGATCTGACTTTGCAAAAAACAAAAACAGAGGAGAGATACCTATGTATATGTTTAAATATGTGACCAAGCGTCTGGGCTTGATGCTGTTTACATTCCTCATCATTTTCACGATGTGCTTTGTACTCATCAAGCTGCTGCCCATTCCCACGAATGCGCTTCCCGGACAGGATCCCATCGTCGTCATGAAGACGCTGGAGGGCAGAGGCTGGATCACCAATATCCAAGAGGGCACCAACGGTGTCTGGACCTACGATAGAGTACCGATTCTGATTCAGTACGGTAACTATTTCAAGAGAATCATCACCGAAGGTGACTTCGGTATCGCCACCACCTACGGCGAATATCTGAATATGGATCTTTGGGAGGTATTTACAGACCATCTTCCCCCCACAATCCTGATCAATATCTATTCCACATTGATCGGTGTTCCGATCGGTCTGGGCTTGGGTATTCTGGCCGCGCTCAAAAAGAACAAGTGGCAGGACCAGGTCATCAACATTTTCATCATTCTGTTGATCTCGGTGCCTTCCATCGTTCTGGCGTTGATGATTCAGTACGTATTCTGCTTCAAGCTGGGCTGGTTCCCGCTGTCCATGTTGACAAACGACCAGTACTTCTCGTGGCCGGTATTCCATTCCATGCTGCCCGCAGTATTTGCTCTTTGCCTGGGCTCCATTGCGGGATACGCACGTTACACCCGTGCAGAGCTTTCCGAGGTTCTGACCGGTGAATTCATGCTGCTGGCAAGAACCAAGGGCCTGACCAAGAGACAGGCGATCTTCCGCCATGCAATGCGTAACTCCATGGTCGTTATTTTCCCCTCCATCCTCTCTGAGTTTGTCGGCGTTCTTTCGGGCTCGCTGATCATTGAGCAGATGTTTGGCATCAACGGCGTCGGTGGTCTGTATTTGGGCGCAATTACTGCAAAAGACTACGATTTCTTCATGCTGCTGTCCGGCTTCTATACGCTGGTCGGTCTGACTGCAGGTATCGTAATCGATATCAGCTACGGATTTATCGATCCGAGAATCAGAATGGGGGCGAAGTAATATGACAAATCAATATCAAAACATCCCCGCAGAAAAATTCCAATTTGTCCAGAGAAGCGACATTGGCCACGATAAGAAGTTTGACACAAAGCCTGTCAGCTACTTTGAGGGCGCATTCCGCCGTTTCTGCAAGAATAAGGGCGCAGTTGTTGGCGGCATCGTCATTTCCTTTTTGATCCTGTTTGCAATCTTTGCACCCTTCTTCACACCTTATACCGTTCCTTATTACGATGCAACGTATATGTATACGCCTCCCAGACTTGAGGTCTTTGCTAACAGCAATATAGATTTCTGGGATGGATGCAAGGTTAAGAACGCGAACTATATCACGTACCTCAAGGACCTTGCTCTGATGCAGGAGATCGGCCAGGACGTCATTAAGAACGGTGAGTACACCGTCAGCGAGGACGGCTCGCTCTATACTTACCGCTTTGATGCCTACCACGGCGTTGGCTTTGGTAAGTATAAGATCATTTCTCCGGAAGAGTTTGCGGCTATTCAGCAGTATCAGAACGATACCGGCAAGCAGGTTCTGTATCCTATCGTGTCCTACAGCGACAGAAAGAACATGCAGGAAAAGAACAAGTATGACGCAAACATCTACTATGAGGTGGAAAACCTGAAGGCTTCCGTTCTGCGTCCCAAGACCGATAAGGACGGCAACATCATCCCCAACTACTGGAAGTATACCGAAGAGGATAAGAGCAGCCTGGTTGCCGACTACAACTCTCTGAGAATTGAGGGTGAGGACGGTGTTCAGGAAAACGGCAAGACCTACTACTACGCTTACGGCCGTAAGGTTGACGGTGGTATTGAGGTAAGAGCCGAGTACTATGAGTACTATACCTACACGCACACGCAGGTCAAGAAGGATGGCATCAGTGAGCCTAACTTTATTTTCGGTACCGACAAGAACGGTAAGGATATTCTGACCTGCCTTGCCAACGGTGCGAGATTCTCCTTTATCTTTGCATCCGTTGTTGCAGCAGTCAACTTTATCGTTGGCGTCATCTGGGGTTCCATTTCCGGCTATTTCGGCGGCAAGCTCGACCTTGCAATGGAGAGATTCTGCGAAATTCTGGGTTCGGTTCCTTCCATGATCGTCATTACGCTTCTTCAGTTCCACCTGGGCGCATTGATCCTGGAGCACGGTTGGTTCCAGCTATCAAATATCCAAAACGTGCTGGTATTGTTCATTGCATTCTTTGCAACCGGCTGGATCGGCATGGCGGGCACAACCCGTATGCAGTTCTACCGCTTCAAGAACCAGGAGTACGTTCTGGCTGCAAGAACCTTGGGTGCGGGTGATGCAAGAATCATGTTCAAGCACATCTTCCCCAACGGTATCGGTACCATCGTTACCAGAGTAGCTCTGGCAATCCCGTCCATGATCTACTCTGAAACCAGCTTGACTTACTTGGGAATTATCAACCTGGACGCCGGCCGCATTACCTCGGTGGGTACTATGATCGCAAAGGGCAAGGATTCTATCACCGCAGGTGCGGCGTATGCGGCATTCTTCCCCTGCATCTTCTTGGTATTGATGATGCTCAGCTTCAACTTGTTCGGTAACGGTATGAGAGACGCGTTCAACCCGTCGCTCAGAGGATCGGAGGAGTAAGAGATGAATAAAGAAGTTAAACTGTCAGTTAATAATTTGAAGGTTTCCTTCCGTACAGACGGCGGCAAGGTGCAGGCTGTACGTGATATTTCGTTCGACCTTTATAAGGGCGAAACGCTTGCCATCGTAGGTGAGTCCGGCTCGGGTAAGTCGGTAACCTCCAAGGCAATTATGGGCATTTCCGCAGTCAACGCAATCTACGAGGGCGGCGAGATCCTGTACGACGGTCAGGATCTGGTTCGTATTCCCGAGGAAGAAATGCACAAGCTGCGCGGCGACAAGATCGCGATGATCTTCCAGGATCCGCTTTCTTCGCTCAACCCCATCATGCGTATCGGTAGACAGATCACCGAGGCTATGCTGCTCAAGAACAAGGCAAACCGCAAGGAAGGCCGTGTTTCGTTCAACAAGATGCTGGCCGAGCTGTCCGATATGATGAAGAAGGCCATCGCTGATGGCAAGGCTACCGGCTTTACCGCTGCTGACGTTGATAAGTTTATCAAGACCTTTGATAACTTCAACATTCAGTCCATCAAGCTGGAGAACAGCTACACTGAGGCACGCACGCACACCGAGGAAATGATCGCGATCGTGGAGGATTTCCTCTTCATGACCGAGAAGAAGCAGAAGATCGACGTTGTTGGCGATCTGAAGCAGGTTGCGCGCAAGCTCAAGCAGATTGACGATAAGTACTTTACCGCAAGCTATACCGATGCACTCAAGGCGCATATTGCAGCTCTTGACGCTGCAATCCGCGTGGAGAAGGCTAAGCTTTCTCTGGGTGACTCGGTCAAGAAGCTGGTTGGTGCGAACGCCGCACAGAAGGATGCATCCCCCGAGACCGTTGAGGTTTTGCAGGCGATCAAGGCAACCGCACAGGATATGGTTGTGCAGACTCCCTATAACTTCTTCAGAATCGGTTACTATACCTATAAGCATCCCCAGGTGGATCTGAGCAAAATGCCTGCAGAAGAGGCAAACGAGATTGCAATCAAGTTCCTGATGGAAGACTTTATGAATTCCTTTATGGAGCTGGAAAAGCTCGCGGTTCAGTATTCCTTTAACCAGACGCTCTCCAATAAGGCACAAGCCATTCAGGATCTCCGGAACACCATCGACTTCTTCAAGGCGGGTAACTTTACCGCACGTGAAGCAGACGAGGTTGTCAAGAGAGTCAATAAGAGCGTGCTGGCAGCAATTGATCCGCTGGCCGTGATCAAGGATAACGTTGCGTACACCTTTGGTGGTGCTCTTGAAAGAGAAGTGGAGAAGTACTTCTTCTATATCAAGAATAATCCCAAGGAAGAGCAGCGATTCAAGAAGCAGACCGAAAAGAGAGAGAGACTGCTTGCCAAGGGTAAGAATGTGGACTGGACGGTTGTTCCTAAGTCCGTAATCGAGCCCGAGGTACAGATCGAGACCATTGTTTCGGTTCTGAAGCGCGTGATGAACAAGTTCCAGGCAGACGTTGAAAGCGCAGCAAGCGTTGATTTTGACAAGCGCTGCGTGGAAATCGTTGATTACCTTAAGGAAAAGGCTTCTCAGGTCGTTTACAAGCTGACCAAGAGAATTGCAAAGGAAAAGGCAATCAAGCTCATGGAAGAGGTTGGTATTCCCGAGGCAAGAATGCGTTACCGTCAGTATCCGTTCGAGTTCTCCGGCGGTATGCGTCAGCGTATCGTTATCGCAATCGCGCTGTCGGCAAACCCCGACATTCTGATCTGCGACGAGCCTACCACCGCACTTGACGTAACCATTCAGGCGCAGATTCTGGAGCTGATCAATAAGCTCAAGAGAGAGCGTAACCTTTCCATTATCTTTATTACGCACGACCTTGGCGTCGTTGCAAACATGGCAGACAGAATTGCCGTTATGTATGCAGGTAAGATCGTAGAGTACGGTACCTCCGAGGAAGTATTCTACAATCCTCAGCATCCCTATACCTGGGCACTGCTGGCTTCCATGCCTGACCTGGATACCAACGAAAAGCTGGATGCTATCCCCGGTACGCCCCCGAACATGATCTATCCTCCCGTTGGAGACGCATTTGCGGAAAGAAACAAGTACGCAATGCAGATCGACTTCGAAATGCAGCCGCCTATGACGCAGGTATCTCCCACGCACTATGCGGCAACCTGGTTGCTCCATCCCAATGCTCCCAAGGTTGAGAAGCCCAAGATCATTACCGAGCGTATCAGACGAATGAAAGAAAGAGGTGGCAATAATGGATAAGCAGAATCAAGAAGTATTGCTGAAAGTAGACCATCTTTGCCAGTATTTCCGTCTGGGACGCAAGGACCTCAAGGCAGTTGACGACGTCAGCTTTGAGATTCGTAAGGGCGAGACCTTTGGTCTTGTTGGCGAGTCGGGATGCGGTAAGACCACAACCGGCCGTTCCATCATCAAGCTTTACGACATTACCTCCGGTAACGTATACTTCAAGGGTCAGAGAATCGGTGCGGGCACTCGCTCCTACAAGGATGCAATTGCCGCAGCACGTGCTGACGCAAAGAAGAAGATTGAGGCGCTCAAGGCAGACAAGAGCGCAAATCCTGCAACCGTTCAGGCCGAGATCAAGCAGATCAAGGCCGAGCTGGCTGAAACCGTGGCAAAGAACAAGGCGCTGATCCGCGACGCAAAGTTTGACCACAAGGAAGTTGATAAGCAGTATTCGGCTTCTCTGGTTAAGGCTTTGGACGAGGAATTTGCAGAAAAGTTCGCAGCCGCAAAGGGCGACGCTGAGCAGACCAAAGCACTCAAGAGAGAGTACAAGAACAGACGCCGCGTTGCACAGAAGAGCAAGTATATCACCCAGATCCAGATGATCTTCCAGGACCCCATCGCGTCTCTTGACCCCCGTATGACGGTTCGTGATATTATCGCGGAGGGTATGATCATCAACGGTATTACCGACAAGGAATACATCAACGAGAAGGTTTACGAGATTCTGGAGACGGTTGGCCTTGTGCGTGAGCACGCAGACCGTTATCCTCACGAGTTCTCTGGTGGTCAGCGTCAGCGTATCGGCATCGCAAGAAGCGTTGTCATGCAGCCTGAAATGATCATTGCGGACGAGCCCGTTTCCGCGCTGGACGTATCCATTCAGGCACAGGTTATCAACCTGCTCAACGATCTTCGCCAGAGCCAGGGCCTGACGGTTCTGTTCATCGCGCACGACCTGTCTGTCGTCAAGTATTTCTCTGACAGAATCGGTGTTATGTACTTTGGTAAGATGGTAGAGCTTGCCGACTCGGATGAGCTGTTCAAGCATCCTCTGCATCCTTACACCAAGTCGCTTCTGTCCGCAATTCCGTTGCCCGACCCGGTATACGAGAAGCAGCGTACGAGAATCACCTACAATCCCATTGCAGAGCATGATTATTCGACCGACGCGCCCTCCTTCCGCGAGATCAGCCCCGGACACTTCGTTTACTGTAACGATGCAGAAGAGGCGAAGTATAAGAAGATTATCAGCGGCGAGATAGAAGGTTAAGACGTAGTGAAACAGGAAAACAAGAGTTTACTGATCAAGTATTTGATCTGCTTTGGCATCGCTGCCGTGATCACGGTGGCCGTGTTCGGAATCAGAGGATTTTTCAACGAGAATCCTGCGCACAACGTGCAGGTTTTGGCGGACGGATTCTTCGTTTCGGGCATTTTGATGACCATGTATGCAGGTATGATCTTTATCAGCAATCAAGGTGCGCTGATCGGTATTGGCTTTGTCATCCGCAACACCGTGTTGGCTTGGTTTGTTCCGGGCGGCAGAAAAAAGCAGGAGTTGTATAAGGATTACCGTGAGCGCAAGATGAGCGAGAAAAAAGCTCCCACGGATGCGTGCATCCTGATTATGGGGTTGATTTTCCTTGCTATCGGTATTGTCTTTAACGTGATCTGGTACGTAAAGTTCTTCAATATTGCCTAAAAAACGGCTCCCTTGCCTTCGGGCAGGGGAGCTTTTGTAATGATCAAAAGCTTCTTGACATGTGACAATGCGGTATGATATAATAAAAATGATCAAAAAATATGACAACGGAGGATTTGGATATGTTCAAGCGTTGGATCTGCGCAGGGATCTCCTGCCTGCTTTTGCTTTCAACTTGTGCTGTTTTTAGTGCAGGTGCAGCACAGGATAATATGTTCAAGAACGGAGATTTTGAAAGAAAACTGAATAACTGGCAATCCTGGAGCAATGATCCTGCCAATTGTACGGCGGAATTTGCCAAGGGCGAGGGCGTGGACGGTTCGGGTGCTTTGCGCATCACCAATAAAACGCCCATGGCCAACGGCGTGTTCCAGTATGGGAACATGAAGTATGGCAAAACCTATGTTTTGCAGGCGGACGTCAAGTACGAGAACGTTTCTCCCGAGGGCTCGGGCGTCATTTTAGGCATGACCATGTACGATGCCGCGGGGAACAATATTGGAGAAATGGCTTCCTCCTCGCATTACGGCACCAGCGATGATTGGGTCAAGATCAACTTTATCTTTACTGTCACCAATGAAAATGCCGTCTCGGTCAACGCAGGCCCCAGACTTTGGTTCAGCACGGGCAGCGTGCTGGTGGATAACGTGGTGCTCCGGGAAATGACCAACATCGGCGCAGAGGCCAAGAGCGGCACGTATCATCTGGCGGTTTCCGAGACGCCCAACAAATTCCAGACGGTCGGACTTGGATGCGAGTGGGATCCCAAGCTGCTGCTACCTGTCAACAAAGAGCGCGGCGTGACCGACGAGGATCTGGATCTGATCAAGCAGCGCATGGACGAAATGGGGCTGCAGAGCGTGCGTATGATGGTCATGCCCGAGTGGTTTGAGCCCGTAAACGATAATGGCGATCCGAAGAGTGGAGATTTCGCCAACTTCCGTTGGGATTCGGACGAGGTCAAGTGTACCTTTGCATATCTGAAGGTCTGCCAGGAGCTTGGCGTGGACGTGACGCTGACCTGGTGGGGCGCAGCAGCAGGGGATTGGCTGTCCTATCCCGATTGCGGCGACTGGCTCAGTGCGCCCAACGATCTGGACGAAATGGCTGAGAACGTGGTCACGGTGCTGCGCTATATCAAGGAGCAGTTAGGGTATGATTGCGTCAAGGGCGTGATTTTGCAAAACGAGCCCAGTTATTCCTTTAAGGTATCGGGCGGTGCGGTGGATTTTGACCGCTACGTAGAGTATTACAAGACGGTGGATGCCTATTTGAAGGACGCGGGGCTGCGGGAGAGCGTCAAACTGATCGGTGCGGACGACGCGCAAAGCCTTGGCTGGTATTGCCGTGCGTATGACGCGCTGCATGACGTGTGTGATATGTTTGACTCGCACACCTATTCCTGGAGCTACGATATGCCGTATCTGGACGACATGATCGATGAGTTTGTGGGTGGCAGAGTCAACTATTCCACCGAAAAGCCGTACGTGTTCGGCGAGTTTGGTGACGGCAGCGCGCAGGGCGCGTATGCGGCAGCGTCCACCGAAACCTACGGGCGCGGCTTGTTTATCGCATCCATGGCGGTCAACTCGCTTGGCGCAGGCGCGTCCGGACTTTCCTATTGGCCGCTGCACGACGTGTACTATTATTATAACGAGACCGGCGGCGACAATTACGGTCTGATGAGCATGGGATTGATCGGCTACAAGACCGACGGGGAATGGAGCTATCGCCCCACCTACTATGCATGGGGACTGCTCTGCAATTATATCCCCAAGGGCTCCGAGATTTATCCCGTAACGGGTGAGGACGGCAGCCTGATCGATGCCGTGTGCGTCAAGGCGCCCGACGGTAAGTGGAGTCTGATCGCCATTAACCGCTCGGCAGCCGAGCAGGTGGTCAATATTTCCACGAGCCTGTTTGATTGCGAGATGGATAGTTATTTGTTCGCAGAGGACAAATTGCCCATCGACGGCTCGCAGATCGTATCCGACGGTAAGGTGACGGCCACCGAGGGCGTGTATAGCATCACGCTGCCCGCGTACAGTTTCCGTGTGCTCAACGGTGCACCTGCCGAAGCAGAGGCCACCGCGCCCGCAGAGGACGCAACGAATGCACCTGTCGAGGGTGAAGAGCCCGCCAAGGGCGGATGCAAGTCGGTAGCCACACCCGTGGCAGCGCTGGCAGTCGCAGCCGCAGTAGCGGTGGCTTGCAAAAAGAAAAAGGACTGATCAAAAAATAAAAATCCTCCGCATGGGGCTGAAAATTTAGCGGAAAATAACGAAAAAGCAGAAGTCATTGATGGCTTCTGCTTTCGGTTTTTATGATGCGCAGCCCTGCCCGTGTCATCCTGAGCGGAACGAAGTGGAGTCGAACGCGGAGCGCGACACGCA